>CAYZFF010000217.1:0-7668 GCA_964477305.1 uncultured Cytophagia bacterium
GCCGAAGAAGCGGGCGTCATCGCGAATGAATTGGGCGGCGGCACCGTGGTGGTGAAAGCGCAAATTCATGCCGGCGGCCGTGGTAAAGGCGGCGGCGTTAAAGTTGCGAAGAATCCGCATGAGGCGTATGAGTTGGCGCAAAAAATCATCGGCATGCAACTCGTCACCCACCAAACCGGACCGGAAGGCAAGCGCGTCAACAAAGTTTTGATCGAGCAGGGTTTGAATATTGCGCGCGAATTGTATGTCGGTATCGTGCTCGATCGCGCCGCCTCGCAATTGGTGGTGATGGCGAGCACCGAAGGTGGCGTGGAAATCGAGAAAGTTGCCGCCGAGACCCCGGAAAAAATTTTGAAGGAATACGTCGATTCGCTTACCGGTTTGCGGCCGTCGCAAGCGCGCAAACTTGCATTTGGTCTCGGACTGGAAGGCGAGGCGTTCAAGAATGCGGTGAAATTTTTTCATGCCTTGTACAAAGCCTTTGTGGAAACGGATTGTTCGCTGGCGGAAATCAACCCATTGATCGTTACGACCGATGGACGGGTGTTGGCGCTTGATGCGAAAATTAATTTTGACGACAACGCGTTGTATCGGCATCCTGAATATGCCGACCTGCGCGATCTCTCCGAGGAAGAGCCGCTCGAAGTGGAAGCGTCGAAGTACCGGCTCAATTACATCAAGCTCGATGGCGAAGTGGGTTGCATGGTCAACGGCGCGGGACTGGCGATGGCAACGATGGACATCATCAAGCTTGCCGGCAGTTCACCGGCGAATTTTCTCGACGTTGGCGGCGGCGCGAGTCCGGAAACGGTGGAAAATGGTTTTCGCATTTTGCTCTCCGATCCCAATGTCAAAGCCGTGCTCATCAATGTGTTCGGCGGCATCGTCCGTTGTGACCGCATCGCAACCGGCGTAATTCAAGCCGCGAAAAACGTGCATATTAGCGTACCGCTGGTGGTTCGCCTCGAAGGCACGAATGCAAAAGAAGCGGCACAGTTGCTCAAAGACTCCGGCCTGCCGTTGATCGTCGCCGGCAATTTGAAAGACGCCGCGGAAAAAGTGGTGGCGGCGATTCGATGATCGTGCTGCCGCGTTGAGCGCCAAATGATTTGATTTTTGCAATTTATTTACAGTGATCGAATGAAAAATGATATGATAAACCGAGGAGGAAGTTTTGAGTATTCTCGTTGACAAAAAAACGCGCGTGCTGGTGCAGGGCATTACCGGCGGCGAAGGTTCTTTTCATACCAGCCAGATGATGGAGTATGGCACGAATGTCGTAGCCGGCGTGGTGCCGGGAAAAGGCGGGCAGAAATTCAATGACGCCGTGCCGATTTTTAATACCGTCGCCGATGCGGTAAAAAACACCGGCGCCAATGCCGCCGCGATTTTTGTTCCGCCGGCGTTTGCCGCGGACGCCATTATGGAATCGGCAACTGAAGGCATCGCCGTCATTGTAACGATCACCGAAGGCATCCCTACCACGGATATGTTATCGGTGAAAGCCCTGCTGAATAAACTCGGGACCCGCATGATCGGCCCCAATTGTCCGGGCATTATTTCGCCGGGCAAATGTAAGATCGGGATTATGCCGGGTTTCATTCATCAGCCGGGCCGCGTCGGCGTGATCTCGCGCAGCGGCACCTTGACGTACGAAGCGGTCAAACAGCTTTCCGATCTCGGCATTGGGCAATCGACCTGTGTCGGCATCGGCGGCGATCCGATCATCGGCACGACGCACACCGATGCGTTGAAACTTTTTGCGGCTGATGCGAGTACAGAGGCCGTGGTGCTCATCGGCGAAATTGGCGGTTCCGCGGAAGATGAAGCTGCGGCCTACATCAAAAAATATTTTGACAAGCCGGTAGTTGCGTTTATCGCCGGACGCACCGCGCCGGAAGGTCGACGCATGGGCCATGCCGGCGCCATCATCGCGGGCGGCAAAGGCACGGCCGCCGAGAAAATGGCCGCGCTGCGCAAGGCCGGCGCTTATGTTTGCGAAAGTCCGGCGGAAATTGGCCTGATGATGGAAAAAGCGCTGGGCAAGAAAAAGAAGGTCGTCGCTGTTAAGCCTTCGGCGGCTAAAGCAAAAAACCAAACCAAGTCAACGGCCAGCAAGGCGAAAAAGCGCTAACCGGCTTCGCAGAAATTTCAAGTACGTTGATGTTGTCGTTTCGGCATTATTATAAATTTTTAAGTTATCATTTTTTTGTTAATTAAGGAGATGCAGCTTTGGAACGTACCCTCGCAATTCTGAAACCGGACTGTGTGGCGGCAAACAAGATGGGCAAAGTACTCGACCGCATTGAAGCGGCGGGTTTTCGTATTATTGGCATGAAGTTGGTGAAATTGACGCCGGAAGTTGCCGGTAAATTTTATGAAGTGCATAAAGAGCGCGGCTTTTATAAAGAACTCGTGAATTTTATGTCGAGCGGCCCCGTTGTGCCGTTGGCCTTGGAAAAAGAAAACGCCGTGGCGGATTTTCGCAAGCTCATCGGCGCCACCGACCCGGCAGAAGCCGCGCCCGGCACGATCCGCCGTGATTTCGCCACGAGCAAACAAAACAACATTGTGCACGGTTCGGACTCGCCGGAAAATGGCCGCCTCGAAGTGGCGTTTTATTTTTCCAATAAAGAGTTGATCGAAGCGCAATAATAAATTGCTTGAAACAATTAGATAACCGCATCCAGGTATGAGCCATCGACTTTGTGAGCATGCGGTTTTCTTTTTGGGCCTTGCGAGGTCGTAACTGGTATTGTTTCTCTGCCGCCGCCGCAACGATGATGCCAGCCAGTTGCAAATGAACCGTTCGAGCAAAGTAGTTATCAATCTCATTGCCTGAGGAGAGCTAATCATGGAGAATGAAAATCGGCGCGTCGCGTGGATTGGAGGCATTTTGATTGTCGGCGTGGCGGTCGTATTGGGCTGGCTGGTGTTGTCGAAAGGAGATAAAAAAACGGAAACACCAATTATGCCGGCGCCGATTGTCGAAGATTCATCGGCCACCCAACCCAATATAGCGGAGCCAGCGCCGGTAACAGAACCAACGCCGCAAGTTGTGATGTCGGCGGACGGCAAATATACGGTGCAGGTCTCCTCATGGCAAACGCGCCGCCGTGCGGAGCGCGACGCGCAACGGTTCAATGCGAAAGGTTTCAATGCCTATGTGCAAAGCGCCGATCTACCCGAATTGGGCGGCACCTGGTATCGGGTGCGCGTCGGTAATTTTATGACGCGTAATGAAGCGCGTGCCATGGCTGAACAGTTGGCCGAGCTGTTGGAATCCGGCTACTGGCTTGATCGGTATCAAAAAAGCGAGCCATAGTTGTTTGAAAAGTTTTGCATTCACGGATGTTGTTGTAGCGTCGAGATGAGCTTGACAATAACATATTCAGGATTGCCGATTAAATAACTTACCCAAATGATCGTCATGCCCGAGCGCTTTAATCGGGCATCCACAGGCTTTAAACCCGCTGGATTCCCGCCAAAAGCATGCGGGAATGACAGCCGCGTGAAATGGGAAAACTATTTAAATGTTGATCCTTAGATTTGTTTGATGGTGTTCATCCATTACCCGCCGTAGTGGCGGCACGCATTTTTTTGTCTTGACTTATAACGCTTTCTTTTTTAAATTCTTCACTACTCTATTTTTGCCGCTGGCAGAAGATGAAGATTTCGCTCATAGGTCTTGCGGAAGGGTTGCATTCGCTCAACTTCGCGGAAAAACTGGCGGAGTTGGGTGTGGAAAACCAGCCCCATTTGCATGAAGATGTAAAAATTCAGATTGCTTTAGAGAAGCGCTCACCGCACTATTTTTTAAAAAACCAGGTGCAAGTTAGTGGGCGCTTTGCTTGTGATCGCTGTACAGATGAATTTGAGCGCACGGTAAGCGGCGAGTCGCGCACGGTTTTTTCGAGTGACAAAGAAATGGCGGCGACGAACGAGGTTGATGATATTCATTATCTCGCGCCCGACGCGAAAGAAATTGATCTTACCGACGAAATGCGTGAGACGATTCTGCTCGCGGTGCCGATGAAAATTTTGTGTGCGGAAGATTGCCGTGGATTATGCGCCGGCTGTGGCGCCAACCTGAACACCGAATCGTGCCGCTGTGCACCACCCCCGGCGGATTTACGCTGGGAAGCGTTGCGCAAGCTGTTATGAAATAAAATTATCTTTAATCATATCGCTGCCGTGATTTTATTAAACGATCGAAAAAATCGCGGCAGCATATTAATCATCAGAAAGAGGTCAAGTCGTGCCCAATCCTAAACGTAGACATTCGCGTACTCGTCGTGATAAACGCCGGACTCACTGGAAGCTTTCCGCTCCCAATGTTACGCCCTGTTCCAATTGCCGTCAACCAAAACTGCCGCATCGTGCCTGCCCGAATTGCGGTTATTATGCTGAACGCTCGGTCTTTTTACCGCGCGGCGAATAAGCGCGCCCTTTGGGCGCAAGTGTTTGCGCGGACGTGAATGTTGCCATTGGAGGTAATCAGCTTTGGCGGCACGAGCGTGTGAGTCATCTTAAATTTGCTGAGAACAGGATATGCGTATCGCATTGGACGCCATGGGCGGGGATCATGCGCCAGCGGCGATTGTGCAAGGCGGCCTTGAAGCGGCGAAATTATCCGCCGGCGCCTATGAAATTGTCTTCGTTGGTGACCAAGCGCAGATCGAGCAGGAGATTAGCCGGCATCCGCTGCTCACCCGTGGCGAAAATCTGCGTTACTCGATTTATCATGCCTCTGAAAAAATCGAGATGTGTGATGTACCGACGGTGGCGTTGAAAAAAAAGAAGGACGCTTCCGTGCTGGTGGCGGCGCGTCTCCAACAAGAAGGCCGGGTCGATGCACTCGTCAGCGCGGGCCACACCGGCGCCGCGATGACGGCGTGTTTGATGGAATTGGGCCGCATTCGCGGAGTGAATCGCCCGGGCATCGGCTCGCTGATTCCGAACGGCTACGGCGCTACCATGCTGATTGATGTTGGCGCCAATGTTGATTGCAAGTCGATTCAATTGATGCAATTCGGCATGATGGGAAGCATTTTCATGAATCGCGTGCGCGGCCTCTATGCTCCCAAAGTGGCGTTGTTAAGCAACGGCGAAGAACGCTCGAAGGGCACCGAAATGACGCGCGAAGCGTACGCGATGTTGGAATCGGCCCGCGGCCTCAATTTTATCGGCAACGTCGAAGGCCGTGATATCCTGAAAGGCAAAGCGGACGTCGTCGTGTGTGATGGTTTTGTCGGAAACGTCATTCTCAAATTTGCCGAAAGTCTCGGTGGCGTGTTCCGGCATCACATTCAACGCCAGATCGGCAAAAGAATTTTTCGCCAGATGGGCGCTTTTTTGTTGCAGCCCACCTTCCACGGCCTGCGCAAAATTTTTGATTATGAAGAATACGGCGGCGCACCGTTGCTGGGTTTAAACGGAGTTTGCATCATTTGCCACGGCGGGTCAACGCCCAAAGCGATCCGCAACGCGATTCGCGAAGCGGTGAAAATGGTTTCCGAGGGCGTCACGCAAATTATCGGACAAGAGTTGCAAACTCAAAATGGAGTCAAGTTCGTTGAGCAAGAAGCCTAATGCGATGATTCTGGGCACGGGTCGCGCCGTGCCGAAGCGCGTGCTGACCAATGCCGATCTCGAAAAAATGGTCGATACCACCGACGAGTGGATCCGTGAGCGCACCGGCATTGAACGCCGTTTTATCGCCGATGAAAGCGATACGACTTCCGCGCTTTGTGCTGCCGCGGGGCGTGCCGCGTTGGCAGTGGCACAATTACCGGCCGAGAAACTGGACGCGATTATTATCGCCACTGTTACCGGCGACGTGACGTTTCCGTCAACTGCATGTTACGTGCAGGAAGTTTTAGGCGCTACGAATGCCGCCGCGTTTGATATTTCTGCGGCTTGCACCGGCTTTATTTATGGGCTAACGTTGGCGGATAGCTTGATCGCCTCCGGCAAAGCGCAACATGTGTTGGTGATTGGCGGCGAAATTTTAACGCGCATCACGGATTGGACGGATCGCTCGACTTGTGTGTTGTTTGGCGATGCCGCCGGCGCGGCGGTGATCGGTCCGAGCGACGGCCAGCGCGGGATCATCGATACGTTTATGAAAAGCGATGGCCGGCTCACACATTTGTTGAATATGCCGGGTGGCGGCACCAAGGTTCCTCCGGACGTCGCCATTGCCGAAAAAATGATGTTTTTGCGCATGGAAGGCCGCGAGGTTTTCAAGCATGCCGTCACCGCGATGGGTGAGGCGGCTGAACACATTATGGCAAAAAATGATTTGACCGGCGATGATATTAAGCTGCTGATTCCGCATCAGGCGAATATGCGTATCATCAATGCGACGGCCAAGCGCGTCGGTATGCCGTTGGAAAAAGTTTACGTGAATGTTCAGGAATATGGCAACACTTCGGCGGCGTCGATTCCGATTGCCATGAATGAAGCGCTCGGCAATGGGCGCTTGCAACCGGGTGATCGTTGCTTGATTGTGGCGTTTGGCGGCGGTTTTACTTGGGGTTCGGCGATTATACAATTTTGAATATGGTTGAATTTAAAATTTTAAATTGAAATTTTACAATTTAAAATTTACTTTTGAAAAATGAACGAACGTCGCGCTTTTATTTTTCCGGGACAAGCCTCGCAATATGTCGGCATGGCCAAAGATCTCTGCGAGAAATTCCCGCAGGCGCAGGAGTTGTTTGCGCGCGCCAACCGGCTGCTCGGTTTTGATATTCAGCAAATTTGCTTTGAGGGACCGGAAGAAAAACTGACGCAAACCGATATCACCCAGCCCGCGATTTTCATTCACAGCGCCATTATTACGCGCCTGCTGGCGGAAAAAGGCCTGACCCCCGACATGGTGGCCGGCCATAGTCTCGGTGAATATTCGGCGTTATATGCGGCGTGTGTGTTGGATTTTGACGAAGCGCTGATGCTGGTGCGCCGCCGCGGTGAACTGATGCAGCGCGCCGGCGTGGAAAACCCGGGAACGATGGCTGCGATTGTCGGTCTCGACCCGGCAGAAATTGAAGCCGCTTGTCAGGAGGCGGCAAGCGCCGGAGTGGTGTGCGCAGCGAATTTCAATTCACCGGGGCAAATCGTTATCTCGGGCTCGACCGCGGGAGTGCAACAAGCCATGGCGCTGGCCAAAACCAAAGGCGCAAAAATCGCCAAGCAACTTGCCGTCGGCGGCGCGTTTCATTCGCCACTGATGGCGGGCGCGCGCGACGGTTTGCGCGAGAGCTTGCAGAAAGCTTTTTTTCATGAAGCCGGTTGCCCGGTTTATTTGAACGTCACCGCCAAACCGACGAAGCATATCGACGAAATCTGCCAACGCCTGGACGAACAGCTCACCAGCCCGGTGCGCTGGATTGAGAGCATTGAAAACATGATTGCCGACGGAGCGACGCATTTTTATGAAATCGGACCGGGCAATGTCTTGGCAGGCTTGGTTAAACGCATCAATAAAAGTTTTGCGGCCAAGACGGTGGGAAAAGTTGTGGAAGTCGAATCCATTTAAAAAATTACGGCAAACTAAAGTTTGCATTCCGGCTCTTGAGAATAAGGTGTGATGGCAAAATTACAAGATAAAGTTGCGATTGTCACCGGCGGTTCACGCGGCATTGGCAAGGCGATTGCGCTGCG
>CAYZFF010000218.1:0-7666 GCA_964477305.1 uncultured Cytophagia bacterium
TTAACGCCGCTCTGCAAGTTTTCGCTTCGCTGCCACCAATCCTTCCTGAAAATCGCCGAGCTTGCGTTTCCGTCGCGCTTCTTTCATCTGCGCCAGAATCTTGCTCTTCCAGGCGCGGGCCTGCCAGCGGGCAATTTGGTTTAATAACCGATTCGGCACGAGTCGCGTTGAGATCGGGCGCGGCTTCGGCAACACCAGTAAGTCGCCGAGGTGATTCGCATTCGCCACGCGGGCGCCCATGTTGGGAATGCTGCCATCTGCCTCGGAACAGAAACGGAGCAGAATCGTTTTAATGATCGACGTGTGATCAAACATGGTGTGCGAAACCGAGCCGGGAATCACCAACGGCGAAACCACAATGGCGGGAACGCGAATACCGTAACTGCGAAAGTTGGGATCATCATCCGGTGCCTCCGGCGGGGTTACGTGATCATAAAAACCGCCGTGTTCATCGTACGTAATAATGAACAGCGTTTTATTCCAGGCCGGGCTGCCCAGCAGCGCGCTGTAAATCGTCAACACTAAACTCTGCGCCGCCGTCACGTCGGCGGGCGGATGATCATCATTCGCGGCCACCGCCGTGAGTCCGACGAGATTGGGATCAATCCACGACACCGCGGGCAAATCACCGGAGGCGGCGTGATCGAGAAAATCTTCCAGGTCCAGACGGCTGTCCGCTTCGACGCGGAAAAAATTCTGCGTATAACCCGTGCGATATTTTTCATCGATACAACGCAGCGTTTGAAAATCGTGGCTGTACCAGCGCCACGACACGCCTTTGTTTTCCAAATGGCGAATGAACGAATCCTCCGAATAAAGCGGAACGGATTTATTATCTTTGCTCTCGGCGGCGTGCCCCGTCGCCGCGTAAAGCCGATTCGGCCACGTTGAACCGGGCACAGAGCAGAACCAGCGGTCGCAAATACAAAACAGCCGCGCCAAATGATCGTATACCGGCAGATCGTCGGCGTTGTAATAGCCCATAATTTTGCCGGGATCGGCTTCCGGGTATTTTTTCGCAAAGTTGCTGACAAAGCCGCCGTTGTTGTTGCTGAGTTGCTCGACGACGTCGTCAGATTCATGCCCGGGATCTTCTTCCATGCGGGTACTGTCGAGATGGCGAATTTTATATTTCACGCCGTTGTACTCGTTGAACATCCTATTGCTGAGGCCATCGACTTCTTTGCGTCCGGCTTCGAGTTTCAAATAACCGAGCATGTGATCGAACGAACGATTCTCCAGCATGAGCACGACGATATGATCGATCTTGCGCAGATTGTCCTGCACTTTTTGTTCAAAGCCGACCCCGGGGTGAAGACGATTCGCCATGATGATCTCCTGTAGTTCGGAAAAGATGAATCATTAGATTTCTGAATTGTGGGAGTAGTGGATTTTTGAGTTCCAGCAATCCAGCGCTCCAATGATCCATCGCTGCATTAAACTTACGCTTTCGCTTTCCGCAACGGAATAACGACTAAGACATATGCAATCGCCGCAAAAGCGAGTAAGCCGATGAGATTGCCGCCCCAGCCGTTCACAAATTCAAACTCCTCAATGCCAAAAAACAAGCCGGTGAGCGATTGAAAATTTTTGAAGATTAACACCAGCACCGCGAGCATAACGCCGGTAAGCGATTCGCCGGCAATGAAGCCGGAGGCGAGCAGAATGCCGGTGTTTTCGACGCGATCTTTTGCGGCTGGATTCAAGTTTTGTTTCGCAACCCGGCGATCGACAAACCATTTGATCGCGCCGCCGATGAAAATTGCCGAGGTGGTTTCAAACGGCAGATACATACCGACGGCGATGAGCATCGGCGAAGGTGAATTCATCATGATCAATCCCAGCGCGAAGAACATGCCGAAGATAATCAAACCCCACGGCATTTCACCGCTGACAATGCCGGTGGCGAGCTGCGCCATCAAGCCGG
Source organism: uncultured Cytophagia bacterium (assembly GCA_964477305.1). Classification (GTDB taxonomy): domain Bacteria; phylum Zhuqueibacterota; class Zhuqueibacteria; order Zhuqueibacterales; family Zhuqueibacteraceae; genus Zhuqueibacter. Next base: position 1,928 of record CAYZFF010000218.1, read on the forward strand.
CCTGCGGCGCGGAAAGTTCTTTGTCGCCGATGCCGATGCCGCCGCCGGCGATGTTGCTGTGGTGCAAAGCCATAATCGGCAGCACGAGCACAAAGGAAACCACAATGACGGAAATCGTTTCCGCAATCTCCATGCGCCGCGGCGTGCCGCCGAGCAATTGCCCGATTTTTAAATCCTGAATCATATCGCCGGAAATGGCACAGGCGCAACAAACCACCGCGGCCACCGCCAACACCGCGCCGACGCCGTGCACGCCTTTCACGCCAAGCAGAACCATCAGCAACGCCGCGATGATCAAAGTTGACAAGGCCAAACCGGAGATCGGTTGATTCGAGCCGCCAATCATGCCAACGAGATAACCGCCGACCGCCGATAATAAAAATCCCAACACCAACATGATGACGGCAGCAACGAGAGAGGCTAATATGTCCTGGCTGAAATAATAATAAAGAACCGTCATTGGAATCGTCAGGCCGATGGTGATGCCGACAATGACGCGCAGATTCAAATCCTGCTCCAGGCGCGAGGCCTTAACCACGGCGCTGCCTTTTTTGAGCGCGCCTTTAAACGCCGTGACAAACGAGTTTCGCAAGCCCCACATGGTTTTGGCCGCGCCCACCAGCATCGCGCCGACCGCAATCGGTCGCACTTGATTGTACCAGATCGAAAAGATCACGTCATCCAGCGGTGGTGTTTGGCCGTTCAGTGAAAGCTGCGCGCTGAATTGCGGATTAATAAAATAAATTAGCGGAATAAGCACACACCACGCCAGCACGCCGCCGACGAAGTTGATCGTCGCGAGTTGGGGCCCGATCACATAACCGACGCCGATGAGCGCCGGCGAAATGGCAAACGTTGACCACGGAAATACGCCGGCATGCTCGATATTGCCGATCGGCGTGCGGTCGCCGGCAAAGTGGCGAATCATCGATTTTGGCATTTCCCAAAAACCCGAAACGTATTCGCGGAAAAGCTTGAGGCCGTTATCGGCTTTGAACACTTGCAGCAACATGCCAAAGCCGAGCGTGCCGAAAATATATTTTGCGCCGGTTTCGCCGTGCTGTCCCGCTTTCACAATCTCAGCGCAGGCGCGGCTTTCGGGAAATGGCAGGCCGGCGTCAACCGTGAGCGTGCGCCGCAGCATGATAATGAACATCACACCGAGCACGCCACCGATGAGCAAAATAAACGTGCTCTCCCAATAATTGAAATCCGTCCACAGCCGTTCACCGCCGACATTCACGATCACAAATGCAGGAATCGTGAAAATCGCGCCGGCCACGAGCGCCTCGCCAACCGAAGCGGCCGTGCGGGTGATGTTTTGTTCAAGAATACTGCCTCTCATGAACGGCAAGCGGAATGCGGCTATGGCAATCACCGCAGCCGGAAAGCTGGCGGAGACCGTTTGTCCAGCCTTTAGGCCCAGATAGGCATTGGCCGCGCCGAGAATGACCGCCATGACAACGCCAAGCAACACGGCTTTAACGGTAAATTCCGGCAAATTGCTTTCCGCGGGGATATACGGTTTTTCGGGCGTTTTTTCAGCCATACTTCCAACCTCCGTTGAGAGTTTGCAAGCGTTAAGCGGTTTTAATCAAGCCAAGACGGCTGGCGAAAGATACAGAAACCGCAGTCGCGAAGCAAGCGATTTTTGCAGCGGTGAAAAATCGCATTTCTGAAAACGTCCAACCCGACACGCGGCGAGCGCCAGAAAATTTGCTTCTTCCCGCCTTGACTTTCGCTCGAAAATTGCTATCTTATGTCCGTACGATTGACAAAAATTTAGGAGAGGTTCAGGAATGCAGATACAATTGAGAAGGCTCACAGCATTATTTTTGATACCAGGAAGCCTGTTGATTTCGGGCTGCGCTTCGCTGCAGCAACTGCAAGATACTTTGTTGAATGTGAAACGCCTGCAATTCAAGCTCGATGGCGTCACGCCGGGCATGTTGGCGGGAATTAATTTGGCGGCGATTGACAGCCCCACGAAAATCAGTGTGCTGGATGGGTTGAAGCTCGCCAACGCGTTTCGGCAAAAATCATTGCCCGTTTCGTTGACATTGAATGTGGCGGCGAAAAACCCCAACGATGGCACTGGCGGCGGCACGCAGAAAACCGCACTGCTCAAGGCACTGGCGTGGACCTTAAAAATTGATGACAAAGAAACCATCACCGGTGATATTCCCAGCCCCGTCGAAATTCCCGGCACCGGACAAGCGACGGTGATTCCGCTGCAACTCTCGCTGGATCTCTACAAATTTTTCGGCGAACAGGGTTATGACAGCCTGTTGAATCTCGCGTTGGCGATTGCCGGGCAAAAAGGCAGCACCTCCCGTCTCACCCTCTCGGCTGTTCCCACAGTTTCGGTGGCCGGCCTCGATTTAAAATATCCGGGACAAATTGATATTGTTGACAAGGAGTTTACGAATCCATAATTGGTACAGTCCGATTGTGGCGCAGCGCGTTTTACCTAAATTGAAAAACTCGTCGCGCGCCAACCGGACTTCGATTGTGAACAATTTTTATCTTGCTTTTGTTCATAGAACCTTGCAAATTGTAAGGTAGAAGCTTGCCCAAGTTTTTCGCCCACAAAACTGGAACTTCCATCGAAAATTTTTAACATTTTAGTGGAAGCTCGGGTTCTGTGGGCGAGTTTTTTATATCGGTTTAAAGGATTGGTAAAATGAAACGTATTGGAATTCTCACCGGCGGCGGCGATTGCCCCGGACTGAATGCGGTAATTCGCGCCGTCGCCAAGACGGCCATGAATGATTATAACGCCACCGTGTTTGGCATCGAAGATGGGTTTGAAGGCCTGGTCGAGGGCCGCATGCACGAATTAGAAAACAAACAGGTTTCCGGCATTATCAATCATGGCGGCACCATTCTCGGCACCTCGAATAAAGGCGACCCGTGGCATTACCCTGTTGAAGGTTTGGACGGTAAACCGACCATCGTGGACGCCTCCCAAAAGGCAATGAAAAATTATTCGCGCTGGGCGCTGGATGTGCTCATCGCGGTGGGCGGCGATGGCACCATGAACATTTCACATAAACTCGCGGGGCTGGGCGCCCATGTCGTCGGCGTCCCCAAAACCATTGACAACGATCTTGAAGCCACGGACATGACCTTTGGTTATGACTCTGCAGTTTATGTCGCCACCGAAGCGATTGATCGGTTGCACACCACCGCCTCGGCGCATCATCGGGTGATGGTGATCGAAGTGATGGGCCGTTATGCCGGGTGGATTGCGCTTTCCGCCGGACTCGCCGGCGGCGCGGATATTATTCTTATTCCCGAAATCCCTTTTAAATGGGAATCAGTGTGCCGCAAAGTTTTAGAGCGCAGCACGCACGGTAAACGCTTCAGCATCGTCTGCGTGGGTGAGGGCGCGAAATGCCCGGAAATTGGAGAAGTCGTTAAAACGTATGACGTAAAACGTACGGATGCCAAGCAACTCGGTGGCGTCGGCGAGTTGGTGGCCAAGACGATTGCGGAGCGCACCGAGCTTGAAACCCGCGTGACCGTACTCGGCCACTTGCAGCGCGGCGGTAGCCCGACGCCGTTCGACCGGATTCTCGCGACCAAATTCGGCATGCTCGCGTGTCAATTAGCCGCCGAAGAAAAATATGGCATGATGGTGGCGCTGCGTAGCAATGAAGTCGTGCCGGTCGCCATTAAAGATGCTATTTCACGGCAGAAATTGGTGCCAACAAATCATCAAATGGTGTTAGCAGCAAAATCGGTGGGAACGAGCTTTGGGGATGAGGCGTAGCCCAGACGCCGATCTGGTTATTTCTTCGGTAGAAACCGCTTCGTCAGTTCCTCCGAATCCCCATATTCCCGGCGCAATTTCTCAAGCCGCACTTTGAGTTGCTGGATGATCTTTTGATACGCCGGATCATCATAGCGATTACTTAATTCATGCGGATCGGTTTGTAAATCAAAAAACTCCCACGCGTCGATGTTATAATAAAAGTGAATAAGTTTATAGCGCTCGGTTCGAATGCCGTAATGCCGCTTCACCATGTGCCACGCCGGATATTCATAATAATGATAATAAATTGCCTCGCGCCAATCCTTCGGCGTTTTGCCGGCCAGAACTTTTCGCAATGACCGGCCTTGCATGCTCTTGGGAATTTTCACGCCGGCATAATCCAAAAACGTCGGCGCAAAATCCAGGTTGAGCACCATGTTCTCGTTGACGACGCCTTTTTTAATTTCTTTGGGATAACGCACGAGCAGCGGCATGCGCAGCGATTCTTCATACATGAACCGCTTGTCAAACCACCCGTGCTCGCCAAGATAAAAGCCTTGATCCGAAGTATAAACCACGATGGTGTTTTCCGCGAGGCCGTTTTTCTCCAAATAATCCAACACGCGCCCGACGTTTTCATCCACTGAAGCGACACAGCGCAAATAATCTTTGAGGTAGCGCTGATATTTCCAGTTGTCCAAATCCTCGCCCTGTAAATTCGCCTTTTTGAAGGCTTCATTTTTGGGGCCATAAGCCGCGTCCCACGCTTGGCGCTGTTCCGGCGTCATTCTTTGCAAATCACGATAGAAATTTAAATCAAGCCCTTTTAAACTATCGCCCTCGGCAGGAACTTTGAGATCATACGCGAGTTCCATGTGTTTCGTGATGGTCATCTCCTGCTGACGAGCCGCATCGCTGCGGGTTTTGTAATCATCATCAAAAGTTTCCGGCAGCGGAATTTCAACGTCATCATATAAAGTGAGATGTTTGGTATTCGGCATCCAATTGCGATGCGGCGCTTTGTGATGCAGCAGCAAACAGAACGGTTTGCTCCGATCACGCTTGTCGAGCCATTCGAGGCTATAATCCGTGATCAAGTCCGTGGCATAGCCGATATGCCGTTTGCGTTCGCCCATCGTGATAAAATCGGGATTGTAATACGCGCCCTGATCCGGCAGAACATTCCAGTAATCAAAACCCGTCGGATCGCTTTTCAAATGCCACTTGCCGATGACCGCGGTTTGATAACCGGCCCGCTGCAGCAATTTCGGAAATGTTTCCTGACTCCCATCAAACGTCACGATATTGTCAATCTGCCCGTTGACATGGCTGTATTTGCCGGTCAACAACACCGCCCGGCTCGGCGCGCAAATGGAATTGGTGCAAAAACTCCGGTTGAAACGCATGCCCTCGTTGGCGATGCGGTCGAGATTCGGCGTTTGGTTGATCCGGCTGCCGTAACTGCGGATGGCTTGAAAGGCATGATCATCCGTCATGATGAAGAGGATGTTAGGGCGCTGGAGTTGGCCCAGTAGAAAAGAAGGCAAAAAAATTAATGCCGAAACGATAAGAATTATTTGTTGGAAACAGCGGCATGAGCGCATGCTTTCTACCTCCTCACTGGCGTAGGTTTAAAATGAGTTTACCGTTCCATCTTTCTTTAAGAAATTTTTAAAGCGCTCGCTTACAAAAACCTTGCCTTCCTCACTCATGCGTTCGATACCAACGCTACTCTTCCTACCCCCAAATAACGAACTGGCCGATTGTCATCAACAAACAATACGTACATCGTTGGCATCGGTGACACGAACGTGATAGCAATCACCATAATCGAAATCAACCACCCACACCACCTCCGCGCCGTATTTATCCAACGTCCAAATCCAACGCTGTGTTCCATCAAAGACCGATTCACTAAACAACCCATCAAGCGCTTGAGCTTCCATAAGCGACATCGCCTCTTCCAACGTCGGCAAGCGCCA
>CAYZFF010000219.1:0-7666 GCA_964477305.1 uncultured Cytophagia bacterium
AATGGCAAAACGATTAGCAAGATAAAGATTTGACAGGAAAGAAACAACGGAAAATTTTTTATACAACAAAAAAATACCGCTGGTGTTCGTCAGTGACACAAAATTATTCTTGTTATTCTTTGGGGTTTGTGGTATATTTTAAATGATCGAACAATTGTTTGTAGCACTCTAAATTATGAAATAGGGAAGGTTTGCTATGCAGGTTCAAGTTCAAAAGTTAGGAACAAGTTTGGCGCTTCTTATTCCTCACGCATATTTTGAGGCAATAGATATTAAAGAAGGCGCTTTTATTGATCTGTCTCTTTCGGAAGGAAAACTGATAGCAACCCCGATGGTCGAGCCCAAATACTCTCTTGCCGAGCTTTTGGCTGGTGTAACGCAAGAAAATTTGCACGGCGAACTTGATGCCGGCAACGCAACAGGGCAGGAAATCTGGTGATGGCAATCGATTATATTCCTGCCAGAGGGGACGTCATTTGGGTAGAATTAAATCCTCAAGCGGGCCACGAACAAGCGGGAAGGCGCCCAGCGGTGGTCATCTCTCCCGCCAGTTATAACGGCAAAGTTGGTCTCGCAATTCTTTGCCCAATCACCCATCACATGAAGGGCTATCCATTTGAAGTAATCATTCCAGCCGGTCTCCAAGTAACTGGAGTGGTGCTCGCAGATCAAATAAAAAATTTGGATTGGCAGGCGAGAAAGGCGGAGTTTATTTGCAAACTGCCGGAACATGTTACTGTGGAAGTATTGCAGAAACTCAATACATTAATTCGGATGTAAGATGGCCTTCGACAATTTTCCATATAAAGTGGATAAAACGTCTTTCGCGATCGCTGCGCTTGATGATGAATCGGATGAGAGGGAATATTGGCTTTCCAAAACACCTCATGAACGCTTGCTGGCAGTGGAATATCTGCGTCAGGTAACTTATGGCTACGATCCAACTACTGCGCGACTTCAAAGAGTTTTTGAAATTGTTGAATTCCCATCCAGAAAAAGACAACGCGTTCGACGGAAGCAAAATTGAAACATAGCAAAAAGCGAATAATTAAAACGCCTCATGGAAAAAAATAAACTCGTCAAATTTGGCTTATTGCCGTTGCTAGCATTAGGGCTGGGTTGCACCGGGAAACCGCCGAAATTAACCGATCAAGCTAAAACGGTAGCGGGTCAATACAAATCCTATCGCGAAGCGGACCCGCGCGCGACGGCGTTGGTGGTGCAAGGCTCACTGGCCGAAGTAAATGGCGATTATAGCGCGGCGTTAAACGCTTATCAAGAAGCGCTGCTGTTTGATTCGACTTCGGTTTCTTTGCACAACGCCATCGCCGAGATTTATATGCGCCTGGATCGCACCGAAAGCGCCATGCAAATCCTGCGGCGCGCCGTGCGCCTCGATCCGCGGAATATTGACACGCATGAGAATTTGGCCGCCGCGTTGCGGGAAAAGAATCAAATTGACGCAGCGGTGAAAGAGTATGAAACGATCTTGACTCTCGCGCCGGAAAACGTGCAAGCGATCGCGGTGCTCGCGAGTTACTATTTGCAGCGCCGCGAGCAAGAGAAAGCCATCGCGATGTACCAAAAGTTGCTCGATCTCGGTGAAGCCGGCCCACGCGAGTGGTTCGGCCTCGGCATGCTTTATTTGGCGCAAAAACGCTATGACGAAGCGATGCAAACGTTTCAAGATTATCTCAAGGATTCACCCGGCGATGAGCGCGCCTATCTTTCCATCGGCGCCGTTTATGAAGCGAAAAAAGACACCGCGGCGTTGATCAATTGGTATGAAAAAACGTTGAACCGCAATGAGGATTTTGACGAAATTCGCAATGCGCTGCGGCGCCTGTTTGTGGCCCAAAAAAATCCCGACGCCGCGATTGCGTTATTGGAAAAACAAAGCCGTCTCGATTCGAGTAATGTCGAAATTCTCGGTGATTTGTACGAATTGTATTTGCAGAAGCGTGATACCACCGCCGCGCACCAAAAATTGGAGGCCGTGATCACGTCGTTGTCGGCGCGTTTTGCAAAGGACACGAGTAATATCGACCTGCTGCTGCAAATCGGCGAAGTCTACGAACAAAAAGGCGACAAGAAAAAATCGCAACAATTTCTCGATCGCGCGATTGGCTTGCTGCAAAAGCGCGCTGACAAGGATTCAACCGGCGGCGACAAATGGCTGCAATTGGCGGCGATGTATGCCCAACGCGGGGACACGACACGGGCCAGCCAAGCCTTCCAACGCGCCGTGCAAATCGCGCCACAAAATTATCTGGTCTTTTATGCTTTTGGTGATTGGCACTACAACCAAAATCATTTGGATTCGGCAGCCGCTTATCTCGAAAAGGCCAGTCAGTTAAATAAGCGCGATCCGCGCGTCTGGATGCAGCTCGGATTGACCAATATGCGCCGCAATAAAAATGACGCCGCCCAACAAAACCTCGAACAGGCCTATGATTTGGCGCCGGATAATCCGAACGTCAATTTTCTACTTGGCGTCGTGTTGAGCCAACAGCGCCAGCACGAGCGCGCGATGACCTATCTCAACACTGCGCTCATTGCCGACCCGGACAACACCAATATTTTGGGAACGCTGGCTTCGACGCTTGATGAGTTGGGCCGTCATGCCGAAGCCGATTCGATGTATCAACGCGCGCTGCGGATTACGCCGGACGATGCGACGTTGTTGAACAATTTTGCTTACAGTTTATCCGAACGCGGCCTTCGTCTTGATGAGGCGATTGCCATGGTCAAACGCGCGCTGGAAAAGGAGCCGAAAAACGGCGCGTTTCTCGACACGGTCGGGTGGATTTATTATCAGAAAGGCGATTATCAAAACGCGCTGAAATATATTTTGCAGGCCATCGAAACGCGCGATTCTTCGGCAGAAGTGTTCGAGCATCTCGGCGACGTCTATCAAAAGCTCGGGCAAATGGAAAATGCGCAAAAGTACTGGCAAAAAGCGCTGCAACTGGATGGCTCGCGCCAGAGCCTGCAACAAAAGCTTGGCTCGACACCGGACTGAGGGCAGCCAACAACACTGACCGGCCAAAGTCAAACCATTTCGCTTTCTTTTTGAGGCAGAATGATTATTCGCCAGAAAAATTCCTACTCATTCTGCCGCGCAATTATCCTGCCCATTAAAATCATGCAGTAATGATATTTGCCGGACTATACAATCACGGCTCCAAATAAAATATTTTCGTACTCAACATTGATTATCACAAAAAAACCTGTTGTTCGCCTGCTTCGCAGCCGTGTTTCTGTGCGGGTTGGTGATTTTCTTTATAGCAACAAAAGCTGTCTTTTTCAGCTATTTTTACTTGTCATCGGTTTGCTCGGTTGTGCCGGCCGCACACCGAAATTAGAGCGCGTGTGGCAACCGGAAGAATTGTATGAACGGGTGATGGAAAATTACCGGCGGCTGCAAACCTTTCGCGGCGAAGGCCCATTAACCATTGAATCGCCGCAGGCAAGGCTGATGGCCCCGGCCCAAATTCTGGTTTTGAAGCCGGATTCAATCTTCATCAAAGTTGAAGCCGCGCTCGGAATCGACGCCGGCTTTTTCTTTGCGGATCGCCGCCAATTCGCGACCTTCTCTCCATTGGAGAATCTTTATTTTTTTGGCGAAACGCAAAAAGTTCACGAGTTGACGTTTTTTCAAATGGATTTGACTTACGACGAAATGATGAGCGGTTTGGTCGGCGCCGCATTGCCCTATTTTGACAGCACGTTTACGATCACCCGCGAGGGCGAGGAATATCGTCTTGAAGGCAAACGCCAACCGCGCCAGAGTGAAGCGCTGCCGGTCAATGGCATGACGCAATATGCCGCGGCCGCCGTCGATAGCACGGCATGGCGAGTCACTTACTGGATTAATGCTGCCCGCGGCGTAGTGGTAAAAGCCGAAGAGCGCGATGCGAACGGCGAGTTGTATGCGCGCCAGGATTTCAAACGGTTCCGGCAGGTGCGCGGCATTTGGTTGCCACAACTCATTCAAATGCAGCGTCCAGCATTGAAAGAACGCCTGACCATTTTTTATAATCATATCACGCTTAACAATAAAATCGCCGCGAGCGAATTTGTCATTCGGGTGCCGCAAAATGCGAGGCGCGTTGATCTCTCCGATCCCGCAAGTTACCCTGAATCCAAAAATCCGATTTTAGAAAACCAATGAATCCTGAATCACCTAACGAGAAACCGCAGGGCGAACCACGGTCGCCTCACCCGGCCGAGCACAGAAATCGACGACATCATTTTCGTCGTCGCCCGCGACGGCCGGATGCGGACCGCGCCAAAAGTAACCCGACCGCAGAAACGAGCCCCGGGCAGGTGGTTGCCGAAAAAATGAATAGCCGTGCCGAGCATGTCGCGGTCAAGGCCAAACCAGCTTTGCCAGCCGCGCCCGCCCGCTCACAACCAGCACCGGTTAGAACGGAGACGACGCTTTCCGTGGTGGTTCCATTGCTGAATGAAGCGGCCTCGCTCGCAGAACTGCATGAAAAAATTACCGCGGTGATCAATCGCCTGCGCCTGCGCGCGGAAATTATCTTCGTCGACGACGGTTCGACAGATGAATCTTTTGGCAACTTGCAGCAATTGCACCGGCGCGATCGACGGGTGCGGGTGATCCAGTTCCGGCGCAATTACGGCAAAGCTGCGGCGCTCGCCGCCGGTTTTGCGGCTGCACAAGGCCGGTATATTATCACCATGGATGCCGATCTACAAGATGATCCCGAAGAAATTCCGCATTTGCTCGAAGAATTGAACAAGGGGTATGATTTGATTTCGGGTTGGAAGAAACGGCGGCACGATAAATTTTCCAAGCGTTTTGCTTCGAAAATTTTCAACACGGTCACCGGCTTTTTTACCGGGGTGAAACTGCACGACATCAATTGCGGCCTGAAAGCCTACCGGCGCGAAGTCACGGACAACATTCGGGTGTACGGCCAGTTGCACCGCTTTCTGCCGGTATTGGCGCATAAGGAGGGTTTTCGCATCGGCGAAGCAGAAGTGCGGCATCATCCGCGCAAACATGGGAAAAGCAAATTTGGCTTGTCCCGCTACACCAGCGGCTTATTTGATTTAGTGACCGTGCTGTTTCTAACCCGTTACACGCGGCGACCATTGCACTTGTTTGGGCTGGGTGGCCTTATCGCTTTTATGCTGGGCTTTGCGATCAACGCTTATCTCAGTTACGAACGGCTATTTAACCAGCGCTACCTCACCAATCGCCCGCTCCTGTTTCTCGGCTTGTTGTTGCTCATCATCGGCGTGCAAATGATTTCGTTCGGCCTGATGGGAGAAATGCTCGCCGCGACGCAGAATCAAACGCCCAATTACGGGATCAAAGCCGAGCTGGGTTTTGAGAAGAAATGAAAATCATTATCGTCAGCACGGCGTATCCTTTGCGCGGCGGCATCGCACATTACAACGCTTTATTGGCGGCGCATTTGAGCCAACGCCATGTGGTCGAAACCATCACCTTCAAACGCCAGTACCCCAAACTTCTCTTTCCTGGTAAAACGCAAGATGAAAGCGGCGATATTTCTCGCTCCCACGAGGTGACTCCGGCGCCGCAATTGCTGGATTCGATTAATCCCTTCAATTGGATTCGGGTAGCAAATGAAATTCGCCGGCGCCAACCGGATCTGCTTATTTTCAAATACTGGCTGCCGTTTTTCGGCCCGTGTTTTGGCACAATCGCAAAACTCGCGAAGCGTGGCACCACCACGAAAGTCATTTTCATCTGCGATAACGTCATCCCGCATGAGCGGCGCCCGGGCGATATTGCCTTCACCAACTATGCATTCCGCCAGGCGGATTATTTTATCGTGCAATCCGACGCGGTCGAGAAAGAGCTGCAACACCATTTTCCGGCGGCCCAATATCGTAAAGCGCCGCATCCGGTGTTTGAAATTTTTGGCGCGCCTCTAACGAAAGCGGCGGCGCGGCAAGAGTTGGGGCTTACCGCAAAAAATATCATTTTATATTTCGGGTATGTGCGGCGATACAAAGGCGTGCTGGTGCTGCTTGAGGCAATGCAGTTCATCAAAGAATGGCAAAAGGAAATTGGCGATACTTTGCTGCTGGTGGTGGGAGAATTTTATGACGACGAACAAAAATACCGCCAGCGCGCGCACGACTTGAACCTGAATTCATGCGTGCGCTTCGTCGCCGATTATGTTCCGAATGAACAAGTCTCGCGTTATTTTAGCGCGGCTGAGGTTGTCACGCTGCCCTATCTTACGGCCACCCAAAGCGGCATCGCGCAGATCGCCTACAATTTTGACAAGCCGGTGATTGCGACCAATGTTGGCGGCCTGGCTGAGGTAGTTGTTGATCAAAAGACCGGCTTTTTAGTTCCACCCGATAATCCCCGTGCTTTGGCCGAGGCCATCCGCCAATTTTATCATAACCAACGAGAGAACGAGTTTTCTGCGAATGTGAAAATCGAGAAACGAAAGTATTCATGGGAGCGTGTTATTGAAGCGGTGGAAGAATTGATGGGGTCGAAGAATTTTCGCGCCCCGAATAGGTAGATGAATTTTTTTATGAAACCCCCTTCCGGTAAAAATACAAACCTCGCCCCTCCTCTCGTCTGGATTCTCCTCGTCAACTGGAACGGTAAAAAGGATACGCTGGCTTGCCTTGCTTCTTTACACAAAGTCACCTATCAACCTCTCCATATTTTAGTCATCGATAACGCTTCCACCGATGACAGCGTTAAGGCAATACAAACGGAGTTTCCGGAGGTTGAGATTCTGGCAAATCCACGCAACGAACGCTTTGCGCGGGCGAATAACCAAGGCATGCAAATGGCATTACAGGCGGGCGCCGAGCTGGTGTTGTTGTTGAACAATGATACCGAAGTCGCATCTGATTTTCTCGATCACCTTGTTCAGGCTATGCATACACACGCTAATGCGGGAATGGTGGCGCCGAAAATCTATTATCATCATGATCCGAATTTGATTTGGTTTGCCGGCGGTAAAGTCAATTTATGGACGGGGCGCATCTGGCATCGCGGCCTGCGGCAGATGGATGTACCTGAAAAATTTTCTCAACTTGAAATGGTCGATTATCTCACCGGCTGTGCGATTTTGGCGAAACGCGATTGTATTGAGAAAATTGGAATGCTTGATGAGAACTATTTCATGTACGCTGAAGACGCCGATTGGAGTTGGCGCGCCCAATTGGCGGGTTTTGTTTGTTTGTATCAACCTGCAGCGAAAGTCTGGCACAAAGTTGGGGCCTCGGCCGGCGGCACATTTAAAATTTATCACAAAGTCCGCGGCAATTTTCTCTTTTTCCAGCGTTACGCGAAATGGTATCATTGGCCGACGATTGCACTCGGTGTGGCCTTCGGAACAATCGTTGAAATTATGCGGCAATTTCTGCAAAACCCCTTACAAGCTTTCCAAACTCTCGGTGCGCTGCTACGCGGCTTCCGCGACGTTTTGTTGCGGCGCAAGATGGTAACATAGTTTTTTGCTCTTCTGCAAATATATAAATTTGTCTGTATTGTAAAAACAAGAGGGGCCGCCCCAATCTAACAATCAAACCTTTGCTCCTTGCAATTTATCGAATGAATCTGTAAATTCATTTTAATTGGGACGCTTCAAATATTAAGGAGAGTCATTATGAAACGAGGAATGGTTTTATTCAC
>CAYZFF010000220.1:0-7644 GCA_964477305.1 uncultured Cytophagia bacterium
GTGGTTTTGCCAAAACCGGCGGGCGCCGAGATCAACGTGAGCCGGCGTTGCACGCCTTCGTTCAAGCGTGCGGTCAGGCGAGAACGTTGCACGAGATCAGTGCGCGATGCCGGGATGTAGTGCTTGGTGGGGAGCAGAACGATCGGCGAGGAAATGGCATTTTGCCGGTCTTGACTCATGGCCATCTATAAAATATTGAGCAAATCGCCTCGACAAAACAAATTATTTTACAATGGGCTTAAATTTAATTGCTAAAAATTTCAAGCGCAACAATAACTTTTAAAAAATTCGCCGCCGCGCATTGAGCCCAATCAAATGTTTTGAAATTTTTCTTGACTGCGTTGAAATTTTTCCGTATTTTATCTTGGTAATTATGTACCAGTGTACATTATTGGAAAAACTTTTATGAAAAGTCAAATCGCAAGAAAACTTACCGCGCCGGAGCCGATCCTCATCGAGCGCCAGCAAACCGGCGTGCGCCTGGAGAAGCGCCTGCTCAAAGTGCTTAAAGCTCTGGCGGAATATCACGATCTCACGCTCGGCGATCTACTGGAGGGAATCGTGCTGCACGCGTTTGAGGGCAAATCACCTTTCGGTGAAGAGTCGTTGCGGCGGATTGCTGATTTCAAGCGGATCTACCATTTAGATCTCGAGGCGGCGGCCAGCCACCGCCTGGCCGAGGAAAATAACAAACCAATGAAAAGGAAAAAATGAAACCGGCAAACGACGAAGAATTTATCCGGCAATTCGAGGCTTGCACCTTGCCCGCCGAATTTTTTCATCATCAGGATCACGTGAAATTGGCGTGGCTGTATTTGCAACGCTATTCATTGCTCGAAGCGTTGCAAAGGTTTTCTGAGGGGATAAAACGTTTTGCTGCCGCACATGGCAAAACTGGCCTTTATCACGAGACGATCACGTGGGCTTATGTTTTCCTGATTCATGAGCGGATGAAACGGGCAGGAGGGAAGCAGTGCTGGGAAGAATTCGCGCCAGCCAATCCGGATTTGCTGAATTGGCAGACGAGTATATTAAAATCTCTTTATCGCGATGACACACTGCATTCGGAACTGGCGCGTCAGATATTTGTGTTGCCGGATTATGCCCAAACCCCAAACGGCAAATAAATCAAGCTCCACTGAACCGCGACACTGAAAAAACTGAATGGTGTTTTGTTACAGACGGAGCTTGAAGAGCCTCGCCGCATTTCCCCGCACCACTTTTGCAAAATCCTCCGCTGGCAATTCATTTTTTAACCGCATCAGCAGGGCTGCATATTTTTCATAATGGGTTTTGCCGTAATACGTCGCGTCCGTGCCAAACAACACCCGCGCGCTGCCCAATGTTTTGATCGCCTGCAAAACTGCGGCGGGATCGGCCTGTGCGGTTTCGAGATAAAGTTGCGCATCACCTCTCGCGAGCGATTCTTTAACAATGGCAATCGCTGCGTTATGCGGCCCGAGAAAGCCCATGTGATACAAAATAATCGGCACGCTCGGATGCCGGCGCGCGGCGGCGTAAATTCTCTGCGGCGCCGCATTCGAAGTGTCATCGCTGCCGCTATGAAACACTGCCGGAAGCGCATATTTTTCGCAAAGCTGCAAATACCCGTCGACGCGCGCATCATCGGCGGGAAAATTGTTCATGTCGGGATGAAACTTTATGCCGACAAAAACTTTGGGGCTTGGGCCGGCCGCAATCGAATCCTGCAGAAACGGTTCGACCGCCGCGGGTGCGCCGTCATTGGGACGTATCCAAACCAGTCCGCGCAACCGGTCGGGATATCGGCGCACATGTTCGGCGGTTGCTTGATTGGCTTTGATCTCGTCAAGGTTTTGGGTTTGCGGCAATTCCGCACCGTCGATATTTGATATCAATGCGAGTTGAATGCCATAACGCTGAATATTATCCAGCAGCGTCGACGTGCTCAAATCATATCCCTTGAAGGAGCCGATGTGCGCATGAATATCGATAATGCGATGCTCTTGCCATAAGCCGATTTGCTTTTGCGCCACGGCTTGATCGCCCAACGTGATGGCCACGGCGAATAGTATAACGAATTTCAAATAAAGTTTAGGAAGCATTGACCGTGTTCTCCAAATGGTCGCGATAAACAAAAAATTCCGGCGTTTCCAACGCCCTTTTCGTGCGGCATTCGCGGCATAAATAATGGCCGCGAACACAGCAGACATGGCGAACTTCCCGTTGTCCGCATGCCGAACAAGTGTAGGCGCGAGGAATCAACTTAAAAACTGCTTTTTCGTGACAGAGAAAACAGGTGTAGCGATTTTGCGGGGCTAACATTTTAAAGACGTTTGCTTGCAACCACTCACCGTTGGGCAACTGCCATTCTTCGTGCCGCCGAATTTGCCCGCGATGCAGGCATTGGAGAATTTTGGGAATGGTTTGATCGGCCACGTTTTTTGTGTAACATGGCGCCGGTTCAACTGGAAGGAGGTTATAACATCGTCCAATGGTCGCCAATTCTTTTGAATCAGTATTGGCTACTTTCGGCCACGGTAAATTTCGTAAACCCCATTGCGCAAAAAAATTCGGATACAGCATTGGGCCGGCACGATGGTTGAATGACTCAATCGCATCGAACGGCAAATCGCGCCCGCGGCCGTGCGGCAAAATCGAATTCCACCCAAGATAAGGATGCGCCAAAATCGCAAGGCCGCCCTGGCCATGAATACGGCGCAGGGTTTCTGCCGGCTCCAGGTGGTCGGGAATTTTTTTCTCAATGTTGATGGCCAGAATGTGGCCGCGCTTGCTTTCGACTTCCTGGCCGATGATGATGAGAAAATCTTCGATGCGCTCGCGGAGGTATTGCGCCATCGTGATGTTGTGAAAGTTCGTCACGGCGATGCCGTCGAGTCCGCTGGCTTTGACGGCGCGGCGAATGTCCTCGATTCGGAAGTGACGGCGAATATGAACGTGTAAATCGAGTTTCATGATTATAAAAATGTTTGGATTTTGTCGTGAGGCCTTCCGGCGTTGCTATTTGGGTAAGATCAGCCCCTGAAGGGGCTACCACAAACTGCTCACCACGTATCGCCGCCTTTGGGCGGCGGCCAAACGCCAAGTTGTTGCCGCAGGGTGATAATCTGGCCGAGATGGTGGCTGTTGTGTGCGATGATCATGATCATCACATCACGCACCGTCTCGTTTTTCTTTGCGTCAATAATCCGCGCCAAATCCGTGGCCGGATCGGCCAATAATGTTTCATAACGTTTGAGGCCTTCGGCAAAACGTTGGATCGTATCCTGCCAGGCTTGCCGGTTTTTCGGCGCCGTTTGCGGTAACCAACTGTCTGCCGCATGTGCGGGGTAGGAGGGAGGCTCTCCGGCGATTTTCTGCAACTCATATTCCTGCCAGTAAATCATGTGCATGAGCAGTTGATAAATTGAATGCGGCGAGTTGGCCGGACGTTCTCCCGCCGTTTTCTCCTCAAGCCCTTCCAAACTATTAAGTGTGAGGGCATGCGCGCCCTGGCCGTAAAGCAATTTTTGCAAACATTCGCGTTCAGTCATTTTGGCTCCCTTGTAATTTTCAGCGAAAGGTATAAAATATAGCAAAAATTTTGAAAAGGCCAAGCAAAATTAAGTTGCGTTGCAAGTGAAAACAAGTTACATTGATTTTCGTATAAGCGTTGGCTATTATTTCCCCTGAAACAATCGACGCTTCGAACTTGACAAATCTTTGGCTTATGGCTCATCTTGATGAATATCCGCAACATTTCCGCGCTTTCATCGGCATTCTGAGCGTCTTGCTTTTCGGCATGGCGACGTATAATGTCTATCGCTATGCAAGCACGACCACGGATGAGAACTGGTTTGACAGTTCACCCTCGCATTTGTATGTCGTCAAAAGTTTTCCGGCCCAACGCACAAATTTTAAAATTGCCGCCGCGCCTCGTGCCGATCAATCTTTTCAGCCGGATTCGATTCGAGTTGGAGATTTGCTGCTGGCGATAAACGAACAGCAAATTGATGCTCTCGATTCGGCAACGAAGGTTTTGCGAATGCTGCCCGCGGGTTCAAATTTTCTGCTGCAAGTCTTTCGGCTGCAGCGCAACGAGAAACAAACCTACCGGGTGGCGAAAGCCGCCGTTCCGGACAGTTTTTTGCGCCGCATTCCGACAGCGGCGAAAGTGACAACCGTGTTCAAAGATGGGGCTTCCGACCGCGCCGGCATGCAGGTGGGCGATTTGATCTTTCGGATTAATCGGCAAAATTTTAAAAATCATCTTGAGGCCGATGCCGTTTTGCGTCGTGGACAAAGCGGCAAAACCTTGGTCTACGATATCATTCGTGACAATCGCGAGATCAGCCTGCAGGTCAAATTAGCCCGATTTGGCATTGCCATTCCCATCATCCTTTTCAGCCTTTGCGGTTTGATTTACATGGCAAGCGGCGTATTCATTGCGCTGCAGCGTCCGCAAATGAAAGCGGCGCGGTTGTTGGGATTGGCGTTTTTGCTCATCGGTTATTTTTTTGCCGTGGTTTTTGTGCAACGTGATTTTTTTAATACGCCTTTTGTGATTGCACGCTTTACGACCCTGGCAGTCAGTATCTGCTTGGGGATCGCGGCCTGGTTTCACAGTGATCATTATTTTCCCCGGGAACGTCCGGAATTGTTGGCGAAACCATGGGTACGCCATAGCTTCTATGGCCTGGCATTGTTGGTGATGATGTTGGCGATATTCACCCAAAAAGCTCTCGTCCTGGTTTCCGGCGTTTTGCTGTTCTTGATCTATGGCCTCGGCGTGTACTGGCATTTCCGCAAACAACGGAGTGCGGAATACAAAAAGTTGCGCGGTGTTATTCGTTGGGCCGGCCATTTGGCCGGCATACTCGTGTTGGGGCTTTTCTTATTGATCAATTTTGTTTTGCGCGTCAATCCGCAGTTTGCCAACGGGTATCTTGGCATACCGTTGCTTCTCATTCCACTGGCGTATCTTTACACCATCGGCCGCTATCATTTATTGGAAATGGATTTGCGTGTCCGGCGGAATGTGCAATACACGATTATATCGTTGGGGTGGTGGTTATTTGTGATTAAGTTGGCCATTATTGTTTTTGCGTTTTTACCCAACATTGATTGGCCGCTGCCCAATGTGCATTTCGCCGGCGGGACGATAGAAATTCTCGATGAGCCGTTGCTGCCGGAAGAGCGGGAACCGTTGGAAAAAGGGATTTTGATGTGCATCGCCATCGTTTTGAGCGTGGGATTTTGGAAGCTCGGCAAAAGCGGGCAGCAACGGCTGGATAAAAAATATCATCGCACCGAGTATGACTATCGCCGCGCGGCAAATGAGTTGGCAGATGTGATGTCAACGAAACTCAATATGGTCGATATCGCGCGCGGCATCGTGCAAAAGCTTTATCAGTTGATGCATCTCAAACGCGTCGGCGTGCTGTTTTTTCGCAATCAAAAAGCCTGTTGTTGTCGGGAGGCATACGGTTTTGATGAAGCCGGGTGGGAAGAACTTTGCATTGCGATTGATCAAAAGCTGCTCGAAGTATTAAAAAACTTTCGCAGTGAAAGCCGGCTGAGCGTCGATTATTTGCCCAACGATTTGAAGCAAACGTTGACGGAAAAAGGCTTCCGCCATATTATCCAGATTCGCTCCAAAGAAAAACTCGTTGGCGCGATGCTGATCGGCGAAAAGCGCTCGGAGATTCCATTTTGCCAGGAAGATTTCGATTTTCTGACGGCAGCGGCGAAACAGGCCTCGGTCGCAGTTGAAAATTCATTTTTATATGAAGAACTGGCGGAGCAGGAGCGGCTCAAACACGAACTCGAAATCGCGCGGCGCATTCAGCTTGCCTCGCTGCCGCAAACCACGCCGAAAGTGGATGGCCTCGATATTGCCGGCGCGTCGATTCCGGCGACGGAAGTGGGTGGCGACTACTTCGATTATCTTAACGGCGCGCCCAATGCGATTCGGGTGATCATCGGCGACGTGAGCGGCAAAGGCACTTCTGCGGCGCTGTACATGTCCAAAGTGCAAGGCATCATGCGCTCGCTGCACGGGTTTGGGCTTTCGCCGAAAGAGCTTTTCGTGCGCACGAACAATTTGCTTTGTCAAGATATGGAGAGAAAATCTTTTGTCACCTCGCTCGGCGCGGATTTTGTCTCCTCGACGCGGCACATGATTCTGGCGCGCGCCGGCCATTTGCCGCTCTTTTATTATCACGCCAAAACCAAACTCGTCGAAAAAATCACACCGAAGGGCCTTGGCCTCGGCCTGGACAATCACGGCATGTTTGCAACGGAGTTGGAAGAGCGCGCGGTTCAATACGACGTGGGCGACGTTTTTCTCTTTGTCACCGACGGTGTGACCGAGGCGCAAAGCAATGGTCACGGCGAATTTGGCGAGGAGAGCGTGGTCAAAATTTTAACAAACAACTCATCGTTTAGTGCGATACAGATCCGCGATGGAATGATCAATGCCGTTAAGCAATTTGCGGGTGATCATCATCAGCATGACGATTTAACGGTGGTGGTGGTGAAGGCCGTGTAAGCAAAGCGCGTGGCGCCGAGAGAATACGCCGTGCGCGAAACAACAATGATTCTTCTACGCGCTGTGCCCTCTGCAAACCGTTACACGAATGGAATATGTTACTTTCAAATGAAGAAGCCCGTGTCTTCGGCTGCCTGATCGAGAAAAGCCAGGCCACGCCGGAATATTATCCGATGACGTTGAACGCGCTGGTCGCTGCGTGCAATCAGAAAACCAGCCGCGATCCGGTGGTGGAATATTCCGCCGATGAAGTGGAAGACGCGCTGCGCTCGCTCAAACAAAAAGGATTATGTTCGTTCGTGAGCGGGGAAGGTCGCGTTATGAAATATGCGCATCGCGGCGGCGAAAACGGCCTCGATTTATCAACCGCGCAGTTAGCCGCTTTGAGCGTGATGTTGCTGCGTGGGCCACAAACGCTTGGCGAAATCAAGGGCCGCACCGAGCGACAATTTGAGTTTTCTTCTCTCGAAGCCGTCGAGCAAACTTTGGCAAGCCTGATGACTGAGGCGAAACACTGGGTTGAAAAAACCTCGCGCCGCGCCGGCCAAAAAGAAGATCGGTATCGGCATTTGTTTTTTGCATATAACGACGAGACCGCTGAAGTGGAGGAAACTTCCGGAACCACTTCGCTGCGCGCGGAGGTGGAAGAGATGAAGAAGCGCCTCGCGGCGTTGGAAGCAGAGATGGCGAAGATTAAGAAGGATTTGTATTAACCCAATGAAAGCAATATTCAAAATCGCCTGGCCGTATCAAAAAGACGCCATGCATCTGCCGGTAGAAAATTTGGCGGCCGCCATTCCGTTTTACGAAACGATCATGGGATTTCAAGTTGTGTCACGAACAGATTTGCCGTGCAAGTCTGCGGTCCTCGGCAGAGACGGTATTCAAATCGGTTTGGTCGAAAATGGTGGCGACCCGACGCAGGATGGATGCTTCTTTGAGGTTGATGATGCCGAAACCGCTTTCGCAGAATTGCAATCGAACGGCTTGAAAAAAGAAAAGGCTGACTTCCGAATTGACCGATACGGGGACACTTCGTACAAAGTTTTTTTCGTCATCGCACCAGACGGGCTTTGTTACTGTCTGGGTGAACGGCAGAGCTAACTGAACACAAA
>CAYZFF010000221.1:0-7590 GCA_964477305.1 uncultured Cytophagia bacterium
AAAATTATCCAATAGTCACAACTTGCTTTTTGAAAGAGATTTGTCTATCTTCTGTGACACCTTCACCGGAGAAAATGCATGAAAATCCGCGCATCATTTTTTTTGATTTTGCTTATTTTCACCGCCACCATCAATGGCCAGGAAACTTCTACTTGGCAAACCATCCAGCAACAAATTTTTGATCGCCAATGCGTAAGTTGCCACACCGAGGGAATGTATTTTGCCCGGCAATCCGGCTTGATCTTGACGAGCGACGTGGCCTATAACCAACTTGTCAACGCGGCGCCAACCAACGCCGCCGCGAAGAGTGAGGGGCTGTTGCGATTGGGCACCAAAGGCCTGGAGAGTTTGTACAAAAGTTATCTTTGGGAAAAAATCAATGCGCCGGATCAGGAACATTTTTATCGCGATCACCCGCAGTACGGCGCCATGATGCCGCTCGGTGCGCCGGTGCTCACCAACGGCGAACTGGAATTAATTCGACGCTGGATCGTGGCCGGGGCGCCGCAAAACGGCATGGTGGCGGATCGTGCACTCCTGCAAGACACGACGCGTTACCAAACGCCGGCCTTTGCGCCGTTGGCCAAGCCGGCCAATGGCATGCAACTTCACATCGGGCCTTTTGAGGTCGCGCCCAATTTTGATCGCGAGGTTTTTTCGTATGTGCCGTTGGACAACGCGCAGGATCTGCTCATCGAACGCGTCGAGATGACGATGCGGCCGGGCAGCCACCATTTTTTGCTCAACACCTTTCAGAAAAGTACGCCGGCCAATATGATGCCGCCGCCCAATGTGCTACGCGATGTGCGGGACGCCAGCGGCGGTTATATTCTCAACACGATTTTGACGATGCAGTACCACGATTTTCTTGCCGGCACGCAATGGCCATTGCTAAATTATCATTTTCCGCCGGGCGTGGCGTTGCGCCTGCCGGCGGGGACTGGTATCGATTTAAATTCGCATTATGCCAACCGCTCAACGATAACGATCCCCGGCGAGGCTTATGCGAATTTGCATTACGCCGATCCGGCGAAGGTCAAACAGATTGCCGAGATTCTGAATCTGAACAATACCAGTATCAATTTGCCGCCCCAAAAAGTGACTACGTTAACGCGAACGTTTAACTTTGGGGAGCGGCTGGCGATTTTTCAACTTTTCTCACATGCGCACGAGCACATGACGGAATTTAAAGTGGAAGTGGTGGGTGGGCCGCGAAACGGTGAGGTGGTTTACATCGCCTATGATTGGGAACATCCGCCGATTTTGAAAATCGATCCGCCCCTCATTCTCGAAGCCGGGCAAGGCTTGAAGGTTAGCGCGACTTACAATAATTGGACGACGCGTACGATTCGTTTTGGCTTGCTCAGCCAGGATGAAATGATGATTCTGTTTGGCTATTATTACAAAATGTCCACCACGGCGGTTGAGACAGATGAGCCGACGGCGCTGCCGGAAGCTTTTGCGCTGGAACAGAATTATCCCAATCCATTCAATCCGGCTACAACGATCAGCTACAGTTTGCCGAAAACAGCCGAGGTCGAAGTCGCGATTTATGATGTTTCCGGAAAATTGCTTTCTGTGCTCGTGCATGCTACGCAAAATGCCGGCACGCACAAAATCATCTGGGAGGCGCGCGGCGCTGCTACGGGAATGTATTTTGTCAAAATGCGCGCCAGAGAATTTCAGGCGACCAGAAAAGTTTTGTTGTTGCGATAACGCTTACAATGTTAATGAGGGCGAAGCGGGAAATTTTTCAACCAACAAGGTTCTCGCTGGCGCTCGAAATGGCAATGGCTCAATTTAGATATTAACCCAAAATCAAAATGACGGCGCGCGAAATTATTCTCAAGAAAAGAGACGGGAAACATCTGGCGGAAAATGAGATCGATTTTTTTATTCACGCTTATCTGCGCGGCGAAATCGCCGACTATCAAATGTCGGCGCTGCTCATGGCGATTTATTTTCAAGGTATGAGCTTCGATGAAACCGTCACGCTCACGCGCATCATGCGTGACTCTGGCGAAGTGGTCGATTTTTCGCATTTGCCAGGGAGCAAAGTGGACAAGCACAGCACCGGCGGGGTCGGCGACAAAGTTTCGTTGATTCTCGCGCCGCTTGTTGCGGCGGCTGGTGTGCCAGTGCCGATGATATCCGGGCGTGGCCTCGGCCACACGGGCGGCACTCTCGATAAGCTCGAATCGATTCCCGGTTTCAAAACCCGGCTGCCATTGGAGCAGTTTAAAAAGCAGGTTGGAGAACTCGGCACGTGCCTGATCGGTCAAACTGAAGAGATTTGCCCGGCGGACCGCCGCATTTACGCCATGCGCGACGCCACCGGCACGGTGCAATCGATTCCGCTCATTTGCGGCAGCATTCTCAGCAAGAAGCTCGCCGAAGGGATTAATGCGCTGGTGCTGGATGTGAAAGTGGGCAATGGCGCTATTTTTGAAGATGATGATACTGCGGAAGAACTTGCCACGCATCTCATTCGCACGGCGACGGCGTTTAATTTGAACACGGTGGCGTTGCTCACGGACATGTCGCAGCCACTTGGCGTTGCTGCAGGCAATTGGGTGGAAGTTGTCGAATCCATTGACGTGCTGCAAGGCCGCGGGCCAGCCGACACGCGGCAAGTGACGCTGGCGCTCGGCGCGATTATGTTGCAGCTCGCGGGCAAAACCAAAAATTTGCAGAGTGGAATGGCGCAACTGCGGGTTCTGTTGGATAACGGCGCCGCATGGGAAAAATTTTTGGAAATCGTCCGGGCGCAAGCAGGGGACACGACGTTTTTGGAAAATCCGGATAAATATCCTGCTCCGAAACATCGTTTGGAGGTGAAAGCCGAGTGCGACGGTTTTATCGCTGCCATCAATGCACGCGAAATCGGGCGACTTAGCATGTTGCTTGGCGCGGGTCGAAAAACGGTTGATGATGTTGTCGATTATACGGCAGGGCTGTTTATTCACAAAAAAGTTGGCAGCCGGGTAGAAAAAGATGAGGCGTTGCTGACGCTGCAAAATTCGGGACCGCTGCCGGAAGCGAATTTTATCCAAACGCTGCGAAACTGCTTTACCATTTCGCCACAAAGTGTCGCGCCGCCCAAACTCTTGCGGAAACTTTTGAGTGCACAGGGCGTTCAGTCTATTACGGAAATTGAGTGAATAGCTGGTACATCATTTTAGGACGAAGCGAATCGATGTCACCGGAAAGAAGCAGGAGTTGTAAAATTGTGCAGGTTAAACCTAAAAAGATTCGTTGAACCTGACAAAAGCCTTGACTTTTTTCCAGAAGTGTTGTATTTTTAAGACTGTTCTTCTTGGCAATTTTCGGCCAGGTAGCTCAGTCGGTAGAGCAACGGACTGAAAATCCGTGTGTCCGCAGTTCGATTCTGCGCCTGGCCACAGAGGGAAAGAGATAAATTCGTTAAAAAGCAAGCCGCATTTACTTTTTACCAATTTATCTTTTTTTTGTTTTCCAGCCACCTTGGCTCAGTTGGTAGAGCAGCTCACTCGTAATGAGCAGGTCGTCGGTTCGATTCCGACAGGTGGCTCAAGTGGAGGGAGGATGGCATGAGGCTCGAATACGAAATGGCATGTTGGCGTATAGACGCTTTACGGTTTGGAACGTGGTTACCTCCAACAAACCATTAAATCAAGCAATCCACCAATCCAATTCTTCACCACGGTTGTTCCTTCATGAAAAAAATTCCCCTGTTATTGTCGCTCACGTTGCTCGCCTCGTCGGTTTTTGGCGCCGATCCTATTGGTTTTGCTTTTTTGCGCACTCCGGTCGGCGCTCGACCGGCAGCGATGGGTGCGAGTTTTTTGGCCGTCTCGCGTGATGCTCACGCGATTTACTACAATCCCGCCGGCCTTGCCAATGTGCCGACCCGGGTGGGCGCTTTCGGCTATCTCAATCATATCCTCGATATTCAAAGTTTTTTTGGGGCGTATGTCCATCCACATGCGCGCGGCAGTTACGGCATTGCGCTCAATTATGCTGATTACGGAAATTTTACGCGGACGAACGAGCTGGGTGAGGAGAATGGCAGTTTTGGCGCCAGCACGCTGGTGGCTTACTTGTCGTATTCACAGTTGCGCGGCGAGCGTTTGATGCTCGGCGCCAATCTCAAATTAATCCGCGCCCAGCTTGAACAATTTTCTGCTGATGCCTTTGCGGTGGATTTGGGTTTTATTTATCAATCCACGATTATGGAAAATTTGACGTTTGCCGGCGGGATTTTTAATCTCGGCAAAGAGCGTGCGGCGTTTATTAAAACCAAAGAAAGTTTGCCGTTGAATATACAGTTTGGGGTTTCCAAGAAATTAGCGCATTTGCCGCTGATGTATAGCCTGACGCTGCTCAAATATCAGGAAGAAGATTTACGTTTTCGCGCCGGCGGCGAGTTTATTTTGTCGAAGGGATTGATGATGCGGTTGGGATATGACACCGTTCGCGGTGATCAAAAAGTCGGGACGGATGCGGATCGTTTTGCCGGGCTTTCC
Organism: uncultured Cytophagia bacterium; assembly: GCA_964477305.1. Lineage (GTDB taxonomy): Bacteria > Zhuqueibacterota > Zhuqueibacteria > Zhuqueibacterales > Zhuqueibacteraceae > Zhuqueibacter. Next base: position 4,506 of record CAYZFF010000221.1, read on the forward strand.
TTCGGGCTGGGCATGACGATGCACGATTATACTCTGGATTACAGTTTGTCCTCCTTCGGTGAAGTCGGCAGCCTCAATCGGTTGAGTTTTGCCATGACGTTTTAATTCGCATGCAAGCTTTAGTTTGCCGTACGGCAATAAAAGTTATCGTAAAACAAAAAAGCACCCATCTCGGGTGCTTTTGTTTTTTTGAGCATGCGTTCTTAAACGGTCGCGGCAACCGCTGGCGTTTCCATAACCGGCAGGCTCGCCTTTTCTGCCGCGGATTTGACGCGGGCTTTGTGCGGCGCTTTCATAATTTTGCCGGCTTTCAAGCATTTGGCGCAAACTTTCAGGCGTTGCACGTGACCATCCACCAGCGCGCGAACTTCGCGAAGATTGGGCAACCACTTGCGCAAGGACGCATTGTGCGCGTGGCTAATTTGATTGCCCACGTGCGCGTGTTTGCCACAAATATCACAAACCTTAGCCATTTTTTACTCCATTAGGTGTTTTATTAAAAATTGGACGTTATTTTTCAAAATTGTTATTTAGCCAAAACAGTTTCTATTATACGAAAAATCCCGGTTAAATGCAAGCAAAAGCTCCAGACGCGGCAAGCAAATTTTAGCCTGCGTAAACGCGTTGGTTGTGTTAAAATTACAGAAGAAGGCTTGCAACTCATGTGAAATTGTGTTATATTTTATTGTAATCGGTTGAGTTAATAACAAAAACAGTAAACCTCGGTGAATTTTTTACGGCCTTGATCTTGAGGTTGAATATGCCGCGAACGCGTATTTTAATCATGGGCGCAGCGGGACGTGACTTTCATAACTTTAATACCGTCTATCGCGAGCAGGCGCAATGCGAGGTGGTGTGTTTTACCGCGACGCAGATTCCGGACATCGCGGGCCGGCGTTATCCGGCAGAGCTTGCCGGACAATTGTATCCGCACGGCATCCCGATTTATCACGAGCGGGAATTGACGCGCCTCATTACGGATGAAAAAATTGACGAGGTGGTTTTCGCTTATAGCGATGTAGCGCACGAATATGTCATGCATAAGGCCAGCGCCGTTTTGGCGGCGGGGGCATCGTTTAAGTTTATCGGCACTGCCGCAACGATGCTGCAGAGCAATCGTCCGGTTGTCGCAATTTGCGCCGTACGCACCGGCGCCGGCAAAAGTCAGACGACTCGCCGAGTGGCGCAAATTTTAAAAGGCCTGGGCAAAAAATTGGTCGCCGTGCGCCATCCCATGCCTTATGGTGATCTTGCCAAACAAGCCGTGCAGCGGTTTGGCAGTTTTGAAGATTTGGAGACCCAGCAGTGTACGATTGAAGAGCGCGAAGAATATGAACCGCATCTGCAGATGGGCACAGTGGTTTACGCGGGCGTTGATTACGCCGCCATTTTAGCGCGCGCGCAGGCGGAGGCCGACATTGTGCTGTGGGATGGCGGCAACAACGATACGCCGTTCTTCAAACCGGATTTACTCATTGTCGTGGCTGACCCGCTGCGACCCGGCCACGAAATGCGCTATCATCCCGGCGAAACGAATTTGCGCATGGCCGATGTCGTGATCATTAATAAAGAAACAAATGCGCGCCCGGAAGATATCGAAAGTGTTCGGCAGGCGATTCGCGCTAACAATCCGCGGGCGGATATCGTCGATGCCGCCTCGCCCATTTTCGTCGAAGATCCGGCGGTGATTCGCGGCCGGCGGGTGTTGTGCATTGAAGACGGCCCGACGCTCACGCACGGTGAAATGACGATTGGCGCCGGCGTGGTGGCGGCGCAACGATTCGGCGCCCAGGCGATTGTGGATCCGCGGCCCTTTTTACACGGCAGCTTGGTTGAAACTTTTAAAACCTATCCCGGCATCGGTACCCTGTTGCCGGCGATGGGATATGGCGAAAAACAGACTCGCGATCTGGAGGCAACGATCAATGCCACCGATTGCGATGCGGTTGTCATTGCCACGCCAATAGATTTGCGCCGGTTGGTAAAAATTAATAAACCAGCGACGCGAGTGACGTACGAGCTACAGGAAATCGGTCAGCCAGCGTTGGCGGATTTTTTAAAGCGATTTGCATAAAAATCGTGAAACGTGCAATGTGTAACGGCCTGTGTTCAGTAACCGGTATCTGAATACTGGACACTGAATACTACGTGCTGTGCAGCGTCACAATCGGATCGAACGTCAACCATTTTGATTCAAAGCACGTTTCGCGTTAGACGAAAAGTACATGCCTTACAAAACCGTGGTCATCGCTCTTGGCGGCAACGCCATTACCCGCGAATTTGAAGAAGGCAATATTTACCAGCAATTCGCCAATACGCGACGGAGTTTGGTCGGCGTGGTGGCATTGGTCGAGCAGGGGTATCGAGTTGTTCTTTCGCATGGCAACGGCCCGCAAGTGGGCAATGCGTTGATTCGGGTTGAGGAGACACGTCATCTCGTGCCACCGTTGCCGTTGGGAATTATGGTGGCCGATCTGCAAGGTGGCATGGGTTATATGATTCAGCAATGTTTGCTGAATATGCTGCACCGGCATGGCATTCAAAAAGAAGTGGTGACGCTGATTACGCAAGTCGTCGTCCATCCCGACGATCCGGCGATCAAAAACCCCACGAAGTTTATCGGCCCGTTTTATCCGGCGGAAAAAGTCGAAGCCTTGCAACATCAACACGGCTGGATATTAAAAGAAGATCGCGGCCGCGGCTGGCGGCGGGTGGTGCCCTCTCCGGAGCCGATGGAAATAGTTGAGAAAAATGTCATCAAAGAATTGGTGGCGAACGATCGCATTGTCATTGCCGCGGGCGGCGGCGGCATTCCGGTTTACCTCGACGGCGAGGAGCGTCTCGAAGGCATCAATGCCGTGATCGACAAAGATCTCTCAAGTGCCATTTTAGCGCGTGATATCGGCGCCGAAGAATTGGTGATTTTGACCGGCGTTGAAAAAGTCGCGATTGATTTTGCCCAGCCCACGCAACGCTGGCTTGAACATTTGACGGTGGCTGAAGCCAAGCAATATCTCGCTGCCGGCCAATTTCCTGCCGGCAGCATGGGGCCAAAAATTCGCGGCGCGCTCAATTTTCTCGCCAG
>CAYZFF010000222.1:0-3990 GCA_964477305.1 uncultured Cytophagia bacterium
GCGAATGTATTTGTACACGGGTTTCCAATAGGCCGCGACGATGGCATCGAAAGCGCGGGTGCGTTCGCTTTGCTCGTGGCTCCGCAGCGCGACAATCGCCGACCATTGGGTGACGGGAAATTTGTCCGGGGTGCCCCCGATGAACGTGTCATCGGTGTTAAATGAAAGACGGGGTTTGCTCATATATTTGTGTCAATTTTCGACAGCAAATATACGAAGAAAATCTCAAAAAGTCACTCACATTCTTTGAGCTTGCGCAGCAGGAAGCGGCGCTCCGGCTCCGTGCCCGCCAGCGTCAGCGCCTGTTGATAATACGTGGCGGCTTTTTCTGGCGCGCCGTTTTGTTTATGAAAATCCGCCAGCGTCGCCGGGAATAAATAATAGGATTGCATTTGCGGCAGCTTGCCGATTCTCTCCAACTCTTTGATGCCGGCCTGCGGCCCTGCGAGCATCGCCAGCGCCACAGCTCGATTCAACGCGACCACGGGCGACGGATTGATCTCCATCAAACCATCGTAATAACCGAGAATATTTTCCCAATCAGTGGCCGCCTCATTTGGCGCCACGGCATGGCACGCCGCAATGCCGGCCTGCAAATGATACTCGCTCAACTCTTCACCACGCGCGGATTGCTCGAGATGATGCAAGCCGTGCTGAATCAACTCGTGATCCCACAACGTCCGATCCTGCTCCGCGAGCAAAAGCAAATTGCCTTCGCCATCAACCCGCGCCGGAAGACGGGAAGCCTGCAACAGCATGAGTGCCAACAGTGCATGCGTGCGGGGCCGATCACCAACAGGATGTTCAACCAGCAACGCCGTCAGACGAATGGCCTCCGCGCACAACTCGTGACGCACAAGGTTTTCGCCTTCGTGCGCATTGTAACCTTCGTTGAACAGCAGATACAAAACTTCCAATACCGCGGCGAGACGTTTGTGCAACACTGCCGGCTCGGGCAATTCCAAAGAAATATTCTCATCACGAATTTTACGTTTGGCCCGCACCAGCCGCTGCGCCATCGTCGCCTCTTCGGCGAGAAAAGCGCGGGCAATTTCGGCGACGCTGAAACCGCAAAGCGTTTTCAACGTGAGCGCAATTTGCACTTCGCGCGGCAAACTCGGATGGCAGCACGTGAACATCATGGCGAGTTGATCGCTTTGCAACTCATTCGTATCCGGCTCGGCTGTCGAACGCAGATCCTGTTCGAGTTGATAAACGATGGCTTCGGCTTTATCGCGAAATGACGCTTCGCGGCGCAGCGTGTCGATGGCAAGGTTTTTCGCCGTTTGCAAAATCCAGCCGCCGGGATTTTGCGGCACGCCGTGAAAAGGCCATTGGCGCAGCGCTTTGAGCAACGTTTCCTGCACCACGTCTTCCGCGAGATCGAGATGCGCCAGCCCGAAAATGCGCGTCAGCGTCGAGACAATCTTTGCCGACTGATGGCGGAAGAGATGATCGACGAGTTGGCTGACGCCAGCGGCTGGCAAGGAAGAGGCTGCAGAAAAACTCATTGTTGTTCGCGACCAAAAGTATTTCGGCTAAATTCTCTCCAACTGCCGTCTTTCGCGCGCACCGCATCCACCACCTCGATGCGGTTTTCATCCAAAAGCCGATAAATGGATTTTCCTTGCTCGGTTTCCGGCTTTCCCCAAAAGGAGGTCAATGCGGAACTGTCGGCAGTTGCTGCAATGGGATGAATGGATCGTTGCGAATCGAACCACGTGCCTTCGTATTTGCCGTTTGCTGCCGGCTTGTAAAAAGCCGTGCCTTCAAAAATTTGCGGCTGGCCGTCTTTGCCGCGCATTTCGATTTTATAAGAAAGTTGGATGAAGCGATTTTGCAACACCCACTCCCACTTCATGGAAAAATTCGCTTCCATGCCAAAAGCCTTTCCCTGGGCTTTCCAAACACCGTTCAGGCGGTTTAGAAAAGGGTCACGCGGATCATCCGCGCGCACGGCTATCGGTACCAGTGAAATAAAAATTAAAAAACTCAACGCGATAAGAAAAATAATTCGTTTCATGAGCTTCTCAGTAAATTGAGGTTCGGAGTGTTATTGCCATTTGTAAATATGCTGCTTCAGCTTCATCACTACCCGCGCATCGCCTGTTTCAAAAATTCATTCAGCGCTTTGCCGGCATGATAATGCTGCATCACCAGCTCCGGCAAGTTTTTCTTTAAAATCGTTTCGGCTTCAAGTTCAGCCATATAGTAAAACTGTTTGTTAGCCACCAGCGGCTGCTGCGCCGCGTATTCTTTAAATTCTGCCGGCAGCACTTTGTTCTGTTCGCCCTGCAGCGTGCCAAATTTTTGCTTGAAATTTTTGTCTTTCAACAACGCCGCGAACGTGTCGAGATTTTTAACGATAGCCTTGCGAACTTTATAAATCGTTTCATTCTCCAGCATATACGCGCCGCCGCCGAGCATGACTTGATCCGGGCCGAATTGCAAATAGAAACCGGGCAGTTCGTAATTTTTGCGGCCACCCGCGGAAATATTCGCGGCCATGTGGGTTTTGTACGGCGCCTTGTCTTTGGAAAAGCGAATGTCGCGATTGAGCCGGAAAATCGCTTCTTTCGCGCCGGTCGTCAATGTCGGATCTTCCGCACGGATCCGCGTGATAATTTCTTCCACAAAGGCCGCAAATGGCTTTTTGACCTCGGCTTCATAGACTTTTTTGTTCGCGTCGAACCAGGCTTTGCTATTGTTCTTTTTCAAGCCGCGAAAAAATTTTAGATATTCGGCGGTGAAGTAACTCATAAAACCTCGCGTTTAAACTTGTAAATTATCGCTGTGGACTTGCCGAAAAAAATGCCTTATCCGCTTAATCAGCAATCCGTTTAAAAAATAGTCAGCGGATCGAGCCGATTAAGCGGATAATTTTAATGTGGAATAATTTCCCGAATCTCGATGCTGCCGCCGAAGCTGAGATGCGGACAGCCTTTGGAAATTTCCGTGGCTTCCTCAATATCTTTCGCCTCGAAGAGATAATACCCGCCGACGATCTCTTTCGTCTCGACGTACGGGCCGTCGACGATGAATTTGCCGTTTTTCATCGACAGAATCCGGCCGCCTTCTTTCAGCTCATCGCCGGCGCGATGCCGGCCTTCTTTGCGCAGCTTGTCCGCCCACGCCACATATTTCTCCACCACTTTCTGCATCTCCTCCGGCGACTGCGCCGGAAACTCGCCACCGCGTAACAACAACATGTATTGCGCCATTTTCGTTCTCCTTGAATTTGATAATTGTAAGAAACTCACAAACCTTTCGGTTGTTCAGCAATATAACGAACCGGCGCCGTCAAAATCGACAGGGTTTTCATTTTTATGAAACAAAAGTTATCCGAAAAAGGCAAGCACTCTTTGCGAGCAATGGCATTGCAATGTCGTTGCTTTTTGTTTTAAATTACATTACCATGTCATGGCTTTGCAAGTATGCTGTTTGTAGTGATGCCTTTAGGCATTGTTGTTCCATTGGCGCTCGACGCCTGAAGGCGTCGCTACGAGCTATTATTTCATTTTATAAGGAGCCAATCTGCATGCGCAAAAGATTTCGGCGGCGTTTTAAATCCACCTCCCCCCTGCTCCATCCACAGCAGCAAATTCTTTTTCTCGACACCGGCACCAGCGACGCTGAAGTCGAGGCCGCGTGGAAATGGTTGAAAACGAAATTTCCGGCGGCACATCGGATTTTTCCGGAGCAGCTTCCGGCGAACGGGCATCATTATGTTTTGTGGTGGCATGAAACAGTGATCAGTGAGCAGTGGTCAGTGATCCGGTGGAAGGCCGTGCGGAGTTTTTTGAGAAGTGGCGGACGATTATTTCTTTCGCTCGCGGCGGTGCAGGCGGTGGTGCCGTTGGGTTTGGAAAAAGAGGGGCCGGATATTGTTGAGGCCGGATATTATGACCCGCAGCGCAAACCGGAAAACGAGTGGATTGCGCCGCAGGGATTCGAACTGTGCGGATTGATGGGATTTCTCGCGCATTTGCC
>CAYZFF010000222.1:4090-7562 GCA_964477305.1 uncultured Cytophagia bacterium
GGACAATCTTATTTATGGAACGCGAAAACCGGCGCAGCGTATTGGCGATTCGGCTATGGCACGAACAAATGGCCACGCGGCAAAGTTTGGGGCGTGCATCGGTATTTCATCGGCTTCGATCCGGCGCAAAAATTCGCATGGGAATATGACGAGCCGCAGGCATTATGTGTCGGCGCGTATTTGTATTTTTCGGATGCGCAGAATCTTTTTCGCCCACAGCTTGAGGCGTTTGCCGAGGCCTGCCTCCAACATTTGTTGGAAAAAAGAAACAGCGATAAAAACGAAGAAAAAAAATGGCCGGGAGTCTGGGAACCGGTTGTTGCAGAAATTAAAAAGAACAACCGGTTGATTGAATTTCCGCAATGGGAGAACTGGACGCCGATCAAATGGCTCGAAGTGAGTCCGCATTTGCATGTCAGCGGCGAGCGCAATAATTTTTTTGACCTCAGCGGCGAGCGCATGTTGCTGATGGGAAACGAGCGCGGGCCGATCAGCGAAATCTGGAGTCATCCGTTGCGATTGTGTCGGAATGTTTCGTTGCGAATCACCAGTTTGGCGAAAGCCCAATTATGGGAAAATGGCGCCGATACCGAAGTTCTCATTCGTCCGCATCAAGTCGAGCGCCGACGGCAAACCGAGCGCGTTACAATCACCGAAAAAATCTGGGTGGGAAATGAGGCACCGCTGGCGTGCATGGATTGGGAGTTTGAGGGCAATGAGGAGTTAAATTTTGAACTGGCGTTTGAAATTGACTTTCGACTGATGTGGCCTTACCCCGAGGGAGCTTTATCGAAACTGGAATATCAAACGGTTGACCGGCGAGGCCGCCTGTCCTACAATCAAGTGCATTTTTCGGATTATCGCCGTTTCTTTCGCGCGCATTTTGCGGTGGCATTCGAGCGCGAACTGCGGGCGCGATCGCGCTGGCAGCATGAAACCTGGTTTGAGGCCCCGCCGATTATTACCGAAGTTGAAGATATTTCAGCAAACGGCGTTTCGCGGGCGCGGGTAAAATTTTTCTGGCAGATCGACGTGAAAGGCAAAAGCGCAGCGCGATTTGTGGCGCTCGGCGGCGAGGCGTATGATGCGCGGCTGCAGGAATGCCTCCAAAATTTCCCGGAACACTTGCCGAAATTTTATCAACAACAGGCCGGGCGCAAATATCATGTGTTAGAAAAATTCACCGAGATCGATACGCCCGATCCTCATTTCAACACCGCGGCGCGTTGGGCGAAAATAAAAAACGACGCGTTTGTCTGCGAAGTGCCGTCACTCGGCCGTTCGCTGCTGGCGGGATTTGCCAATACCGGCGAGGGTTGGAGCACCGGCCGTCCCGGCTACGCGTGGTTCTTTGGCCGCGATGCGTGCTGGACGGCGTTCGCGATGCTGCACTACGGCGATTTCGAGAGCGTCAAAGACGTGTTGCGTTTTCTCGGCCATCATCAGGATATAAATGGAAAAATCCTGCATGAACTCACCACGAGTGGCGCCGCACATTATGACGCCGCGGATGCAACGCCGTTATACGTCATTCTGATGGGCCGATATTTGAATCATTCCGGCGATCTCAATTTTGTCAAACGCGAATGGCCGCATCTCGAAAAAGCGATGGCGTTTCTCGCGACGACGGATCGTGACGGCGATGGCTTGATCGAGAACACCGGCGTCGGCCACGGCTGGATTGAGGGCGGCAAACTTTTCGGCGTGCAGGTCGAACATTATCTCGCCGGATGCTGGGCCGAGGCGCTGCATACAGCGGCGCGTCTTGCGATTTTGTTGGATAAAACTCGTCTCGCTGAGCAATGGATTCTGCAGCATCAAAAAGTGCGTAATTTGCTTGAACAAGATTTTTGGAATGAAAACACCGGATATTTTTATCACGGCAAAAATGCGGACGGCAGTTTTAATGACAATGTCACCGCGCTCGCGGCCGTGCCGTTGCTGTTTGGTTATGGCAAACCCGAAGACGGCGTGCAAGCGTTGCGTCGGCTTGCGACCAAACCATTTAATACTGATTGGGGCGTGCGGCTGGTCGGCGATGATCATCCGTTTTATCATCCGCAAGGTTATCATTACGGCAGCGTGTGGCCGCTGTTCACGGGTTGGGTGGCGCTGGCGGAATTTCGTTATGGCCGTTGGTTGCAGGGTTTGATGCACCTGCAAAACGCGCGGGGCGAGGAGAACCGCATTGCTCTCGGCTGCATCGAAGAAGTTTTGCACGGTGAAACGTATCAGTCTGCCGGCGTTTGCACACATCAGGCCTGGTCCGAAAGCATGCTGCTGCAACCGGTTTACGAAGGCCTGCTGGGAATCCGGCCGCATGCGCTCGAGCGCCGCATCGAGATCGCGCCCTACATTCCATTGCACTGGCCGTTTCTCACCGCCGGCCCGATTGGGCTTGAGGATCAACAACTTTTCATGCACATGCAGCGCGAGGAGAATCTGCTGACGTTCCAATTTCGCGCCCGCCCGTTTCCCGGAAAAAATAAGCCGGACAACTGGCAACCGTTGCGTGTTGATTTCAAGCCGACGTTTCCTTCGACAGCGCAGCTTGAAGAGATTCGCCGGCAGAATCATCTCATTGAAGTCAAACCGGAGGAGCGCGCCGATCTGATTCGCTGGCCGGTTTCGCTCGAAGTCGGCGGCGAGCCGGTGACGGTAACGTTTCGCCTCGCGCGATATTTTACCGTCGTACCGCCGGTTGCGAAAGTCACGCGCGGTCAACGCTCAAGCGGCTGGGTGATTATCGATCAACATCTTCGCGGGAAAATAATCACACTTGATCTTGAAGGTGAACCTGCTGCTGAAGCGCAAATTGAGTTTGTGTTGTGGGGTTATCACATTAAAAATGTCATCGGCGGCCGGCTGACCACTATTGACGGCGAACGCGGCGCTATTGCGTTTGAATTTCCGGCGCTATCCAAAGCGATCGACGCCAACGCCTCGGGGTCACGCCAATACAGTCGTCATGGCATTGAAATCATGTTGCGCTAAAGTACTTTTGAAATCTACTTTGCCCTTACTCTGCATCGCTGGAAATAACTTGCTTAAAAATTGTTACACTTCAATCCCGTTGTCTCAAGATGGTACAAAAATTTTGAGGCCGGATTAAGCGCTGTTGTTTGAATTTATGAGTTTTGCACCTTGTCGCTGGGTGGCACTTCTGTTGCTATTCAATTGCTCCGTAACTTGGAAGTGACAAAGGCGAATATTTTTAACCTCACACGACAACGGCGAGCAAGCTTATGATCAGCGAAGTCAGCTTGGGTTGCGAAGCGCAACAGCACGCAACGGCACAAGATCAATTTACCCGATTTATGCAGGAACAGGTTAAACGCATCACCAAATTTCGCCATCATTTATGCCGGCAACACGGCTGCGAAATTTCCCACGAATATGCCGTGTGCGTTTGGATTGAACGCGGCTACGCCGCAGCGTTTCGGCGGCGGTTTGAGGGAAATTAGATTTTATT
>CAYZFF010000223.1:0-5406 GCA_964477305.1 uncultured Cytophagia bacterium
TCGCGGCTTTCATAACAGCCGCAATCTTCGCGCGTTGGCGCGGCGCGGAGCCGGCGGTACCGTTCCGGGGCGATTTCACGAATCGTTTCAATATCAACGCAACGCGATTTGGCCACGCCCTCGACTTCACACAATGCGTCCTGACAGCACGAATACAGCGTCATGCCATTGGCCGCGGCAATTTGATTCAGCTGGCGCACCAGCTCAAGCCGCTCGGCCAGTTCGGCATCGCGAAAATTAACGCCGTGTAGCTGCGTCGCTTTCGCAAAATTGCGTTGCACTTTTAAATACCAGCTCACAAAAGAAAAATAACACCGTGTGGTCGCGCCGCGCAACCGCGCCGCTAACTCGCCGAATTTTTCAAGATGATAATTCGGCGGCGTCAAGTCGGATAATACGATCGGATCGTAGCGCCAAAAAACTTGATCGGGATAGCGTTCGGCCAACCGCAGAAAAGTAGAAATGGCAAATTCCAGCGGCGGGTTGTTGGTTTCCAGCGTTTTCGGCAGGCCGTTGATGGTGAAATGAAAATAATACGCACGCTGATAAAGCTCGTCGAGTCGCGCCAAATGTTTTTCGAGCGGATGGGGATTGCGCGTCCAAAAGACAATAAACAAAACCTCGGCGGGCCGCAGCGAAAGCCGCACCGGTTTGAAGCTCATCGGGTTCGGATAGGTCACATAACCGGCCTCGACCTGTTGCATGAACCAATCGGCATAATACGCCGGAATATCCGTGCGGCGGGAGACGGAGATGATTTTGGGTTGGACGGGCTTGCGCATTTTAAATTTTAAACTGAAAATTTTTAAACCAGCGCGCGTTGTTGCAGCCAAGCAATGAGCCGAACCACAGCCGCATCCAACATCGCCAGATCACCGCTGTTCTCAATCACATAATCCGCGCGATTGACTTTTTCTTCGAGCGGCAGTTGACTGGCCATACGGCGGCGCACCGCGGCTTCGTCCACGCCGTCGCGCTGCATGACCCACGCGAGCCGCTTCGCCAGCGGAGCGCTGACCACGACCATCACATCCATCGCTTCATTCCAGTGCACCTCGTAATGCAGCGCCGCTTCGACGACAACAATTTTCTCACCCCGCTGTTGCAATGCCTCAATTTGACGTTCAACGGCGCTGATAACGCGCGGGTGAATGATGCCGTTGAGTTTCTCAAGCTGTTGCCGATCGTTGAACACAATCGCCGCGAGCGCTTTGCGCTGCAAATGCCCGGCGGGGTCATACATGGTCTCGCCAAACTCTTTTTTTATTTTACTGACGATGACTGGATCCGTTTCGGCGAGTTGCTTGGCCAAAGTGTCCGCATCCAACACCGTGAAGCCGGCATTCAACAAGCGGCGGCGCACTTCCGATTTGCCGCAGCCAATGCCGCCGGTTAATCCAACCACGAGCATACCACACCTCCTTGTTAAAAATGGATTGGTGGATCGCTGGACTATTGGATCAATGGAATTTAAAACTCCAATAATCCAACGATCCAGTTATCCATCAATCCATTGCTCCGAATTTACCGCACCACCACAAACTTTGTCACCGTCGTTTGCGTTCCCGAAGTCACATAACACAAATAAATTCCGGATGGAACCAACTTTCCCTGCGCATCGCGCGTGTCCCAATCCACGCCGCCATTGCCATCGCTCTCTTCAAGCGTCACGAGCACGCGGCCCTCAACATCCAAAATTTTGATCACCGCCTGAGGGGTGAGGCCCGCAATCGTAATCGCTTGATGCAGCGAGAAAACAAACGGGTTCGGGTAAATCAATACCCGGCTCAAATTCGCGCTCGCCATCGCCAGCCCAACGGCGTTGCCTTCGCCGGATTGCAGGGCAATACCGCTGGCGCTGCGCACGCCGGTAATTTCAATGACATGATTTCTGCCGAGCGGACCAAGCGCGCCTCGCGCCAGTGTCAAGCGCACAGCGGTGGCGTCATTGACAACGATTTCCGCTCGCGCCAAAACAATGCCAGCCGGCGCCGAATTGCCAAGGAGTTTAATTTTATAATTCGTGATTACCGCGGCACTCGCAGCCTCGACCGGCAAATTAAAAGAAACCGAAAGCTGTTGCGGCGATTCAACCTTTGCCGAGACGACATAGAAACGCGACGACTCTTTTTCTACCGTGAACGAAGCGCGATTCCTCGTCGTGTCAATCGGCACGCGATCAATGTCCGTGACGCCAGTGACACGAACTTGATAAGCGCCGGAGACAAACGTGATCGCCGGAAAAGCTAAAATCACTTCGCTACCGGAACGGCTGAGCACGGCGCTCTCCGGTTGCAATTTAAGTTGACTGGGTGCGCTGGGGCGCAACTCAAAAGCTGCAACTTGCCGCGCCGACTCGTGCAGCGGTTCATTGAATTGCACGGCGATATGATGCGGCGAAAAAAAATACGCCGCCACAACAAAAGGCGATTGCGAAGGGCGCGCCAAAACTTCACTGGAACGCGGTCCGATTTGCGGTTGCTGCTGCATATCGAAAGTTGCCACGGCGTAACGATACAATTGTTCGGGAACCAGCAGCGAATCACGGAAAGCCGTCGTCGTGATCGTGGTTAACAATTGCAGCGGGGCATTGCCGGCGCTGCGATAAATCGCATACCCTTCTGCTCCCGCCACTGGACGCCAGTTCAACAACACCCGAGTTGCATCGAGCGGCCGCCCCTCGACTTCGCCCGGAGCCGGCGCGCCGGTTTGGGTTCCGGGCAATTGAAACGAGCGTAAAATTCGGCCATCGGAAAAATAAAATTCCGGCGGGGCGACGCCATCTAAATTTGCCACGACGGTGGTATTGCTGCGCGACGGTTGATAATGCCAAATCACTTTACCCTGGCCGTTTTCAATCTTCACCACGTACGCGTCGGGAAAGAGATTGAGAAAAAGCTCGTCGCGGCCGTCGCCGTCAATATCGCCCGCGCCCACGCCAGCGTCAAAATCTTTGGGGGCTTGAAAACCGAAAAACGCCTGTTCCCAGATCGGCTGAAACCGATTATCGCCGGCACTGCGATAAATCCGAAACAACCAGTGCCGGGCGTCAAACTCATGCTCGGCATCCAGCGCCGGATCGGAATGGCAACCGGCGGCGAAATCCATGCGCCCATCACCGTCAAAATCGCCGGCGCGAATAAAATCGATGCTGTCGATCAACGGCAAGCTGTCGCTCCATGTCGCCGTGAACCGATTATCACCCGTCGCTTCGTAAATATACAAATCGCCGTCGTAGTCGCCTAATAAAATCTCTTTGCGCCCGTCCCCGTCGAAATCGCCAATTTCACAATGCGGCACACCGGTAATGTTGGAGCCGCGCGTAAAATTTCGCAATGAATCGACGAATTGATATTGATTGTCGCGGACATTTTCCAACACTTGAAAACGCTCCCCGCGGCGGCCGATGATCTCCTGGCGCCCGTCACCGTCAAGATCGGCGTAACGGCTCGCCCAAAAATCATTGGTGTCGGCCCAAACCAATGTGTTGGGGAAAGCGTTTGTCGTTGGCGCTTCATAAATAAAACTGTTGGGGCCAATGCCACCGAGAATTTCCACGCGGCCATCGCCGTCACCATCGCCAATATCACGGGGAATGCCGAAATGATCGGTGGCAAAACGTTTGGCAAAACCAAAGGTTTCGCGCTCAAAGACGGTCAACGGCCCAACGCCGCCAGCATCATCATAAACCGACATGAGGATTTCCCCGCGGCCATTTTTATTTAAATCGCCGGCGCGAAAGAGCAGCGCGCCCGCCGGCAGCGCCAGCAGCGAATCCGGCGCATTGCCCGCATCTTTGAAAGTGATCTCCACAAAGGGCGCGATGCTCACCGGCGGCGCATTGAGGCTGAGCAAATAATTTTGCCCGTTGTTATTGTCGCTACTTTTTAAACCGGCGCGATTGGCCGCTTCAATGAAAAATTCCAGCTCGCCGCGGCTGATTAGTTGGGAAAAATTAAGCCGATGATTTTTTGTCAAATAATTCAACGGCAAAGCGGTAAAATGCTCGGCGCTGTTTTTACGCCGCCACTGCAACACGGCCTGACAGAGATCATCCGTTGAAAATTCAATCACCATGCTTTGCAGATTACCGTCGAGCATCGGCGTCATTTTAATTTTACCGAAGCGCGGCGGCGTGCGATCAAGGAAAAAACGAATTTTATCTTCAACGTGGCGGCCGGTTTGTTGCTCGGCGGTTAAGCGCAGCGTGTAGCTGGTGTCGGGCAAATTCGCCACTGACCAGAAACCGAGCGAGTCGGCAATGACCTGGCGATTTTCCGAACGGTTGATACGCGTCCATTCCAGCGGATCGTCGCCGCGACCGTAGCTCAACTCGTAGCCGGTAACAAAAGCGCCGAGCACCGTGCCGCGAATGACGAGTGTGTTGCCGGAAAATCCGGCATCCATGGCCGGCGCATGAATTTCCGCGCGGGCGGCCTGCTCAATTCGCAAAGCCGCAACGGCATCGATACGGCCGGCGCCGTAAAAACGATCCCACCCGCGCTCACCTAAATCCGCAGCGCTGTTGGTCAAAGCCGCACGCACTGTTTCGTTGCTCCAATCCGGTGCATGCGAGAGCAATAAACCGGCGAGCGCTGCGACCAACGGGGCCGAGGCGGAAGTGCCGGCAAACTGATTGTACTGGCCGCCCATCGCCGTCGTCCAAATTTCAAGGCCGGGCGCGACCACATCGATGGTGGCGCCGTAATTGGAAAAACTGGCGAGTTGATCATTGCGATTCGTCGCGCCGACGGAAATAGTTTCGGCAAAGCCCGAAGGATAATGCGGCGTGTCGGTCGCTGAATTTCCAGCGGAGGCAACGAGCACGACGCCGCGCGCGTGTGCAAAACGCATGACGTCGCGCAACATCGGTGAAACGACGACATCGCCGAAACTCATATTGATCACGCGTGCGTTGTTCATCACGGCATAGACAATCGCCGAGGCCACGTCGTCTTCTTCCAGCAAACCCTGACTCGTGCCGGCGCGCAAAGTCATCGCGCGACAACCGGGCGCGAGTCCGGCAATGCCGATACGATTGTTCGCCGTTGCCGAAATGATGCCGATCACTGAAGTGCCGTGGCCCTGCTCGTCGCTCGGATCGTTGTCACGATTCAAATAATCGCCGCCGTCGGGAAAACTCGGCGCGTCGGTAAAATCCCAGCCGCGCAGATCATCGACAAAACCGTTGCGATCATCATCGTTATCATTGAAATCGCTTGCATCTACTTTGCCATTATGATTGAGATCTTCGCCAGAGTTGATCCACAAGCCGATTTGCAAATCCGGGTGATTAAAATCCGTTCCGGTATCGATGACGGCAATCAGAATATTCGGATCGCCCGTGGTAATTTCCCATGCTTCGGGCGCTCGAATGGTTTGCAGCGCCCACTGTTGCGTGAAAAG
>CAYZFF010000223.1:5506-7531 GCA_964477305.1 uncultured Cytophagia bacterium
GCGGCAACGATTTCATAGCGTCCAGTTTGGGTTTTGGCTAATCCCGCGGTGGAGCGCAGTTTCAAAATCACTTCGCGCGAGCTTGTTTGCGCGGCAGCACAAGAAGCCAGGAATAGCACGCTAATGACGATGCTCCGCAGCCGCAGGCTTTTAATTTTGCAAAACAAATTTAATCAACCGATTGGGTTCATGTGAGGTTTGATAAAGCGCCGGCTTCGAGTTTGCGACCGCAGCGCGGAACGCGAAATTAAAGGCCAGTGTTTGTCCGGCGTGAAATTCAAGCCCGAGCAGCGGATTGCCGGCAATGGCCAATTCGAGATGCGTTTGCCGATCTTGCCGAACTGATGCGCGATATTTGATTTGTTGCGCCAGCTCACTGCGCATCTGCGGCCATTCCAACACCTTGCCGGCATCGAAGAAACGCAATTGCCAATTCTTATTGGCGGCATCGAATCGCCATTCAATATTATCACGGCCGACGAACCAGCCATCGGCTTGCGCGTCGAGAAGTATTTTGAAATCGCACGGACTTTCCGATTCAAATGCCAAATGCAAGGAGTCGGTTTCCCACCACGCGGAATATTTGACCTTAACTTCCGGCAGCACTAACGCGCCAATAATTTGCGGTTGTTTGCGGATTTGCGTTGGCCACGGATAAAGCGGCGCGGCATCATTCGCATCATTCACGCCGTCGCCATCACTGTCGGCACGAATTGGAGACGGGAAGCGCGCCGGCGCTGCATACGATTCGCCCCAGCCCTCGACGATCCAGTTGGCGCGTTGCAACTCGGCAAAATCGCTGACGCCATCATGGTCACTATCAACGTGGCGCGGGTTGCTGCCAAGCCGTTTTTCATCCATCGGCAAACGCGGTTCGTTATCCGGAATGCCGTCGCCATCAACATCTCGCGCATATTGCAACCGGCCCCACGTCGCAGACGGCGCGAACCATTGCGCCGGCGGCCAGTTTTTCAAAATAAAAGCATTGCCATCGAAGTGCTCCCCAAAATCATCAGCCGTGCCGACGCTAACGGAAAAATGATTGAACCAATATTCCGCATAGCCGCTCGCCGCCAACACGTCATCAAGCTGGTGATGAAACTCATGCACGGCCAACCAGTTATTACCGGCATTATGGCCGTTTCGCGTGGCTTCCCACCATGAATATCCGTAACCTTTGCCGAGGCCGACCCCGTTGGTAAACGCGCCCCCCTTGCCGCGCAACGACCAGCGCGGGTTTTCCGAGCTCGAATCTTGAATGCAGGCAATATAAAACACGCTCTGATAAGCGCGGATGTTTTTTCCCGATTGCTTGAGAAAATATTCGATCTTGCCATCACGCGGCGAGTAATAATCGTCGGCGCTAAAAACTTCCGGGCGCTGCAAACGTTGCGGCACCACGACATAATCGAGGTCGAGATGAAACCGCAAGCCGGAATTCATCCAATAAAATTTTCGGGCATCCTCAAGCTGATTTTTGATACGAACAATTTCTGTCGGCGGCAGAAGTGGCGGCAGAGAAGTTTTGGTTGAATCCCAAACATTCGCCAGAATAATCGCAACGGCGCGCATTTCCCAGAAAGGCATTTTATTTTTGGAGGACGGGGGTATGCTCACGACGGGCCGTTCCGCTTTGTCACGCGGCGGGAGTGAAGCGCGCTGCACCGTTAATGCCGTATCCAACACCACGAGGCGGGCCATTTCAAAATCGGCAACCACGACTTCATTGGTTGCCGTAACCGCCAATCCCCACGGCCGCCAGCCGCCGGGCGAGGGAATCGTAAAGCGGCGTTCAATCTTCCCATCCAGCGACAGCCGCAACACGCGCTGGCCGACGCTGGCAAAAAGTTTTTGCTCATGCCACGCCAGGCCATTCACCATTCCCCAGGGCAGATGGAGAACACGTTGCAATTTCGGCGCAGTGGAATTATTTTGCCATACAAAGATGAAGGCTTTGCCTTCTGCGCCGACGGCGATCAAACTATCGCGCAAGGCAATGGCTACGGGTGATTGCAAGCGCGGCTC
>CAYZFF010000224.1:0-2377 GCA_964477305.1 uncultured Cytophagia bacterium
ATTCTTCCGGAATGACGTTGTGATTTGGCAAAAATGCTTACGGCTTTTTCTCCGCTTGCTTCTTGCGAATTTCTTCCATCAAACGCTCGCGTTCAGCTTCTTGCTTTTTCCGCTCTTCTTCAAGTTTCTGTTTTTCATCGGCAAGTTGTTTTTGCCTTTCTTGCTCTTGCGTGATGTCGCCGCTGGCAGATTCTTTGCGCGAATCTTTCACCGCTTCCACCGCCAAATTATGATCGCGCACCCGGCCATTGTGCGCAAACAACGCCGTGCCGATGACGGTGCCGGCGCCGGTTATCGCCCACAACTTTGTGTGGTCACTGTTGGCGTCACGGTCGATGAGCGCGCCGGCAAAAAAACTTGCGCCAAAACTCAGCGCGCCGCCGCCCACGGTGAACAGCAGAAAATTTTTATTCGTGCGTTTCTGCGCGACTTCCGTTTTCGTCAACGGCTTGCCCGCCTCGTCCATCATGGGCAGCCGCGCCGCACAACCGGTGATCAAAAGTGTAAAAACACAAAACCCAATGAAGAATGACTTCGCCATGTTGCAGTCCTCGTGTTGTAGAAGTTATCCTTCGGCAGCTTGCAGCAGTCAAAGGAATCCTAAATGATGCACGCGCAGGGCTTCGATAAACTCAACCCGCGCGTCGTCCTATTAAAATTAAAGCTGGTTCACGTAATGAAATGATCGGAAATTTTAGGCTCCTTTTTTCCCTCGGGCACATTGCTACTGCGTTCTTTGGCCGCCTCGCGATGGGCGTTGCCCATCGGCGGGGTTAGCGGTCGCGGCGTGACCAACGGCGGATTGGGTTCTGGGCGGCGCACGCCCATGCTCTGCCGCGGCGGTGCCGTTCCGCCAGCGTTGCGATTATTCTCTTGAACCGGCGGCCGAGCCGGTGGAATTGGGCGAACGGGCTGTTCTTTCAGGGGGTGAGAATTTTCCCGATGTTCGGAATCACCAAAGCCTAAATCATCCAACTCCAACACGCCAATCAACTCGAGCTGGCTTTCCAAAAGATGACGGAGGCGCCGGGCAAAGGAATCCTTTTGCGCCCGCACCACCAGTAACTCATTTTTCAACTCAGCCAATTTTCGACGAGACTCGTCGACAATCCGGTCGGCCTGCAGTTCCGCTTCGCGCATAATCAAATCCGCCTCGCGCTTGGAATTGTCGCGCGAGACTTGCATGGATTCTTGTGCGTTCATCAGCGTTTGCTTCAGCGTGCGTTCCACTTCCTGATAATCATGCAACTGGGTGCGCAGCTTCAGCGTCTCGTCGTCGAGGCGATTTTTTTCACGTTGCAGGGTTTCAAATTCTTCCGCGACCATTTCGAGAAAGTTATTTACCTCCTCAGGGTCGTAACCGCGCATGACGCGTTTAAATTCCTGCTTCTTAATATCCAGCGGTGTGAGTCGCAAAACCGTCCTCCGTTGAAAATATAGCGTCAATCTTTATACTTTGCCGACGCGCCACAACTGAATTTCGGCGGCATCGGCGGCAAACACCGCCATGGCCGGTCAACGGCGAGCGCCAAAAATGGCGCGCCCCACCCGGATGAGCGTTGAGCCTTCCTCAATCGCCAGTTCAAAATCGTCCGTCATCCCCATCGACAGGTGCCGAATGTTAAGGCCGGGTAATTTTGCCGCATTCATCTCGTCCCGTAATTCGCGCAACCGCCGAAAGCCGCGGCGAATCAACGCCGGTTCGTCTGTTAAAGTGCCAATGGTCATTAAGCCGGTTAATTGCAAATTGGGCAATGCCGCAACATTTTTGGCGAGCGTCAGCGCTTCTGCCGGCGGCGCGCCGAATTTAGAAGCTTCACCGGAGGTGTTGATCTCGATGAAAATTTCGACCCTTTTTTTTGCCAAGCCCGCCTGTTGCTGCAATACTTCGGCGAGCCGCAAGCTATCGACCGATTGAATGACCTGAAACAGCTCGAGGGCTTTTTTCGCTTTGTTGGTTTGCAAATGCCCAATCAGATGCCATTGCGGCATCATGGCCGGGCGTTCAAGCTCGTGCCGTAAGGTCGGGGAAATTTTTGCGGCCGCTTCCTGCACGCGGTTTTCGCCGAAAAAGGTGATCCCGGCGCGATAGGCCGCGTCGATCAACTCGGCAGAAACCGTTTTGGTCACTGCCATCAGCGTTACGTCTTGCGGATCGCGGCCCGCCCGCTCGCAAGCGGCAGCGAGGCGTTGGCGAATGCCGGCAATTCGCGCGCGGATTGCTTCTTCTTGTGGGATCATAGCAAAGGTTGTCCGTCAATTTTATCCCAATCAAAAAATATACGCGGATATGAATTAAAATGCAATGGAAATTTATATTTGCGACGGAGACTTAGATGGGCCGCTTTACAGGAAATACTCTATCTTTAACTCCATT
>CAYZFF010000224.1:2477-7514 GCA_964477305.1 uncultured Cytophagia bacterium
TTTATGTCAATTTCAAAATGTCGTCGTTTGTTAGATTTTTTTCGATTCGCCCGCAGTTTGTCGAGATAAAATTGGGCGAGGCATAAAATTTAGCTTGCGTCAAAGTCGAGTAATTTGCATATTTTGATCGGGGCTGGCCTATCAAGAATCTTACGAGAGTTTTATCTGCCGGGTTAATATTATTACGAATTCAGTTGGGTCTGTTGAGCCCAAAATCAATTCTAAATAATCCTTAACTTTGCGAGGGGGGAATATGAAACTTCTCGGCACCCTTTTGTTTTTGTCACTATGCCGCGCTCTTTCGGCTCAGGTTGTTCTCTCCGAAGTGATGTTCAATCCGCGCGGCAATGAAAACGCCTATGAATTTATCGAAATTTATAATGCCAGTGTTTCCGAAGCGGTTTCGTTGCGGGGCTGGAAAATTGGTGACCAAACCGAAACCGATTTGCTGCTTTCGCCTGATTCGCTTTACATTCTCAATCCCGGCCAATTTGCAATTATTCTCGATCCCAATTATTTTCAGAGTCCGGCGGCATACGACTCGCTTATTCCGGCCCAGGCCTTAGTCTTCACCATCAATGATAATTCCCTCGGCAGCGGCGGTTTGTCCAACAGCGCAGCGGAGACTATCATTCTACTCGACGCTGTGGATCGAGCCGCCGCGCGTTATACTTACTCGCTCGGCAATGCCGACGGTATCTCGGATGAGAAAATTTTCTTGAATACCGATGATTCTCCTGGCAATTGGGCCAACAGCCGCCGTATCGATGGCACGCCCGGCCAAAACAACTCAGTCACGCCAAGCCGAATAGACGGCGAATTGCTTGCGCACAGTTTTTCTATTTTTCCAACCGTTATACGCGAAGGGCAAACCGCGAAGCTTGGCGTCACTTTGCGCAATAGCGGCTTGGCGCCGATTTCGTCGGCAGCAATCGAATTTGTGATCGTCAAATCCAGCGCTAATTTAACCTTGCCTTTTCACCTGGGTTCGGTTGAATTGCCTCATCCTTTGCAATCTATGGATTCGCTTCACCTCATAGTGGAATGGCAAGCAGCCACCGCGGGGCGGCATGAAATTTTGACGCATGTAATTTTGCCGAGCGATGAGAAGCAAACGAATGACTCCTTGCAGACGGCGATGGCCGTTAGCTTTGCGCGCGAAGCAGTTCTCATCAACGAAATCATGTTCGCCCCACCAACGGCGCAGCCGGAATGGATTGAAATTTTCAACCCGCAAGAAGTGGCGGTGGCGTTGGCGGATTGGGTGCTGCAAGACGAAAGTAATACGCGTGCGACGATCAAAAACCAAATTATGATACCGCCGCTGAGCTATCGTGTTCTAACGGTGTCTCCGAGTCTTGCCGCTACTTTCAAGATTGCTGACTCGCTGATTATCGTTCTCGACAATTTTCCGACGCTGAACAACTCCGGGGATGTTTTGCTCCTGCGCGATTTCAGTTATGCGGTGATCGATTCGGCGGCGTATCAACCGAGTTGGGGGGCGCCCGGGGTTTCCGCTGAAAAGCTCTGGTTCGAACGCGAAAACGTGGCGGCGAATTGGCAACCGAGCCGTGATGTTCGCGGCGGCACACCTGCCGCGTTGAACAGCGTAAGTCCACGCGCAAACGACCTGGCGGCTACGCGCCTGCGCTTTGAGCCGCTGGCACCGCGCGCGGGGGAAAGCGTTCAACTTCTTGCAACCATCAGCAACACCGGCCGCCGTCCGAGCGAGCGCTTCACGGTGACGTTTGCACACGATCGTAATCAGGATCAGGCAATACAGAACGGCGAAGAAATTGGACATGTTGACATTGCTCAATCCATTGCACCGGAAGATTCAATTATCGTTCGGCAGACTTGGTCCCGACCGCCTTCGGGGAAAAATATTGTGCTTGCCGCATTGGCAACGCCCCTCGATGCGGAGACCAGCAATAATCATATCGCCGAACGTTTGCTCGTAGGTTATCCAACGCGGAGCGTAGTGATTAATGAGATTTATTATGCCCCGCGTTCCGGCGAAGTGGAATGGGTGGAATTTTATAATCGCAGTTCGCAATCAGTTGATCTTGGCGCCTGGCGGTGGCGGGATGCTGAGGCCTCTTCTTTTGTGGTATTACCGGATTCCTCGGCAATTTTAGCGCCCGGTGCATTCACGTTACTGGCCGCCGGCCGTAACCTCACGCTTGCTGATCCGAGCGTGAACGTCATCGTGCCGAAAAATTGGCTCACTTTAAATAATGATCGTGAGACGCTGCTGCTGGCGGATTTTCACGGGCGAGTACAAGATAGCTTATCTTTTTCGCAACATTGGGGCGGCGCAACCGGCATGGCGCTGGAACGCATCAATCCGAATTTAGCGAGCACGGATAGCACCAATTGGAACAGTTCGGTGGCCACCACCGGCAGCACACCCGGTAAACGCAACAGCCTCTTTACAGAATTGGTGCCGTCACGGGCAACGATCAGTGTGGCGCCGCCATCCTTCTCTCCGGACGGCGACGGGCAAGATGATTTTGCGGTTATTCAATTTCAGGTTCCAGCAACAACTGCGACGGCACAGGTTAAAATTTTCGATGTGCGCGGGCGCCTGGTGCATCAACTGTTGAACAACGCCCCGGTCGGCGCGACCCATGAAATGCTCTGGAATGGCCGCGACGAAACCAATCAATCACTGCCGATGGGAATTTATATCGTCTATTTGCAGGCGCTCCAAGCCAGCGGCGGCGTGCTGGTCGAAGCCCGCACCACAGTGGTGCTGGCGCGGCGATTGAAATAATACGAGAGGGAAAATTTGCAAGCAACAACTAACCGCAAATTTTCGCCAACAGCCAGTGAATGACTTAGAACTCTGGATTTCTCGACTGTGCCCCGCAATCTCCCGACTTGACAATGTGACAGAATCAGAGTATATTTTAAGCGGACTTTGCCACCCCAAATTGAAAATTTACGTTTTAATATTACGTTTTACTTTTGTTGATAACATGGATAAATTCAAGCTCGTCTCCGATTATCAGCCGATGGGCGATCAGCCGCAAGCGATTCGTGAATTAACTGAAGGTCTGCTGCGCGGGGATAAATTTCAAACCCTGCTCGGCGTCACCGGCAGCGGCAAAACGTTCACGATGGCCAATGTGATCGCGAACGTCAACCGTCCGGCGTTGGTGTTCTCGCACAACAAAACTTTGGCGGCGCAGCTTTATGGCGAATTGAAAAGTTTTTTTCCGCACAACGCGGTTGAATATTTCATCAGCTACTACGATTACTACCAGCCCGAAGCCTACGTGCCCTCGAGCGACACCTATATTGAAAAAGACAGCTCGATCAACGACGAAATCGACCGGCTGCGCTTGAAAGCCACCAGTTCGCTGCTTTCGCGCCAAGATGTGATCATCGTCGCCTCGGTGTCGTGCATTTACGGCATCGGCGATCCGGAAGATTACGCCGCAGAATTGCTGGTGCTCAATCGCGGCCAGCGCATCGAGCGCAATAAAATTCTCGGGCGGCTGGTGGATATGCAATACAACCGCAACGATTTTGATTTCACCCGCGGCACCTTTCGCGTGCGCGGCGATGTGTTTGAAGTCGTGCCGGCGTATGATCGCGATGCCTATCGCATCGAAATGTTTGGCAGTGAAATTGAGTCTATCTCGCAGGTCAACGTCACCACCGGCGAAATTTTAAGCGAAATCGATACCGTCGCGATTTTTCCGGCGAAGCATTTCGTCACGCCGGAGCATAAAATGAAAAATGCTATTGTCGCGATCAAAGCCGAATTGGCCGAACGGTTGGAAGTGTTTCGCCAGCAAGGCAAATTGCTTGAAGCGCAGCGTTTGGAAATGCGCACGAATTTTGATCTCGAAATGCTGCAGGAGTTGGGCGCTTGTCACGGCGTGGAAAATTACTCGCGCCATCTTTCCGGACGCGCCGCCGGCCAGCGACCGTACACGCTGCTCGATTATTTTCCCAAAGATTATTTGATGATCATCGACGAGTCGCACGCGACGCTGCCGCAAATTCGCGGCATGTATTTTGGCGACCGCTCGCGCAAGGAAACGTTGGTGGAATACGGCTTCCGTTTGCCCTCAGCGCTCGATAATCGCCCGTTGACGGTCGATGAATTTGAGGGCATGTTGAATCAAACGATTTTCGTTTCGGCGACGCCTTCAGAAATCGAGCTGCAAAAATCAAACGGCGTTGTCGTTGAGCAACTCATTCGCCCGACCGGTTTAGTTGATCCCGAAGTCGACGTGCGGCCGGTGAAAAACCAAATTGATGATCTCATCGCGGAGATTCGCAAATGCGTGGAGAAAAGCCAGCGCGTGCTCGTCACCACTTTGACGAAGCGCATGGCCGAGGATTTGACCGACTATCTCGCGGAAATGGATATTCGCGTGCGCTATTTGCATTCGGAAATTGAAGCGCTCGACCGCGTCGAGATTCTCCGCGATTTGCGGTTGGCGGAATTTGACGTGCTGGTCGGCATCAACTTGTTGCGCGAAGGCCTCGACCTGCCCGAAGTTTCACTCGTCGCCATTCTTGACGCCGATAAAGAAGGCTATTTGCGCAGCGAGCGCTCGCTGATGCAAACCGCCGGCCGCGCCGCGCGCAATGTGGACGGCAAAGTCATCATGTACGCCGACACCATCACCGGCTCGATGAAAAAAATGATCGACGAAACCAATCGCCGTCGCGAGATTCAGCGCAAGTATAATGAAGAACACGGCATCACCCCGCGCACGATTTACAAAAGCGCCGAAGAAATTATGAGCTCGACGCGCGTCGCCGATTCCAAAGCCGACAAATACGGCGCCGAAAAACGCCGCGACGACACGCTCAAAATCTCCGACGCCGAATGGAGCAAGATGACGCCGTTCGCCCGCGAAGAAATGCTGGATCGCCTCGAAAAAGAAATGCTTGACGCCTCGAAGAAACTGGACTTCGAACGCGCCGCCGAATTGCGCGACGACATCGAGCGTCTGAAAAGCGGCAAGAAAAAGGGGCGCGTGAAGTATCAATTTGCAAAGAAGACGTAGCACA
>CAYZFF010000225.1:0-7481 GCA_964477305.1 uncultured Cytophagia bacterium
GCTTCCAAATCAAGATCGATTCACCGAGGGAATACGTATTTCCAGCAAAGTCTATTATTTAGCAAATCCTCGGTAATTGCTCCCCGGAGAGCATATCAACAACGCGCGTGCCGCCGACGCGTGTTTTCATGATCACCATACGGGGATGGTCGTCGACGACTTCACCGATGATCGTTGCCGCTTTTCCCAATGGATGCGCACGCATGGCAGCCAAAACCTTGTCCGCATCTTGCGGTGGCACAAAGGCGAGCAGTTTCCCTTCGTTAGCCACATAAAGCGGATCGAGGCCAAGAATCTCGCAGGCGCCTTTCACCTCTTCGCGAATAGGAATGCGATCTTCTTGGATCAAAATGCCGGTATCGGCTTTTTCGGCAATTTCGTTGAGCGCGCTGGCCACGCCGCCGCGCGTCGGATCGCGCAGCACGTGAATTTCTTTGCTGGCTTCGAGCATCTTCGTGACCAAATCATTGAGCGGCGCCGTATCACTGGCGATTTCAGTCTCAAACTCCAATCCCTCGCGCACGGACATGATGGCAATGCCATGCACCGCGATCGGGCCGTTGACAATAATTTTGTCACCCACCTGTGCGCGGCCGGGATGGATGTGAACCCCCGGCGCAATAATTCCTATTCCCGACGTATTGATGAAAATCTTGTCGCCTTTGCCGCGATCCACCACTTTCGTATCGCCAGTGACGAGCGCGACACCGGCTTGTTTGGCTGCATCTTGCATCGAAATCACGACGCGCCATAAGTCTTCCATCGCGAAGCCCTCTTCGAGAATGAAGCCGGCCGAGAGATAAAGCGGACGCGCGCCGCACATGGCGAGATCATTCACTGTGCCGTATACCGCCAGCCGGCCGATATCGCCGCCGGGGAAAAAGATCGGATTGATGACGTAAGAATCGGTGCTGAAAGCGACACGCGTGCCATTGAGCGAGAAAATCGCGCCATCGTGCAACGGTTCCAGAAATTCATTCTGAAATTGCGGCAGCAGCATTTTTTGAATCAACTGGTGCGTCAGTTTCCCGCCGCTGCCGTGCCCCAACACGATTTCCTTATGATCGGAAATCGGCATCGGGCATGAATTCAACAATATGTCGAGATAGTCGCCGTTATTGGAGTTTTCTTTTGCCATCTATATCACATCCTCCTCGCCGAGCGAGCCGAAGCATTTGGCTTTGCATGGCGAGTCTCCTGAATTGCATTAGACTGTTGTAGGTTCGTAAGCGTGAACGCCTGAAGGCGCGACGACGAACTTTCGTGCTTGCAGATGCCGGCCATAAGCGTAATAGGCTGCACACGCGCCTTCAGCGGAGACCATCGTGGCACCAAGAGGACGGTCGGGCGTGCATTCTTTGCCAAAGGCCGGGCAATCGTGCGGCTTTTTGACGCCTTTCAGCACCAGGCCGCTGATGCAGAGCGACGATTCCTGCGTATCGATTTCTTCAACTTCAAAAAGCCGTTCCGCATCGTGCTCGCGAAATTCATAACGCAGTTTATAGCCGCTCTTAGGAATGGATCCCACGCCGCGCCATTTGCGGTCGCACACTTCGAAGACTTTATTCACTAAATCTTGCGCGACGCGGTTGCCCTCCCGTGCCACGACACGCGTGTATTGATTTTCGATCTCCGCCTTTCCAGCTTCGAGCTGGCGTACCGTCATCAAAGTGCCTTCAAGCAGATCGAGCGGTTCAAAACCGGTGATTACAATCGGAACTTTATAGCGCGCGCTGATCGGCTCATATTCGCGGTAACCCATGACGGTGCAAACGTGACCGGGACCGAGAAAGCCTTGCACGCGATTCATCGGTGATTGCAGAATCGCCGCCATTGATGGCGGAACCAAAACATGAGAGACAAGGATCGAGAAATTTTTGATGCCGTGTTGCTTCGCTTGCCAAACCGACATGGCGTTGGCGGGAGCGGTGGTTTCGAATCCGATGGCAAAAAAGACGACTTTTTTATCGGGGTTGGCTTTGGCGATTTTCAAACAGTCGATAGGAGAATAGACGATGCGGACATCAGCGCCGCGCGATTTCAGAATAAACAAATCGGCCTCCGAGCCGGGCACGCGCAACATGTCGCCGAACGAGCAGAAAATGACCTCGGGTTTGCGGGCAATGGCGTGCGCTTTGTCGATCATCTCCAGCGAGGTGACGCACACCGGACAGCCGGGGCCATGCACCAGCTCGATTTCCGGCGGCAAAAGATAATCAAGACCATACTTGACAATGGCGTGTGTTTGCCCGCCGCAGACTTCCATGATCACCCACGGCCGGGTGACGATACGGTGGATTTCCTGCACGAGCTTTTGCGCGACCGCTTCGTTGCGATATTCATCGAGGTATTTCATAGTTTATTTTTCGCCATAAAATAGAATGCTGTCATTGCGAGGCGTTTTTTGCCGAAGCAATCCGCTGATTGTTGAAAGATTGCTTCGCTGAAAAGCGCTCGCAATGACTTAGTTAGCTTTTTCGCCGTTTTCAACTTCCGGAACTTCCAATTCCGACAACTGCTGCATTTCCTCGAGAAGCTTATAAGTCCTAATGGCTTCTTCTTCATTCACTTTGTTGAGTGCGAAGCCGACGTGTACCAAGACGTAGTCACCGACTTCGACTTCCGGCGTATATGCCAAACAGACGCGCTTGACAATGCCGCCGAAGTTGGTTCGGCCCATTTTGACGCCATCGAGTTCTTGAATCTCCATGACTTGGCCGGGGATAGCGAGACACATGGTGGTTCTCCACAAAAAAATGTAAAGCGTAAACGTAATGCGTAATGTCTTTCAGCAATGCTCCCCTGTAAACAGGACTACGATAAAACTCCATCGCGCTTTCTCGCTCTCACCGCCGCCATCACCTGTCCAAGCGCGATGCCGCCATCGTTGGGCGGCACGCGTTGATGCCAATATGGTTTGAAGTTTTCTTCCATCAACCTTTGCACGACCCGCTCGGTGAGATATTTGTTTTGAAAGCATCCGCCGGTCAGTACGATTTTTTGCTCGCCAATCGTGCGCGCGATGTCAACAATCATTTCCGCCAGCGTGTTGTGGAATTTTGCCGAAATGATTCCTACGGCTTGACCAGCTTGGATTTCCTTCAGGATTGCCAAAATCATCGGTTGCCAATCAATAATTGATTCGACGTTTTGTTGCACTTCAAATGGATAAAACTCGTCAATTGTCGGTTGAATGGCAAATTCCAATTCCATCGCAGCTTGGCCTTCGAAGTTGACTTGTTGGCGCAATCCGGCAATGGCAGCGACAGCGTCAAACAATCTTCCCGCGCTGGTGGTAGTGGGCGAATTGATGCTCTTTTCCAGCATCTGTTGCAGCAGCAATAACTCACTTTTGGAAAAATTGTGCACCGGAATCAAATCGGTTTGCTCAAATACGCTTTCACCGAAGATTTCATATAAAACGCCGAGCGCCGTACGTCGCGGTTGCTTGATTGCGACTTCTCCGCCGGGCAATTTGAACGGGCGAAAATGCGCGACGCGCTCAAAAGCCTTTTCATTCACCAACAAAAACTCGCCACCCCAAATGGTGCCGTCCAAACCGTAGCCCGTGCCATCCCACGAGATCCCAAGTGCCGGCGGTTGCAATTCATTCTCCGCCATGCACGACATGACATGCGCATAGTGATGCTGCACCGAGATAATGGGCGTTCTCAATGCTTGCGCATATTTTGTAGAAAGATAATCCGGGTGCAAATCGCAAGCGACGCATTCCGGCGTGGTTTCATACAAACGTTGGAAATCTGCGATGACGCGGTGAAAGGCGGAATGAGCTTCTCTCGTTTCGAGATCGCCAATGTGCTGGCTGACGAAGACGGCGTTTCCAATACTGAGAGCAATCGTGTTTTTAAGGTGTGCACCGACAGCCAAAATTTTCGGAAGCTTTTCTTGCAAGTGAATTGGCAGCGGCGCATAACCCCGCGCCCGTCGCAACACCTGCTCGCGTCCGAGCATCACGCGGGCGACGGAATCATCAATATGGCGAACAATGGGCCGGTCATGCACGAGAAAAGCATCGGCAACAGCACCAAGCCGCTCCAACGCTTCGTGTTCGTCGATGCAAATCGGCTCATCACTGAGATTACCACTGGTCGCCACGATGGGAAATTCCAACTCGCGCAGCAGAAGATCGTGCAATGGCGAGTAGGGCAGCATGACGCCGAGATAAGGATTGCCGGGGGCGATGACGGATTGCGGGTTGCGGATTGTGGATTGCGGATGAAAGACTTCGGTTTTACGTTCCAAGAGAACAATTGGCGATTCGGGGGATAACAGCAGACGTTCTTCCAATGCGGAAATTCGGCAATCGGCTCGGATCGGTTTGAGCGCAGGATACATCAGTGCGAGAGGTTTTTCCTCACGGTGTTTGCGCTTTCGCAGTCGTGCCACTGCTTCTTCATTGCGCGCATCGACAAGCAATTGAAAACCACCGATACCTTTGAGCGCGAGAATGTTTCCATCGCGAACAACTTTCGCCGCCTGCAACAAAGCTTCGTGATATTTCGCCACAGCAATTCCCCGATGATCCCACAATTCCAAATGCGGCCCACAATGCGGACAGGCGTTCGGTTGCGCATGAAAGCGACGGTCACGCGGATCGTCATATTCATTTTGACACGCTGCACACATCGTGAACTTTTTCATGGAGGTGTTGGGGCGATCATAAGGCAACGACTCGATGATCGTAAAGCGCGGGCCGCAGTTGGTGCAGTTCGTGAATGGGTAAAGATAGCGCCGGTTGTTGGGATCAAAAATTTCGCGCCGGCAAGCTGAGCAAGTCGCAATGTCCGGCAACATAACGGCTACCTTGTTCCCGCTCTCGTCGCTGGGGCGAATTTCAAAATCCTTGTAGCCAACGGGATCGAGAAATGTAGCTTCGAGACTTTGAATGACGGCGAGAGAGGGTTTTTCTTTTTCGAGCCGGAGCAAAAAATTTTCAAGCGTTTCGTGCGCGCCTTCCACTTCAATGAACACGCCTTGTGTTGAATTTGACACCCAGCCGTCGAGATTGAGCGCTGCCGCCAGCCGATAAACGAAGGGGCGAAAGCCAACGCCTTGCACGGCGCCGCGGACGATCAATTTTGCGCGTTCACGATTCATAACTAAAACCTAAAAAATAAAACGTAAAAAGCAAAGCATAATTATCACTAAATACGCTTTAAGAATTACGTCTTACGCATTATTTGAACAATCCCTCGACAAAGCCGATTTGGTAAATGAGGAAGAGGCCGAAACCCAGGCTCAACAGGCCGGAGGCCACTCCCAAGCAGCGATTGATTTTCGCAGACCAGTTGGCCGTGTAAGCAAATGGCAACGCGATGGCGGTAGTGATCAGCGCCATGCCCGCTATCGTTCCCACGCCGAAAACGAGAAGATAAATGACGGCCCCAAAGGGATCGTGAATAATCGGCAAGACGAGCAGCGCCAACGCCGCCGAACCGGCAAGGCCGTGGACGACACCAACGACAATGGGGCGAATGATTTGATAGATTCCAATTTTGCCGAACGTCCGGTCGAGCCATCCTTGCGGCGTTTCCTCATCGCGGTGGCCGTGTTCTTCCGGATCATGGCGGTGGATATGGCTATGAACATAATCGCCGTGATGGTGCGGATGGGCGTGGTGGATTTTACTTTCGTGCCCGTGACTGGCGCGGAAGGTTTCGTTGATCCAGCCCACGATTCCCTTCAGATTCAAAAATCCCAAAATGATCAGCATAAGAGCCACGCCAAGCTCGAGCGAGAGACCGAGACGAGGAGAGATCTCGACGCTGAAAATGATCATTGCGCCACCGACCAACATGATCGTTAGGGTATGGCCGAGTCCCCATAAAATTCCAATCAGCGCCGCGCTGTGAATCTTGCGTTGCCGGCTGACGATGGTGGTCACAGCGATAACGTGATCCGCGTCAGTAGCGTGGCGCATGCCGAGAAAGAATCCCAAGAAAATGATGGAAAGCAAAGTCGCCATGCCGCAGTCCGTATTGAATTATTTTTTTGAAAACAGTTTTGCTATCCCAGTGACAAAATATGCGCAAGTTGGACTCCTCGGCAAAAGTCCGAAATTCAGCGAAATGCTACAAGCGCTCGAAGCCAACGCCTGGAACCAACCGCAGGCCGCGAGAAAATTTCGCATTCCAGTGCAAATGCTGCATTATACAAGATGAACAAGCTCAAAATCGCCAAGCCGGTTTAACACATCACCTATTCGCCGGCTTGATTTCAGACAGAAGCTCGACCTTACAACCAGCCATTCTCTTTATACCATTGATACGTTTGCTGCAACCCTTCCTGAATGGACAACGCCGGTGTAAAACCGAGTTGTTGCCGCGCCTTTTCGCCGGAACAAACCCAGTAGTATTGCCGCAACTCGTTGACCTTGTCAAAATTCAGCAGCGCCGGTTTGCCGGAAATTTTTGCCCCCAACTCGCTAAATGCCGCCAACACCGGCGCGATGAACTCCGGCACGGTGAGGGAAACGGTTTTCTTTTGCATCACCGTCGCCAGCGCCGCCCCCAACTCGTGCCAATTGTATGGCTGCGGATTCGTCATAAAATACGTCTCGCCGGCCGCAGCCGAATGTGTGCTGGCGAGAAGAATGCCGTTGACGAGATCCTGCCCATGAATCATGCTGGCCTGGCGCTCGCGCCAGCCGAGCCGCAAGCGCACGCCCATTTGCACTTGCTTGAAATATTCATAAATATCTTTCTCGCGCGGACCATAAACCGCCGGCGGGCGAATGATCGTGATGGGAAGCTGGCGGCAAAACTCCTGACAGGCGGTTTCACCGGCTAACTTTGAACGGCCATAAATCGAAACCGGCTGCGGCATTTCGTCTTCGGTGAGGAGATGACCATCCGCGCTGGGCCCCGCCGCCGCGAGACTGGAGACGTAAACAAAGCGTTGAAGATTTTTGGCATGTTGCGCGCATAATTTCAAGAGGTTTCGCGTGGCTTCGCCGTTGCCGCGAAAGTATTCCGCCTCCGTGCGCGCTTTGGTGACGCCGGCTAAATGAATGACGCGCGTGATCTCCGGCAACACTGAAATCAACGCGGCATCGGAAAAGAGATCGCCGGACACCAATTCAAGCGGCAGTTTTTCCAGATAGGTGAGTGTACTGGTGCGGCGCACCAAGCAATAAATTTTTCCATCTTGCGGTTGCCGGCGCGCGGCTAATGACGCTGCCAACAAGCTGCCGATAAATCCAGTGGCGCCGGTTATCAGTATGCTCATGCGGCCTCCGAGACTTTGCACGAATGAAGAGACTTTAGCAAAATAATTGTAGCAAGATCTTTTGCAATGGCACAACCCGGACGAGCCTGAACCAAACAGGAAAAAAGCTTTTGGTATCCGGATTTTACGAATTTCCCGGATTAAAAATCTAATGGCTTGAATCCGGGTAATTCGATAAATCCGGATACCACTAAAATTTTTATTTTTTTTGCACAGATATTACTTGTAACAGA
>CAYZFF010000226.1:0-7470 GCA_964477305.1 uncultured Cytophagia bacterium
TTATAAAATTCCAACGCGGCTATGATCGCCCAGCGTCAGCTTGTATGCTTTCGGCTTGATCGGCGAGCGCGTGATTTCGGCGTGCCGGCCGATTAAACTATCTTCGAGACGATGCGGAATATCGACGATCTTGCTGTGCTCGAGCACAATGCAGTGCTCTAATTCGCTGTCTTGCACGAGCACATGATGATAAATTGAGGTGAACGGCCCGACGTAACTGTTGACGATACGCGTCGACTCGCCGATGATCGCCGGTCCGCGCACGCGGCTATTAATGATCTCCGCGCCTTTTTCGACGATCACTTTGCCCTCGAGGCGCGAGTCCGCGTCAACGTGGCCTTCGACGCGAGGCTCCAATTCATCCAGCACCAGGCTATTGGCCGCGAGCATGTCGATGGGTTTGCCGGTGTCAATCCACCAGCCCTCGTGGACATACGGATGCACGCGCCGGTTGTTCGTCACCAGCCATTGGATCGCGTCGGTGATTTCCAACTCGCCGCGCCACGATGGAACGATGGCCTCGACCGCTTCGAAAATCGTGTGATCAAACATATAAACGCCGACGAGCGCCAGATCGCTTTTCGGCTCGCGCGGTTTTTCCACCAAACGAATAATGCGGCCATGGTCAATTTCGGCGACGCCGTAATGTTGCGGCTCGGTAACGCGTTTTAACACGATTTGCGAATTGTATTCGCTCTGCGCAAACTGCCGGATCAACGGGCTGATGCCGCCTTGAATCACATTATCGCCGAGAAACATCACGAAACGCTCGCGCCCCAAAAAATCGCGCGCAATTTTCACGGCATGCGCCAAACCGAGCGGCTTCTCCTGTGGCAAATAAGTGATCCGTACGCCCCAGCGCTTGCCATCCCCCGCGGCAGCTTTAATTTCTGGCGCGGTGTCGCCCACCACGATGCCGATGTCGTCGATACCGGCGTCGCGAATCGCTTCAATCACGCGAAACAAAACGGGTTTATTCGCCACCGGGATGAGTTGTTTCGCCGAAGTGTAAGTGAGCGGGTAAAGGCGCGTGCCTTTGCCGCCGCTGAGAATGAGACCTTTCATGAAGCCGTGCTTTCTTGAGCCGTAAGTTGTGAGCCGTATGTGCCCAAAAATTAATAAACCGGACTGTTGCGTTGCAAGCTGAAGCTTGCACTCCAGATTACTATTTCATTTCCTTTTTCTTGTAACCCGCCGGTGGCGTCATAAACAATTCGGCATCGACCGACGACGAACCGATCGCGGTCACTTCCATCGCGCTTTCGAGCAAAACCGAGCGGCCATCGGTGCTGCTCGCGCTTTCGTCTTTCTTCGCTGCTTTTTGTCCGAGCTTTTTGCCGAAACCACCGAGCAAGCCGCCAACGGATTTGGGCGCGCTGGACTCTTCAGTTTTTTCGGCCTGCGGCGCTGGCGCCGCCTTCGCGCCGTCCTCCGCCCATGTTGCAAAGACTGTGTTGGTCATTAACGCCACGCCTTGCAATTTTTTGCTTTCCTGCTCCAACTTCTTTATGGCTTCGGCCAACTCCGGATTCATCTTGCTCAAACTTTCCATCATTTGCGCCATGCTGTTCGCGTTGATCATTTCGTCCATTTTCTTAGCAAACGCCATTTGAAAAGCGCGAACCTCTTCGTAGCCCTGCACCGAACTCGCCATCCAATTCGTTGAGGTCACCACCATGCCGCCTTTGCCGGTTTCGCCGGTTTTGTTGTCCGTTCCTTCGCCGGTCGCCGTCAAAGTGAGAACGATTTTTTCCGTTTCGTGTCCCGCGATGGTTTTTTTCTCACCGGTGCGGTCGACTTTTACCGTAAATGACACTTTGACCTCGGGCTGATCTTTTTGCTTGCTTGGCTCCGGCTGCTTCATTTTCTCTTTCATCTCTTTGAAGCGCTGGAGCATTTCGGCAAAAGTCATCTCGGTGTATTCTTTTTTCTTGTGATCGATAGTGATCATCACTTCGCGGTCAAGATCGATGATCGAAGACATGGTGAGCTGGCCTTCGTCGTTCATATTATCTGTACGCGATTTGTTGCCCTGAATATACTGCGTGCTGGTCATGGGCTTGTTGCCGCCGAACATTTTCATCATCGTGCCCAGCATGCCCTTGAACGTCATCGTTGTAACAGTCGTGCTTTTAAAATCCGGCAGGGGGGAGAAGGCCATCGCCAGTAGGCCCACCATTAAAAAAAACAAAATAACGCTACGAGAGTTTTTCATCACATACTCCTTAAATTTGTATTCCTGAGTTAAAACGGAAAACATTATGCAAGCGTGCAGAATGTTTAAACGTCCGGCGTGCAAGGTTCAGCTCGCACGCCGGACGTTGCATGCTTTTTCTGTTTGCTCTTTGCCGTTACTTACTTCTGCCGCACCAGGTCGCCTTTTTGAAAATCGTTACCGGAAACAATTTTGCAAGACGAAGCTTTGCCTTTGCCGCCAAAATTATTGTTGACGACTTCGATTTCGCCGATTTTGGTTTCTTCCGCGCCGAGCGATTCGCCGGTGTCGGGATCAACCATTTCTTCGCCGCCGCGATAAACCGCGAAACGCTCGCCAATTTTGACGTCGGTTTCCGAGCCGCCGTTAATGATAACCTGCCCATCTTTCATCATCACGACTTTGGCTTCCCACGGCGCATCGCCGCCGGTTTGCTCATCCAGCATCTTGACGATTTCTTCAATCGCCGCGCGCGTGGCTTTGCCGACCACCGACTCATCAAACTGGGCTTGATTGTCAAAACTACCTTCTTTGGTATCCAACGAGAGACCGGATTTGGCGTGTTCTTTGCGAACGTTGTCCGCTTTCAAAATTTCGCCGGTGCTGATATTGACGATGCGAACATCGACGCCGACCGTCGCTGATTGTTTGGAAACCGCCGCGCCGACGCCGATTCTTTTCAGCGCGCCGCCGGTCGATTGCTTTTTGTGGCCAAACTCCGTCACCGCGCCGACCACCGCGATTTCCGCGCCAAGCATTTTGCCGGCTTTGGCCGCGCTTTCCGGCGTTACCACCCCGGATTGTCCGAGCGCTTGCTCTTGCATCACTTTATCGATTTCCGCGCGCTCGAAGACGCGATAATTTCCACTTTTCACGAGCGCGGTGGTCAACATATCGGCCATGCCATGCCCCACCTGCTGTCCGCCCCACCAGTGCCACGTGTGATCGGTTTTGTCTTCAAAATTGAACACCACGATCCGTTTTTTACCGGTTTTGGTTTTTTCCTGTGCAATTGCCGTCTGGCAGAAAAAAGCCGCCAGCGCGAACATCAAAAGAGTATGGGATAAAATGCGTTTCATCTGAAAGTCTCCTCGATCTAAAATTTTCTCTTGCTCGAACTCATTCTCCTACTCACCTTTTCAAAAGCGAGTAAAAGTATGAGTATGATTACGAGCAAAAATCTGCTCTTTATTCCTGCATCCCCACCGTATCCGCAGCCGCGGGCGTTGTTGCCGAGGCATTGGTAATTTTGACATCAACGCGATTGGCCGAGACGCTCGTTACTTGTACTTTGAACGGCTCAAGATT
This sequence comes from uncultured Cytophagia bacterium, assembly GCA_964477305.1. Taxonomy (GTDB): domain Bacteria; phylum Zhuqueibacterota; class Zhuqueibacteria; order Zhuqueibacterales; family Zhuqueibacteraceae; genus Zhuqueibacter. The sequence goes on from CAYZFF010000226.1 coordinate 3,524, forward strand.
TTTGCTCGCCAACTCACGCGCCAGTTGCTGGGCGCTGCCGATGATTTTAATATCGAAATTCGCGTAGCCGCCGGCCGTGCTGCGTTGAAACACGTTTTTCACGCCGCGCATGTAGTATTTGATCGTTTCGCTAAATTTTTGCAGATCAGTATAATCGCGATAACCCTGCACGCGCAGATTCACCGTGGCTTGATTATAAAATTTTTTCTGTGCCGCGGCGGTCATTTTCGCCACCAGCGTGTCGGCGCATTGTTTTGCCGCTTTTTGAATCGCCATCGTGCCGCCGGTGACTTCATCAATGTGCGGCATTTTCCCGTTGGCGCTGGCGGTGCCGACGATTTTGGCGTCATCGGCGCTGATGAGACGAGCCGTAATGTTGGCCTGACAGGACTTCATGCCGCCAAGATTGAAACCGGTTGCGACTTTTGCCACGGCTTTGCCGGTGACAATCAACTCGGCATGCAGTGCTGCGGCAATCGCGGCCGCGGCTTTCGAATTGCCTTCAAGCGCGCTCAACACTTGATCGCGTTGTTGATTCTCTTTGGATTGATTCGCATCAACCACTTCAAAACCTTTGTTGCGAAAAACATCGATAATGGCGGTTTCCGCCGCGGTAAGATCGACGTTGAAATAATTCAACGTGTTGTTGGCGTCACCGATGTTCTGCTCGGCGATCAACACCATCACCCGCGGATTTTCCCGCTCCAACAAGGCAGCGAGAGCGCCGTCGTCATTGCGTAATTCCGCCAAATTCACCAGCGCGCGCATTTGAACTTCATAGCTGTCCATTTGCGCTTTTCCCTCTTTCAGAATTTCATATTTCTTGACATAGCCCGCCGACCAGGTGAGAATGCGGTCTTCCACGAGTTGGAAGTTTTCCACCAGCGTTTCGGATTTGAGATTCGTGCCCAGCGCCTGTTGCACGGCTTTGCGCATCCCGTCATCAATCGCCTGATCCCGCGCCGCGCCGATATCATTTGCCAAAATCGAACCGACACCGACCACGGTAATTTCCGTGGCGGAAGAGGTGCTTCCTGGCTGCGCCGCCGCTGGAATGCTTGCAAAACAAAATAACGCCAACGGTAAAAATTTGTTAATGATCTTTTTCATCGGCAAAACTCGCCCTTTTTAAAATAAAATGCAAAAAACCAACCGCAAAAGGCAAAATCCTCATTTGCTTTCTGCGGCTGGCCTTTTGCGGTTTGCTGTTCTAACGAAATTCCATTCGCAGCGCGTTTTGAAAATCGCGAATCGCGAGCAATGCATCGGCGCCGGACATTTTGCCGTCGGGCGTGAACGCCCCGGACATTTTATCCGCGGTCATAATGCCGCGATCCACCATCAACGCCGCCGAATTATAGGCGAAATGATCGCTGCGCATATCCGGAAAGCGCGACTGGCCGCCGAAATATTTGGTCGCGATCGTTTTGTCGCTCGTCGCTAAAATTAAAATCTGCTGCATCGTCATCGAATAATTCGCGCGGGTGATCAAATCATCCGGGCGGAACGTATGATCGGGGAACTCTTCCATGCCGCCGATTTTTATGATGTCGTTGATCCAGTTTTTCGCCCAATGATCGGCGATATCCGTCGGACCGGAAATTTGTTGCGTTTGCGACGTTGTCATTTTGGTCGGATCGTCCGGCGCTTTGAAACCGGTGTCGTAAGTCGGCGTTTTCTTTTTCGCAAAAACTTCCGCGAGTTTCAATTCTTCCAAAAGCAGAACGGCGAGATCGGCGCGATCAATTTCCGGAATCAACGCAATCTTGGCGCCGATTTTCGTGCCCGGCGCAGCCCGCTGAATTTTCTGCACGATCTGCCATTGAGCGTCAGCGCGGCCGGCATATTCGCTCTTCATCGCGATGGCTTTGCTGTAGGCATTCGCCGACATATCGAATTGATACGCGTTTTTATACGTTTCGCCGGTATAAAACCACGCTTTGTCGCTGTTCGGATTCAGCTTCAGCGCTTTTTCAAATTGCTCGGCGGATTCTTTGGCCCAATCGTCGCCCTTCATTTGCATGGCGAGAATGCGGCCTTTGATGATATAGCTTTCAACCGATTTATCATTTTTGCCGAGCGCTTCATTCACCGCAGCCAGCGCTTTATCATAAAGCGTTTCTTGCGTTTTTTTATCCTTGGCATTGTTGGCTTCCACGGCAAGCACCAGGCCCATGCCGGCATGCGCCTCGGCATACTTGGGGTCAAGCCCTTGCGCGCGCACAAATTCATTTTTCGCCTCGGCTAAATTACCGCGCTCTAATTCGCGCATACCTTGGTTGAAATGATTGTCGGCGGTATCGAGCACGGATTCTTTTTTCAACGTCTTCGAGCCGCAGCCGAGGCCCGCGAGGACCAGCATCGCCACCAGCGCCGCGGTGGTTAACCGGGAAATTCTTTTTCCCATGATAAATCTCCTTCCAAAAAATAAAAAAATAAATTTGAATCTAAACACGTTACACGTTTAACGTGATACGTGTAACGTGTGAAAATTTGAAATTAATCCAAAATCACCATCACCCGGCATTTATCGAGAAAATTCTGCGATTGCGCGGCGGCATGAATGCGCTGCGCGTCGGCACTGGAAACCACAACATCGGTGCTGTTCGCGCCACTGGCTTTCATGCCCTTAATGATGAGGGGATTATTCGTCACGCGCTGATTGCTTCGCGCTGCGTTAACATCTTTGTCGTAACCGACCATGCCTTGTTTGACCGCAAATTCGCGGCTCACATATTTCGAGCCGTAAACTTCATTGCCGGTTTCATCGACCACTTTCGGAGCCATGGCCGGCATCACGCCCAGGCCTTTGGCATCGATGACGAGGCCGGTAAACGCGCCGCCGGTTGAGCCGGTCGACGTGGTGCCGCCCATGTTTGGCGCTGTCAATTGCACGCCCGGAGGAACCGGTTTACCTTGCGGCCAAGCCTGCCCGCACATCGGACAAACGGGTTGCGCGCTCATGAAGCGACCGCCGCCAAAATTCTGCGGCAACACGGCATCCGCAATGCCGCTCAACGGCACTTCCACATCGACTTCCACCGATTGATCGGACATATAACGGGTGTCGACCACCGTGAAGCCGCGCAAGAAACCCTCGACTTTGGTTTTAATTATATCACTTTCCAGGACGGCATTATTAACCGTGGTTTCGGATGTTAGGTACATTCCGCGAACTGTTGCCAACAGATTACGCAACGCATCGGATTTGGCTACTAAAATCGCGCCGGCGCGCTGGGCTCCCGGAGGGGCGTTGGGGTTCGGCGCACCAATGCCGGTGGCTTTAATTTTCTGCTGGCTCCAATCAACACTGCCATCGTCGCCGACGGGTTGTGAATATTGAGCAAAAGCCAGGCTGGTGGTTAAGAGTGCAACAATCCAACCAGCGAAAATTTTTTGAACGAGTCGATTTCTAAACATGTCTATTCTCCATAATAGATCGGATGATTCCAGCAGCGGCGTACCGCCACATTTGATTTCAAAAAATGTATACGAGGTAAATTTAGCTGCGGTGGGAAATGCGAAAGGAGCAATGGCGACCCATCCCGTAGCCGTATGGCTCGCGACGTTGGCGCAAAGGCAAACCCGGTTGGCTGACTCAGCGGCCATAATTGTTGCCACAATCTATTTGGTTCGTTCGTCTCCGCTAGCGGCGAACCGTCCGCGTGCTCTTGAGTGCTTGATGACACAACAATATAATTTTCAACCAATCACACATGAAAAATTAAACTCCTTCTTCCTGGAAGGATCGAGCGAATGACGGGGGTCGAACCCGCGACATCCGGCTTGGGAAGCCGACGCTCTACCAACTGAGCTACATTCGCTTCTTCAGACCATTTATAAAGTTAATCTTCTTTAGAAAAAAGTCAAGCGATTTGTTCGGCGTAGCTTATTTATGAAGTTTTTAACGCTGTGGGCAGTTCGCAATTGCGGAAATTTTTGCAAAT
>CAYZFF010000227.1:0-7419 GCA_964477305.1 uncultured Cytophagia bacterium
GCAATCCCGATTTCTTGTACGGTAGCATTACTGCAACTTCTGCTGATAAAGAAACGATTGTTGGTTTGCAGAATAAATTCTTACACTTGCTGAATGTTTTGCAAAGTGCGGAGGCTCGGCCCACGCAGCAGGCGATTGTAGGGGTGAAAGCGTTGGAGGAAATGTTGGAGGCGTTAAACCAAAGATGGGAGTCCCTAAAATAAAGCGGATCAAGTTTGTGCCAAAAAATCTGGCGCGCAACCAGACTGTCGGCAATTATTCTCCCGCGCCGTGACACTTCTTGTATTTTTTGCCGCTACCGCACGGGCACGGGTCGTTGCGTCCGACTTTCGGTTCGGCGCGGCGAACCGTTTCAACTTTTTGCGGCAGCAGCGAGCGGCCACCGAGTACTTCATGCGGCGTTTTGCCTTCCAAGGTTTGGCGCGGCGTTTTCATCCATTCCTCTTGCAAAGCGCGCAACTCATCCGGAATCTTCCCGCCTTTGACGTCTTGCACATCGGCGCCTTTTTCCTGACAGAATGCGGCGAAATCCGCCATTAACGCGCCCTGCTGCGAGCTGAGAAATTTTTTAAATTGGCGCGCATCGACGCCGGGCGGCAGCATCGACAGCGCCATCTTCTCCAACTCGGCTTCGTCCATCTCCGGCTCTTCAGGCGCCGGTGCTTCAATTTCAACGGACGCGCGCTCTCCAATCACTTCCACAGTTGGGGCGGGTTCGGGCTCTTGATAAACTTGCTGGCGAATGCCAGTGAGTAATTCCACCAAACGGCCGTGCGCGCTCTGCTGCTCTGCCGGCACGAGCATCGACATCATCCAATCGACTTTCTCACCGTCCTGCAAAAGTTCAAAAATTTCTTCCGGCGCAAATTTCGTGAGTTGATGCGCTTGACAATATGCGGATAATTCAGTTTTCAGTGTTGCCAGATTCATTTGTTCTCGGGGTTAGCCAGTTCTTCTTCAACCGCTAAACGGATAAACGCTTTGCATCTACATCTGATACAGCATTAAATAAATAACCACCCCGGTTACCGAAACATAAAACCAGATCGGCAGCGTCCAACGGGCAATGTGCTTATGTTTGTCAAAATGTTCCTTGAGGGCACGCGACAAGGTGATAAGCGCCAGCGGCACAATCGCCATCGCCAACACCGTGTGCGTCAATAAAATCGTGAAATAAACCGTGCGAATCGCGCCTTGTCCGGTAAATGATTTCGAGCCGGCGTGATAGTGATACGTTAAATACGAAATTAAAAACAGCGCGGAAGTGGCCAATGCCCCCAACATGCAGAAGCGATGTGCAGCTATCTTTTTCTGCCGAATAAAAATATAGCCGCAGATCAACCAGATCGAACTGAGAGCGTTCAGGGTGGCATTAACGGCGGGTAAATCGGAGATTGACATTAAGCAGAATTTTTAAAAAGTTTTATTCCAAATTTGCAGCGTCGACAGAACGGCAGTCTGTGTTATGGATCAACATTTAAATAACTTTCCCATTTCACGTGGCTGTCATTCCCGCATGCTTTTGGCGGGAATCCAGCGGTTTAAAGCCTGTGGATGCCCGATTAAAGCGCTCGGGCATGACGATCACTTGGGTAAGTTATTTAATCGGAAATCCTATGAAGCGTTTTCGCGATAAAGTTTTTTCAAATCTTTTAGCAATAACTTCACACTCTCTTCATCGGTGCCGTCATAATAACCGCGAATACGGCCCTGTCGATCAACCAAGACAAAACGATTGCTGTGGATAATCGGCTCTTCTGCGGAACCGCCAGTGCTGGCGGCGGCGCTTAAAAGAAAACCTTTTTGGGCTAATTGTTGAATGGCAGCGCCGTCGCCGGTGAGAAAATACCAGCGGTCTTTGAGCGCGCCGTAGCCGTCGGCAAAACGATTTAAAACTTCCAGCGAATCGCGTTCGGGATCGACCGTGATTGAAATCAGCTTAACATCGTCAAGATTTTCCGCGAGCGCCATTTGTTGAATGTCCGTCATCGCGGTTGTCATGATGGGGCACGTGCCGGCGCAATTCGTAAAAATAAAATCCGCCACCCAAATTTTGCCGCGCAAATCAGTCAAGCCGAACGGTTGACCGCTGCGCTCGATAAGAGAGAATTCCGGTATGGCACTGAGAATCGGAAGCGGCTCTTCTCTGTTTGCGCAAGCAGTGGCGAGTAAACCGAAACTGAAAACAGTAAAAAGGAATTTGAGACGCTTCGAAGTGTTCATGTCAAAAGGCGGTTTTATCCAAGGCCATCAAAGCGAGCAAGCTCGGCAGGTAAAGCAAAGAAGCATGCAACAAACGTCGCACCGTAACGTTCGAACGGTGGCGCATGACGGCGATGCCGCACGCCAGAAAAAATAAACTTAAAGCCAACGCGCCGACAAAATAAAACCGTCCGGCCATGCCGACGATCGTTGGCAACAAACTCACCGGCAACAGCGCTAAACAATTGCTTATGATTTGCCGCCCGGCGCTGTCGCCGTCGGGATCAATGACCGTCAATAACGGAAAACCGCCGCGCAAGTAATCTTCGCGATAGATCCACGCAATGGCGAGAAAATGCGGGAGTTGCCAGATAAAAAGAATCGCAAAGAGAATCCAGCCTTCGATGCTCAAATCATTGCGCGCCGCCGTCCACCCCCCCAGCGGAGGCAAGGCGCCGGGCACCGCGCCAACGATAGTGGAAAGCGAATTTTTTTGTTTCAGCGGGGTATAAAGAAAAACATAACTGATCAATGTGGCAGCAGCTAAAAGCGCGGTCAAGGCGTTGATCATAACGAGCAAATGCACAATTCCTGCCAGGGAAATGATGACACCGAAAACCAAGGCGTCGCGGGGTTGTAAACGTCCGGACGGCAATGGGCGATTTTTGGTGCGTTGCATTTTCGCGTCGAGATCGCGCTCCCAGTATTGATTCAAGGCGCTGGTGCCGCCGGCGACGAGAGTCGTGCCGAGCAGAGCATGCAAGAGCAGCATCCAATCCATCGCGCCACGCGAGCCGAGGTAATATCCAAAGGCCATGGTAATCACGACCATCAGCGTCACGCGCGGTTTGGTAAGCTCGAGATAATCGGAGAAATTATGGCGCGTCAATTTTTGTTCAACAAGTTTATTCATCATAAAACGCTTTTATTTGGCTTTTTCCGCCGAGGGGTTCTGGCTCATGCGCGAATTGAGATTGCGATAAAAATATGTCGGCTCCTGCACGCGCACAAAGCGGGTGACGTAATCGCTTTTTTTCACGATCACATGATCACCGTCCTGCACCGACACTTCGATTTGGCCGTCAGCGCTGATGATGGCTTGATGCTCGGTGCGCACGAGAATTTTCAACGTTGCGCCGTGGGAGAGCACGATGGCGCGATCGATGCAGAGATGCGGCGCAATCGGGATAATTAAAATGTCTTTCAACTCCGGCGGTAAAATCGGGCCGCCGGCGGCAAGCGCATAAGCCGTGGAGCCGGTCGCGGTTGCCACAATCAGCCCATCGCATACATACGTCGTCAACTCATCACCATCGACCCAGGTCTTCACGCGAATCGGGCGGGCGAGCACGCCCCGACTCACCACCGCCTCATTAAGCACTTCAGCCGTGTTGAGTTTTTCTTCGCCGCGGTAATGCTCGACATGCAGCATGGTGCGCTCTTCGAGCCAGTAATCGCCGACAAGAATGCGGGCGATGACGCCTTTCCATTCGTTGGGTTGAACTTCCGGCAAAAATCCCAGCCGCCCGTAATTGACGCCGATGACGGGAATATTATGCGGCGCCGCCATGCACCCACCGCGCAGCATCGTGCCGTCGCCGCCGATGACGGCAATCATGTCGTATTCCGGCAAACGCGCTTTCGCAATCTCATCTAAAACCGAAACCGCTTCCGCTTGAATATTGAGACGCTTGAGATGATGCGCCATTTCATCAGCCAACGACTCCGCACCCTCCACTTTCGGATGATGATAAATCTGCAATTTTTTCGGCGGCTTCTGGCCGCGGCGGGCGTCGCCGGGTTGGGTTGCAGTCATTTCTTTTTTAATAAACTCAAAGCTTCAAATATTAAATCGCCTCACCAACTTGAATTGCAAAGGAAGTTTTTTCGACAACGGCAAGATAGCGGCGCGTGCGCAAGGTCAAAAACAAACTCGTTCCTAAAATCAAGGCGCCGGTCGCGACATGTGCCGTCGTAATTAACACATCTTTCTGCGTCCACACCGTAAAGGCGCCGAGGGTCAATTGCATCAGCAGGGCGCAGATCAAAAACATTGCAGGGCGATAGAGTTTTTTCTCACCGCGATAATATTTTATGATCCGCGCCGCCGTCCAAATCACCAGAGTTGAAACCACAAGCGCGCCAATGCGGTGCGAAAAGTGAATGGCGATTTTGGCGGAATCAAATGGCGGAATGATCCGGCCGAAGGCCAAGGGAAAATCCGGAATCGCCAAACCGGATTTGGTGTGGCGCATCAGCGCGCCGAGAATGAGTTGCATGAAAACGGCCGCGGTTGTCACGATCGTCAAAATTTGCAACGGCGGGCGGTATGCGTCGGTGATTTTATTGGGCGCTTGCTGCCACTCTTTCGAGGTAAACAAGGCCAAACAAATCGTTAAGCAAAAAAATATTTGCGCCAGCGCCCCGTGGCTGACGGAAATAGCCGTCGGCAATAAAAATAAAACCGTGAGGCCGCCGAGCAGGCCCTGAACGATTACGGCTAACAGCGCCAACCACCCGAGCCGTTTCACCCAGCGGCGCGGCTCCTTTTGCCATAGCCAAACGGCCAAAATAACCATCAATATGCCAACCACACTGGCGACCATGCGATGGCCGTGTTCATAAAAAATGCCGCCAACCATTTGCGACAGCGGAAACGAGAACATAAACTGGCCGTAAGTCGTCGGCCAGTCGGGCACGGCAAGGCCGGAATCGGTGCTGGTCACTAAGCCGCCGATAAAAATTAAAACAAATGTGGCTCCAGCCACAAGTTTTGCGAAGCGGTGGAGCCAAACATTATAAATTGAATTACTCATCTTGCGATTACGATAAAACAAAAGAATGAAAAGACAAATTTATTGAGCGGCGTCATGCTGTTCAGTTTGCGCCACCGCCGTTGTGTCAGATTTGCGCTTGGTGCCGGTCAAATCCGGCAACAGGGCGATGATCAACAAGGTGCACAGAATCAGCGGCGTTAGCGCAATGATGCCGAGCGTGCGCTTCTCGAATTTCAAATGCATGAAGTACATGCCGACGAGAAAAGCTTTGACCAGCGCGAGAATAACCAGCGCCAGGCCCATGACGAGCAATGGCAATGCTTTCAAGTAAGCCACGCCAACCTCCACTGCGGTCAAGACGGCCAGCGAATAAAACACCGCCATATAATTCGGTTCTTGGTGATTTCCCGACATGGATATTTCTCCTGATAGATTATGACGGATTCGGAATCAAATAAATGAACGTAAATACCAAAATCCAAACCAGGTCGACAAAATGCCAGTACAAGCCGACCAACTCGACGCCGTTGAAATTTTCTGCGGAGTATTTGCCGCGCAGGCCGTTGAAAACGACAATGAGCAGGTAAATCACGCCGCCGGTAACGTGCGCGCCGTGGAAGCCGGTGATGGCATAAAAAGTCGCGCCGAACAAACTCTTCTGACCGGCAGTCGTGGTGAACAGAACTTTGTGTTCTCCGGTAATCAAATGCGTCCACTCGTAGGCTTGCAAACCAAGAAAGATGGCGCCGCCGAGTGCCGTCAGCAACAGATAATTGCGCATGCCCTTTTGATCGCCGTGCTTGATCGCCGACAGACCTTTGACCATCGTCACACTGCTGCAAATGAGCAGGAAGGTCATGAACGCCGTAAGGTTGATGCCGAGAATAGTCGTCGGATCGGGCCAATCCATACTGCCGGCGCGTAGCGCGCCATAGCCCGCGAGCAACGAACCAAACGTCATAGCGTCGCCGGCCAGGAAAACCCACATCCCGAGTTTGCCCCAGCTTTCCGGGGTCAACGGCGATTCCGCCGGTTCAATCGCATGTGTCGTGGCGTGACTCAATTTTTCTCCTCCTTCAGATTGAGATTTACTGAATTGCGTCGAGGTTGATGACATCGAATCATTGCGAGTCCCGCGTTTTCAGCGGGGCGAAGCACTCGGTTGCCCGTTTCGCATCGATTGCTTCGCCGAGAAACACTCGTAATGACTAACTTAATTTTCGTTTGCTAAGGTCTCTTCTGAACTGCTGCTGGGCCGATTTACTTTCTTCTGCGCCCGCCAATAGGTGTAAGCGATGCCGCCGGCAATCGCGCCAAAGACGGTAAACGGCATCGCCATCATAAACAGCACGCTCGGATTGAACGCGCGGGCCAACTGGCTGGAACCAATAGCGTTGCAACCGGGGCACGCGAACAGGGCTGTGGCATTGAACAGAATGATCGCGAAGAAAAAGACAATTATAATTCTTAGTTTATGCATAGGACTTTTAATAAGCTTTTAACTCAGACGAGTCGCCTGAGTTACAAATACACCAGCCAGTACAACATGGGCCACAAAGCGACAACAAGAAACCAGTACATACCCGCGAGCTTGATGCCGTTGTGTTTTTTGGCATTAAATTGATTTTGTTGCAACTTCATCAACACGATCAACATCCAAATCACGGCGCTGAAGACGTGCAGGGCATGACAGCCAATGAGTGTATAAAAAATCGCGCCATACACACTCGATTGCATCGTGAGGCCATAACGAATGAGCTTCATCCATTCATAACCTTGTACCAGCAAGAAGATCGTGCCGAGCAGCGCAGTCAAATTTAAAAAATTAGTGATGCGCTTGCGATGCCAATCATCAAGATGCCGCCAGGTTTGCAGCATGGTAATGCCGCTGATTAACAAAACCAGCGTATTCACCCCGGTCACCGCGATGGGCAGGCGCGGTTGGCCGAGCGGCGGCCAATCCGTGGCGCCGAAGCGAAAAACCACGAACGCGCCGATGAGACCGGCAAAAAACATGACATCCGCGCCGATAAACAACAGCATCGCGAGAAAAATATTGCCGACCGGCGAACGCGAACCTTCGCCCCGACCATTGCCGCCGGGACCGAACTGTGGCTCTTCAAAGAACGGCGGCGGCCCTTGGCCAAAGCTTTTTTTAATCGCGACATCATCGTCGCGTTTTTTAATTTCTGCGTCGAAGAGAGTTTCTGCTGCCAAAGCTCACCTGCAGGATTACTGCCCGGGCACGGCAAGTGTTCGGGCGGTAATTCAAACTAATTTTTAACCAATACCGTCACCACCGAAATGATCAGCAGCATCGTAACAACGCCAAGCAAGATCATCAACGTGCGGCGGTTCTGAAACTGAAGTTTTGCTTCTTCCATGTTTTTCAAATATACGTTTTGCTCTTACTCTTCATCTTACTCATACTCTTTCTCTT
>CAYZFF010000228.1:0-5984 GCA_964477305.1 uncultured Cytophagia bacterium
CCTTTGGCCGTCAGCGTGCCATTCATAAAAATATCGAACAAGGTCGACAACGCTTCGTGCATCGAATAGGAAGATTTGATCAACACTTCGGGATTGATGCCCTCGTTGATCGCACCGAGGAGAAAATAAAAAAACATCTCCCGGTTAAAATCGGTGCGCACCGTGCCGTCGCGTTCGCCCTGCACGAGAATCACCTCCAGATTTTTGCGCATCCGCTCCCGGCGAAAGGCTTCGATGCGGTGCCAGAGATGCGGCAAATGCCGGCGGAAACTTTCGAGCAATGGTTTCGTCACAAAATGCTGTTGTTGTTCGGTAATCATCTGCACGATGCGCAACAGCTTTTCAATCGCCGGCAGCGGACTGGCCAGAATCGCGTCGCAGCGGCGATTGATTTCGGCCAATTTGTGCTCCACCAGCATTTCGGCCAGCCGGAGCTTGGTCGGAAAAAGCTTATACAGCGTCTTCTTGCTGATCGCCAGCTCGCCGGCAATGGCATCCATCGAAGTTTTGCCGTAGCCGCGGTGGGCGAATTTTTCCCGCGCTTTCAGGATAATGCGTTCGCGCAGCACGGAGTTTGGGGTGGATTTCACTAATCGGCAATGGAAACTTTTATCGTTTTTTAAGTTTCCAATCAACCAAAATAAAACGGCATAGCTGCCGTTTACCATAAAACCTGGAAACTTTTATATTTATTCTGGTTTCTATGATAAGAAAACGAATTTTAAATGTCAAGGATTTTTTGCTAAAATTTTTCGTCGCGATTTTAAGCAACGATTCACCGTCATTCAACAAAGTTTAGCCGACAACGTTTTACGGAGGCGGAATGCGAGTTTCTTATTGGCGGCTTGTCTTGCTGGGTTTTGGATTTATGGGGATTTCATTGTTATGGGGCATTTACAACGCGTACGTTCCCATTTTCCTGCAAGCCGGCCGCCCGGATTTTTCAACCAGCGCCGGCGTGACGGGTTTTGGACTCGGCACAACGCTGACCGGTTTTATCATGACGCTGGACAATCTGGCGGCGCTGTTTATTTTGCCGTATGTCGGCGCATGGTCGGACCGCTTGCGAACGCGATGGGGGCGCCGCAAGCCGTTTATTGCCGTGGGCGCGCCACTCGCAATGCTCTGCTTCGCTGCCATTCCGCAGGCGCTGGGAGGGCAACTCGGCATTTTCATGTTGACCATTTGCCTGATGCTGCTCAGTATGGATCTTTTCCGCACGCCGTTGATCGTGCTGATGCCGGACATCACGCCGTCGCCGCAGCGGTCACAGGCCAACGGCGTCATTAATTTAATGGGCGGCATCGGCGGCATTCTCGCGACGCTCGTTGGGGGCGCGCTGTTCAAAATTTCAGTTGCTGCGCCGTTTTATTTTGGCGGCGTGGTGATGTTGCTCGGCTGCCTCGTCGTGCTGCGGTTTATTCGCGAGCCGGCGCCCGAACAACTCGAACCGAGCGAAAGCGAACCCAAGCTGTTGGAGAGTTTGCGCACGGTGGTGTTTGATCGCGACCGTTCAGCACTGCGCTTGCTGGCCGCGATTTTTTTCTGGTTTCTGAGTTTCAATGCCATCGAAGTTTTTTTCACCTCCTTTGCCGTGAATGCTTTGCAAGTCAACAGCGGACAGGCGACGTCGATTGGCGCTTTTTTCGCGCTGAGCATTATTTTATTTGCCGTGCCGGGCGGCTGGGTGGGCGCTCAATTGGGCCGTCGGCGCGCAATTCAATTTGCGATTGTAACGTTTGCGTTGTTGCTCATTTGTGGTCATTTTGTACACACCGTGTGGCAAGCCCGGCTCTTACTCGCCGCTTCCGGCATCGCATGGGCGGTGATCGTGGTGAATTCATTGCCGATGGTCGTGGATTGCGCGCCGCCCGCACGAGTCGGCGCGTATGCGGGTTTGTACTATCTGGCTTCGCAATCTTCGGCGATTGTTGGGCCGATTCTGGCCGGCAAAATCATCGCGATTTTTAATAATGATTATCGTGTTATTTTTCTGTACGGCGCCATCGGTCTCGGCATCGCTTTTGCCTTCATGCTCGGCGTGCGCCGTGGCGAGGCGATAACATCTTGACAAAAGAAAAACCGGTAGCTTAAAATTTATGAACTTTTTAAACACGGAGCCACAGAGTTCACGGAGAAAAACTTTTAAAAAATATATTATTTTCCATGCTTTCTCCGTATGCCCGGCGTCTCCGGGTTAAATTTGATTCTGACGTTACAAAAACCTTTCAGGATTTACTCGGAACTTTCCTGTTTAACAAAAACACTATTGGAGCACATTGCATAGCATGATGGAAAAAATTTTCACCTTGAGTCTTGTTTTAGTTCTACCGATTCCAGGCCTCAGCCAAAACGCGCCGAGGCAACGCGCATTTTTTCAACAGGGCGTGCGGTATGAAATCGCAGCAACGTTCGATACCACGACGAAAACGCTCACCGGCAATCTGACCTTGACGTATAGAAACAATTCGCCGGACACGCTCAAACGGATTTATTTGCAAGTGCCGGCCAACGCTTTTTTTGACGAAGAGAACACCGCGATGCGCGAGATGCGGCGCTTCCGCAGCGACAATATCCGCATCATTCACGAGGGCGATTATCCGCTGACGATTCAAAGCTTGCAATTTCACGCCATCGGCAGCGAAACCGAATTTCCATTGCGCGCCTTTGATTTTCATGACACGCTTTTAGATTTGCCGCTGCCGAAAAATTTATTTCCCGGCGATTCGCTGTTGCTGGGTCTGAGTTTCACGCAGGATTACAAAAATGCTTTTGGCCCTCCGGCGGCGGAGACACGCCGTGAAAATCGCCGAAGTCGGACGCGGCCGGCCTCGACGCAACAGATCGATTTCATCCACTGGTTCCCGCGCGTCGTGGTCTATGATCGCAACGGCTGGAACGCCGAGCCGTTTCATTTTTTAATGGAAGCGCAAAGCGTTTATGCCGAATTCGCCACGGTTGACGCGACCATTACCGTCCCCGGAAATTATATCATCGTCGGATCGGGCGAAGTCGTTGCCGGCGATCCGGGCTGGGACACCGTCACCATCGACACCACCGTGCACGGCAAAAATTTTATAGCCTGGCAGGATTCGGTGCGGCAAGTTTTAAAAAACTCCGGGCCGCGTCAAGTCCGCTTCCACGCGGCGCCGGCGCAAAATTTTATTTGGAGCCTGTCGCCGGAATTTGTCCGGACAACGTTTGTGACGTCATTTCCAGTCAACGTTTTTGGCCGCGGGGAAGCGCACCGCTATTTTGTCCAGGAAATTTGGAAAAATTTCACCGAAGTTCTACATTATATTCAAAGCTATACCGGCGTCTATCCCTTTCCGCAACTTCATATCGTCATGTCGGCGCAGCGCGAAACCAATCAGCCGCCGATGATGCTGATGAGCGATGCAGATATTTTTGAATTAAACTTTGCGTTCAGCCGGCTGTATTTCCCGGGCATCGTCGGCAGCAACGGCGTGCACGAAAGCTGGCTGGCAAACGGGCTGGCATTGTTTTTTGCGAAAAATTTTTCGGAGCGAAAACACGGCCAGCTCGGCTACGATGCCGACAGCGCGCGGAAAGAGATGGGCCTGTTTGCCAAGCTTTATCCCCTGCCCTCCATAAATGAAATGCTGCGCAATTTTAGCCGCCTGTATATGACCTCCGGCCAAAACGAGCCGATCGCCAATTCGATTCATCAATACAAAGATCCGCCCGGCATGTTTTTTAACTCGTATATGAAAGCGGATTTGTTTTACGAAATGCTGCGTTACGTCATCGGCGATTCCGCCTTCACGGCAAGCTTGCAGCAGTATTATGCCGAATGGAAATTTAAACATGCGGGCGAAGCCGATTTTAAAGCCATTTGTGAACAAACGAGCACACAAGATTTGAGTTGGTTTTTTAATCAATGGCTGCATCAAACGCCGACCGTCGATTATCAAAAAGGCGCGATTGTGAAGACACAGCGCGGCGACGGCACCTGGATCACGGAAGTTGAAATCAAACGCAAAGGCGACGGCGTCATGCCCGTGGAGGTTGAACTGGAGCGCGGCGACGGACGCATGGAAACCAAACGCTGGGATGGAAAAAACGAATCCGGCAAAGTTGTTTTTGAAACGGCGGAGAAACCCGGGCGCGTCGTCGTCGATCCCCATGATCAAATCATGGACACCAATCTGCTCAACAACGGCCGGCGGCGGCTCGCCTTCAAACCCGATCTGCCGTTCATGCGTTACGTGTTCATGCCCGGCGACGCGTATGTGGTGCTGTGGCGGCCGGATCTCAGTAACAACGATATTGATGGTTGGCGCCTCGGCGTGAAAACCAAAACCAGTTATCGCGCGTTTTATAACAATCTGGCGCTCGATCTCAATTACGGCCTGCGCTCGCAGGAAATTGACGGAACCATTGGCTACAGTCATCCCTTGCGCCGGAGTCATTTGCGCAATCGCTATGCCTTGTTGGCGCGCAAAAATGAAGGCCGGTTTGAAGCCGACGCGCGTTTGCAATTTGAAGGGTTGCGCAGCTTGACTTCGACGGCAAGCGCTGCATGGCAAATCGGTTTAAATTACTCGCGTTTACTCGAGGGGGCTTACACCTTTCGCATCACCGAGAATGACACCGGAAAAGTAACGACGCAGGAATGGGACCAGCAAAAAATTTTATTGGCGTATTTGCAAGCCGAGGGACGTTTCGCCCGTGGCCGCTTTGGCGGCGAAACGCAATGGCGGCTGGAAAGCGCGTTGCCGGCGAGTGAATCATCTTTTACCAAACTCAGCGGCAGGGTCGCGACGCGTTATCGCCTGCCCGGTTGGCAAACGCGGCTGCAAGTGAATCTCGGCACTTCGTTCGGGCCGGATCGCTTGCCGTTGCAGGATGTGTTTCACGGCGAGGGGGCCGACGCGCGGGCGCGGTTTCGAAATGATCAATTAAAAACGGTGGGCGATTGGATCGGCAGCACCCATCGCCTGGTCGAAGGCGGCGGCAATTTGCGCGGTTACACCGGCACGCCCTTGTTGGCGGAAAAATATGCGAGCTGCAATTTTGAGTTGGAGCCGAATTTCAATATTCTGGGTTTTTCCCCATTTGCGTTTTATGATCGCGGTGCGCTTTGGCCGATTCGCGCGGCCGGCTCGCTCACGCGGGCGAACGCCGGCGCCGCGCTGAGTTTCGGCGGTTCGCAGACACGTTTGTTCGGGGTCAGTCTTTTTTCCCAGTTTTCGGCGCGCATGTATTTTCCACTCTGGTTGAGCCATCCGTTGCCCGGCGAAGCCAAACAACAATTGCGCTGGTATTTTGCGCTGGGCAAGGCGCTTTGAAGCGATTTCAAACTTGACTCCAATTGAAAACTTTTTTATATTGTGAGCATCCATTAGGAAAGAAATCATGGCCACAATGACTGCACCAGCGACTTACCCACGCCGTTCTTACCCGGAAGGTTATCTTCCAGAATCGGATGGGAAACCCATGGCGGAAACCGATGATCATCGTGATATTATGATGGACGTGCTCGATACGCTGGAAGAACACTTTCGCGCCGACGAGCAGGTTTATATTTCCGGCAACATCTTTGTTTATTACCGCGACGACGCCGGTGAAATGCAATCCGTCTCGCCGGATATTTTGGTGGTGCGCGGCGTGCAAAAGAAAAAACGGCGGATTTATAATATTGAGAAAGAGGGCAAAGCGCCGGAGTTCGTGCTCGAGTTGACCTCGTTGAGCACGAAGAAAGAAGACCTCGGCAACAAGCGTTTTATTTACGCCAATCTGGGCGTCAAAGAGTATTTTATTTTCGATCCCTTCGGCGACACGATTCGCCCGGCGTTGCGCGGTTTCCGGCTGGAAAGCGGCGATTATTTGCCCATTGTTGGCACGCGGCTGAAGAGCGAGGTGTTGGGGTTGGAGTTACGGTTGGAGGGCGGAGTGTTGCGTCTTTACGATCCCAAGAAAAAACAACTTTTGTTAACTCGCGCCGAAAGCCATGCCGCGCG
>CAYZFF010000228.1:6084-7409 GCA_964477305.1 uncultured Cytophagia bacterium
GCCGCCGAAGCGGAAAATGCGCGGCTGCGCGAAGAATTGGAAAAAATGCGAAAAAAATAATTTTAAGCTTTGTCGCTCTGAATTATTCATAACCACCAAGACCCGAAGGCACAAAGTTTTAATTTTAGAGAACGCATGCCTGGGTGGCCGTAAAAACTCAATTTTTTTCAAAACCTGATGGGCCATTGTTCTTCGTGTCTTTGCGCCTTCGTGGTTTATGCTCTATGAATAGTCCAGATTATCAATTGACTTTTTAGAACGCCGCTCGTTTCTATAATCAAACGAACGGCGTTTTCATTGGCGCATCAATTTATCTTCCCGTGCTTGCACTTCCTCCAAATTTAGAAACCGCCATCCGCGAGAGGCTCAAAACGCTGCCGGCGCAACAGTTGGTGAGCGCGGCGCAGGCGCTGAGCCGGCGTTATCGCGGTGAGCGCGAGGACTTGCCGCGGAGTTTCGCGCGCGGTGAGGAGCAAACGCTCGCCTATCTCGCGCAAATTTTTCCGGCGACCTATGCACAACTTTACGGCGCGATGGCGGCCACGCAAGCACAAGCGCTGGAGTGGTCGCCGCAATCATTACTCGATCTTGGCAGTGGGCCGGGCACGGCGTTGTGGGCGGCCGTTGAACATTGGCCGGCATTAATCCATCTCGAAGCGTGGGAGCGCGAAACGGCTTTTATTCAGATCGGAAAAAAATTGGCGCTAGCGTCCGCACCTACCGCGGTGCAGAACTGTGTATGGCAGAAAATTGACTTTCGGCAGCAACTGCCGCCGGAGAATCGCGTTTTTGATCTCGTGGTGATCGGGCATGTTTTGAATGAGCTGAGCACCGGCGATCAACAACGGCTGGTGCGCTACGCCTGGGAACATTGCGCCGGGGTTTTGTTGCTCGTTGAACCCGGCACTTCGGCGGCTTTTCTGGCCATAAAAAATGCGCGGGAGCAATTATTGCAAGCGGGCGCTCGCACGCTGGCGCCCTGCCCACATGAGCAACCGTGCCCATTGATTGATGATTGGTGTCATTTTCCGCAACGTTTGCAACGCCCGCATTTTCAGCGCCGCGCGAAAGGGGCGATCTCGCAATGGGAAGATTGCAAATTTTCTTACGCCGCGCTGGCACGCTTTGCGCCGGCGCATGTGCCGTGGGCGCGACTCATTCGCGCGCCGGAGGTGACAAAGGTTTATGCCGAAGCGTTGTTTTGTACGGCGGAGGGGATTGTCCGCCATCGCGAGGAGAAAAGAAACCGCGAGGCGTTTAAGCATGTCAAAAAGCTGCTTTGGAGTGAACGGCTGGAAACGCGGCCTTTGTTCAAATAAAACGCC
>CAYZFF010000229.1:0-7324 GCA_964477305.1 uncultured Cytophagia bacterium
ACTGTAAATTAATTTAACCACTAAGGCACGAAGTCACGAGGTTAACCAAGCATTTCTTGTTGCCCTCGTGTCTTGGTGGTGAACGGCTTTGTTTTTGTAACGATTTGATCTTTTATAAAAACATTCATTTGAATTGCATGTGGCATAACATAAAAATCACACCAGCTTAGTTTACTTTTATGAGGAATTTTTTGAAGATGAAATTCTCAATTTACCTACGAGCGGTCACGCGCTTGGTTGGTTTAAGCCTGATGATTGCAACTGTCGTTTTTGCTCAAGAAGACACCAAGAAAAATTACATTTCAAAGGATACCGTCGTGGTCATCGGCGAGCGGATCGGACAAATTCCGCGTACGAACACCACGGCGATGAAGCTGCCCGTCGCGTTGCGGCAAACCCCGGCCAGTGTGAGCGTGGTGACGAATGCGTTGTTGGATAACCAAGCCGCCATCGTGCTCGCCGACGCGCTGAAAAATGTGAGCGGCGTCAACACTCAGTCCGGTTTCGGCACGTTTGATTACTTCGTGATTCGCGGCTTCGAGTCGCTCACTAACGGCCTCGTGCTCACGGACGGCGCTGCGGAGCCAGAAGTTACATTCTATAATTTATACAATATTGAGCGCGTGGAAGTGCTCAAAGGCCCCGGGGCGTTTTTGTACGGCGGCAATCCACTTTCCGGTACCGTCAATCTCGTACGCAAGCAGCCGATTTTCAGAAATTTTTTGCACGCTGCGGCATCGTTTGGCCAATTCAATTCGACTTACAATACGATGGATGTCGGTCTCGCAAATTTTAATTCAGGCGCGGCGTTTCGGCTCAACGGGCTTTGGCAAAAATCGGACAGTTATCGCGATAATAAAGACAACGATAATTTCAGCCTCAATCCGGCGTTGACCCTGCGCGTGAATGAGCGCACTTCATTTACCTTTAATTATGAATATGTGAACAGCGAGTATGCGCCGGACACAGGTTTGCCGTTGGTCAATAACCTGATTCCGAACGTGCCGCGCACCAACTCGTATCAACTGCCCTCGGATAATTCGCTGCAAAAAATTTCCCGTGCCCGCTTTGATTTTGAAACACACCTGAGCCGGCGCGTGACGTTGCGCAACAAATTTTATTTCACGGATTTGGATTGGCAATCGGAAGGCACATTGATTCAGGGCGCGCTTCCGACGCAGAATGGCAACGCCCTCGTGTTTAGATCGCTGACCGATTTGGATGATCGACAAAAGTTATTGGGCAATCAATTGGAAGCCGCGTTTAATTTCAACACCGGCAACCTTCGCCATCAACTTTTGGCCGGCGTGGAATGGAGCCGTCTCAACGATGAATTTTCCATCAACATTGGCTTATTGCAGCCGATGAATTTGCTGCCGCCGCAATCACCGGCGGTGGGCAGCACGTTCTTTCCCTTCATGACCGCCGATGGCCGCAACGTTACCCTTGCGCCATTTTTTGTGAATCAAATCACTTTTTCCGATAAATTTCAAACCGTTATTGGCGCACGTTACGATCGCTTTGATTATAAAGATTCACGGCAGCTTTTCTCGCAGCAGATCGGCGCTTTTAACGCTCCGACGAAAAGAGAGTACAAAAAAGCCAGCCCGATCCTGGGCGTAAATTTTTCGCCGGCGCCGAATTGGTCGTTGTACGCGAATGTGGGAAAAGCCTTTGGCCCGCCTTCGTCGCAAACCGTGGGTGACTTGAAAGCAGAAGAGAGTGAGCAAATTGAATTTGGCGCGAAAGCGCAATGGCTGGACGGTAAGCTCAACACGACGCTGGCATTTTATGATATTAAGAAAGACAATTTGACGATTCCGGATTACAGCGGTTTGGCGTACAACCTCGGCAAGCAAAAATCGCGCGGCCTGGAGTTTGAGATGACCCTCGAGCCGATGCGGAACTGGCAAACGTTTGTGACGTATGCTTTCACCGAAGCTGAGCTGACGGAATTTCAAGAAGACGTTCTTGTTCCGACTCAGACCGGACAAACCGTATTGCGCCTTGATCGTTCCGGCAACGCCCCCGCATTTGCGCCCAAACATATTTTTAATGTGTGGACGAACCGGGAGATCAAACAACGTTTCGGCATCGGCGCCGGCGCCCGTTATCTTAGCGAACAGTTTATCGACGAAGATAATGCATTTAAAATTGACGGCATTTTTTTAGTCGACGCGATGTTGTATTATAATATCGGCCAATGGCGCTGGAGCCTCAACGCGAAAAATCTTCTCGACGCCAAATACGAAACCCGCGGCTTCGGCGCGGCTTCGGTGATTCCCGGCAACCCGTTCGCCATTTATGGCGGGGTTGAATTTAGATTGTGAACGCAAAATTTAAGCTTGTGTTGTGAAGCTTTCACTTTTATATTACCAACGGATGATTTTCAAACCAGGTGTAGCATGCGTTTGCACACCGTCAATCAAGAGTTGTGGTTTTTGAAAACTTTTTAACTCTGAACCACTGGGAGCGCCAATGAAAAAAGCTTTTCCCAAATGGACGTTGTATTTGGGGCTGTTTGTTTTGTACGTGCTGCACAATGATCTTTGGCTGTGGAACGATCCGACGCTTATATTCGGGCTGCCCGCCGGCCTCGCATATCATTTCGGTTTTAGCCTCGTCACCGCCGTGCTGATGTTTTTGCTGGTCACTTATGCGTGGCCAAAACATCTTGAAGTTGACGAGGAAGGAGAGCGCAAACAATGACGATGACAGTGATCTTTGTTTATCTCGCGTTGGTGCTGGCGGTCGGCACGTTGAGCCACAAACTCTTTCGCGGCACCGGCGAGGATTATTTTGTTGCCAGCCGCAGCTTCGGACCGTTTCTGTTGCTGATGTCGCTCTTCGGCGCAAACATGACGGCCTTTGCGATTCTTGGCGCCTCCGGCGAGGCCTATCACGAAGGCATTGGCGTCTTCGCGCTCATGGCTTCATCATCCGGCTTGATCATTCCGACGGTTTTTTATTTTATCGGCACGCGGGTGTGGTCCCTCGGCAAACGCCACGGCTATCTCACCCAGATTCAATATATCCGCCAGCGTTGGGATTCTGATGGCGTCGGCCTGTTGCTCTTTTTCGTGATTTCAGCGCTGATGATTCCATATATTCTGGTTGGCTTCATGGGCAGCGGCATTACACTCAGCCAAATCACTGGCGGCCAAATTCCGGTGTGGGTCGGCGGGTTGATCGTGTGCGTGGTAACGCTCGCGTATGTGACGTACGGCGGCATGCGCGGCACGGTGTGGGTCAACACATTTCAAGTTTTGATCTTCATGACGTTCGGCCTCGCGGCTTTCATTGTGGTCTTTCAAAAAATGGGCGGCGTTGAAAACGGCATGAGAATGGTGGCGGAAAAACATCCAGAACTCCTCATTCGCGGCGACAAAATCAAGCCGCTGCAGCTTCTCAGTTACACGTGCATTCCGTTGTCGGTCGGCATGTTTCCGCACATGTTTCTGCACTGGTTGACGGCAAAGCGCGCAAGCACGTTTCGTTACACCCTGGTGTTTTATCCGCTGTGCATCGCGCTCGTCTGGATACCGAGTGTGCTGCTCGGCGTGCTGGGCAGCGTTGATTTCACGCTCAAAGGGCCGGAGGCTAATTCGATTCTCGCGAAAATGATTGAGTTGCATGCGCCCGGTGTGCTGGCCGGCTTTTTAGCCGCAGGTGTGCTCTCGGCGATTATGAATTCGATGGATTCGCAAACGCTTGCGCTCGGCACGATGTTCACGCAAGATATCGTGCGGCATTATGGTTTTCACGACAAGATGAGCGAGAAACAACAAGTTCTGTTTGGGCGGCTGTTTATGGTGGCAATTATTGCAGTCACTTACATTCTTTCGCTTTTTGTTAATCGCAGCATTTTTCGCATTAGCGTGTGGACGTTTACCGGCTTTGCGGCAATGTTTCCCGTTGTCGTGGCCGCCGTTTTTTGGAAACGGAGCACGAAATACGGCGCGTACGCCTCCATTCTCAGCGTCGTGGTTTTATGGCTTTACTTTTTCCTCAATGGCTCGGAAACCATCGGCGACGCCGGCCTCATGCCGGTCGCCGTTATTTTGATCGTGTCCACAGCCGCGATGGTGATCGGCTCCTTGTTGACTAAGCCGCCCGCGCCGGCAACGTTGGAAAAATTTTTTGCGACAGAGGCTTCAGGCGCGTCGGATAAAATGACAACAGGGCGCGCGAAAGTTCGCGTTTAGTTTTCAAAAGCCCAAAGCCTTGCGTATGAAAAAACCGCCGCTGTTTGAAAATCAGACCAAACGTAGTTTGAAGCCTCTCGTGGGCGAGCAAACTTACGCCATTTGGCTTGAAATGCTCAAGCAACTCGTGCCACAAGGCCGCACGCATCGTCTGGCCGTGGTGATTGCGGGAATGTTGCAATATGCCAAGCAGGTTGCATCCAAGAAATCTAGAAATAAATTTGAAGATGGTTCC
Organism: uncultured Cytophagia bacterium; assembly: GCA_964477305.1. Lineage (GTDB taxonomy): Bacteria > Zhuqueibacterota > Zhuqueibacteria > Zhuqueibacterales > Zhuqueibacteraceae > Zhuqueibacter. The sequence continues at coordinate 4,441 of CAYZFF010000229.1, forward strand.
ATCGAATCATCCTTGTTAACAGCCGGCGAGTCTGACGATTATGAAGAAATGACCTCAGAACTTGACGATATTATTACGCAGCTATTTGACGATGCCAAAGTTCCTTACACGCGCACCAACCACCGCGGCGATGAATACAGCATTATCGACAGCGCCGTGATGGAATTTATTCACTGGTTTGATATGCCGTGGGAATAAGAAATCGTTTTATGGTGTAAATTTACAGGTCTGAATTATTGCGGGAGTAAAGGCGTAATTTTATGTGAGTGAAAATAAATGTCCTTTCAACATCCCGACACGTGCCCCGATTGTGGTGAAGCGGTTAACGTTAGCAACCTCAGTCGCCATGTTGAGCACGAAATCACGCGCCGTGAGTTTTTGCAGAAAGTTGGAAAAGTTGCTGCCGGTGTCGCGGTAGCGCCGATTATTTTGCACGCAACGCCATTGAGCAAGCGCGAAACTACCGAACCTGCTGAAACCCTGGTCAAACGCCTGCGCGATAGCCTCTCGGAGCCACAGAAAAGAACCATTCTCTTGCCGTGGAACGATTCGCGCCGTTTGCAAGTCAACAACAACTGGCGCGTGGTGCCGCAGCAGATCGATAAGTTTTATTCGCGTGAGCAACAGCATCTCATTCAAGAAATTTTAAAAGCCGTCACCAGCGAAGAAGGCTACGAAAAAATTTTGCGGGCGATGCAGGACGACATGGACGGCCTCGGAAATTACTCTGCCTGCTTGTTCGGCGATGGCGGCGAGAAATTGGCCTTCATGCTCACCGGACGCCATCAAACCCTCCGCGCGGATGGTGGCGCCGAGCAGAACGCCATATTCGGCGGCCCGATTTTCTACGGCCATGCTGTCACGTTCTACGAAAAACCGGATCACCCCGGTAATGTTTGGTGGCATCAGGCGCGGCTCGCGAGCAAAGTTTATCAAGCGTTGGATGGCAAACAACAGCAGCAAGCGCTGGTTCGGCGCGACTCTCCGGATGATAGCCCGGCGACGATTCAACTGCAAGGCGACAAAGGGAAGTTTTCCGGTATTCCACTTAGTGAACTCTCTCGCGATCAAAAAGAGTTAGTCGAGGCCGCCATGCGCTCGTTGTTGGCGCCGTATCGAAAATACGATGCTGATCGCGTCATGACTTCGCTCAAAATTAACGGCGGCTTCGATAAGCTGCATCTTAGCTTCTATCAAGACGGCGATTTACCGGACAAAGACGGCATCTGGGATCGCTGGCGCCTCGAAGGCCCGTCGTTCGTCTGGTACTTTCGCGGCTCGCCGCATGTGCATACTTGGATCAATGTTGCGAACGGCACAAACATATAGAATGCTTTATCAATTTGGCACGTTAAACATGCAACGCTGAAAACATAAATATGAAAATCGCCTATATCGCCGCCGGCGCCGGTGGTATGTACTGCGGCAGTTGCATTCACGACAACACGCTGGCCGCGGCGCTGATTAAAAAAGGGCATGAGGTCGCTCTCATTCCCACCTACACGCCGTTGCGCACCGACGAAACAAACATGGCCGTCGATAAAATTTTCTACGGCGGCATCAATGTTTATTTGGAGCAAAAGTTTTCCCTGTTTCGGCACACGCCAAAATTGTTGGATAAAATTTTCAACAGCACCGCTTTGCTGAATTGGGTGTCGCGATTCAGCGCGTCTACTGATGCCAGAGAATTGGGGGCGCTCACGGTTTCCATTCTCGCCGGCGAAGAAGGGCGCCAAAAAAAAGAGTTGCTCAAACTCATCGACTGGCTGCGAGATTCGTATCGCCCGGAAATTGTTCAACTGACCAACTCAATGTTTTTGGGCATGGCGCGCGAGATTAAAAAAGCGCTGGGCGTTCCGGTGCTTTGCGCCGTGCAGGGCGAAGATCTTTTTCTCAATGAACTCGTCGAGCCTTACAAAACGCAGGCGCGTCAGCTCTTGCGCGAACGCGCGCGCGAGGTGGATGGCTTCATCGCGACGAGCCGATATTACGCCGATTTCATGGCGGAATTTCTGCAAGTTCCGTCTGAAAAAATGCATGTCGTGCATCTCGGCATCAACTTGCAAGGACACGGTCTGGCGCAAAACCGGAATGGCAGCCCGGTTTTTGTTATTGGCTACTTGGCGCGCATTTGCCCGGAGAAAGGTTTGCATTTGCTCGTTGAAGCCTTTCACCTCCTCACCCAAAAATTTGGTTCTAACAATCTTCAACTCAACATCGCTGGTTACCTCGGCGAAAAAGATCGGCAGTATTTTAAAAACCTTCAAAAACAAATTGCCGCATGGGGCTTGCAGGATGCAGTCAAATATTATGGCGAAGTCGACCGCGTCGAGAAAATAAATTTTCTAAATCATCTGCACGTTCTTTCCGTGCCCACGGTGTATCACGAGTCGAAAGGCCTTTCTGTTTTGGAAGCGCTGGCGAACGGCGTGCCGGTGGTGCAACCCGAGCACGGCGCTTTTCCGGAGTTGCTTTTATCGACCGGCGGTGGTATCTTGGTGGAACCCAATTCCCCCAAAGCTGTCGCCGAGGGAATTGAAAAATTGCTGCACAGCGCCGAACTGCGCGAACAATTGGGACAAACGGGAAAGTCGGCGGTGCAACGATCATTTAGTGATGAGGTGATGGCTGAAGCGACGAGTGAAGTATATCAAAAATATTTGGCTCGTAGTGATGCCTTCAGGCATTCACGTATTGTTGCTACCGCCAGGCCCTGAAGGAGCCACTACAAACGTTATTTTCAAACGGAGAATTTAATGCCCGACACCAACGCTTCACAATCCAGCATGACATGGTTAATTTTCGCATTAATGACCGTTGTCTCATGGGGGCTTTATGGCGTATTTCTACATTCCGGCCAGATGGGAATGAGCGACCCCGTGAA
>CAYZFF010000230.1:0-7303 GCA_964477305.1 uncultured Cytophagia bacterium
GTCAACTCGCCCATGTAAGCAAAGAATGCAACAAACTGGCCCTTGGTAAATTCACCGCGAATCACGCTGCGGCCGCCGAGCCATAATAAAATCAACGTGCTTGCGCCCGAAAGCAGACCCATCAACGACCACAGCACGCCTTCGAGTTTGGCCAGCGATAAATTTCGCTGCCAATAACCCCGATTAAGATTGGCAAAAGCGCCGATCTCAAACGACTCGCGCTGATAAGCTTTGACCACCCGGATGCCGGCGAGGTTTTCCTGCGCCCGTGTGGTGAGCTGAGAAAATTGCTCCTGAATTTTTTCATAGAGTTTATGAATGCGGCCCATCGCAAAATTGACAGTGATCACCATGACCGGCAACAACAGCATCGCCGTAAGCGTCAGCGGTGCATTCATCCACAGCATGATCACCAGCGCGCCGATGCCGACCGTGAACGTGTTGGTCGAGTACATAATGCCGGGGCCGAGCAGCGACCGCACCGCGCCTAAATCATTCGTGGCGCGCGCCATCAAATCGCCGGTGGGCACCCGGTGAAAAAAGTTCCGCGACAGTGTTTGCAAATGACGAAAATAATCGTTGCGCAAATCGTATTCGATCAACCGCGACACGACGATGATCAACTGCCGCATCCAGTAACGGCAAATGCCGCCGAGTAGCGAGACGAGCAAAATCAAGCCCCCGACCTGCAGCAATCGCAACTTCGTGATGTTGTTGTTAAGCATGTCAATGGCATAACGCAACACCTGCGGCGCCAGCAAGGTGAAAGCATTCGTGAGAATAATAAAGACAATGCCCGCTATTACTTGCCGGCGATATTTTCGCAAATAAGGCAACAGCGTTCGCAATTCGCGCAGTTCCGCCAGTCGCCCTTTTTTCTCTGGTTTATTCGGCGTCATAAATTCGAAGCGTGTTGGAGAATAAATTCCCCGATGCGGGAAAAAATAATTTCGCGATCATGATCCACAGTGAGCACGTGATAAGACTTCTCGACAACCATTGGTTCGGCGGCAGCCGACTTCACTAAACTCATCAGCAGCGCGAGATTGTCAAATGGCACGACATGATCTTCCCGCGCATGGATGGCAAGCAGCGGCATCGTCACCGCCGCCAACTCATTGCGAACTTTACGCAGCATGCGCATGAGCTGCCGCACCGCCGACATCGGATAATGATCGTAATTTTGCAGCAGCGCCTTGCCGTTGAGGTCACGCACATCCGAGCCATTGGGTTTGTAGCGAATCGGAATGAACGGCGCAAAAACATAACTCGCCAATTCGAGATGCAACGGCAGACGCAATGCCGCAGCCAGCGTCACCACGCCGTTGAAATGATGGTTCGCCGCAAGATGCAACGCCAACGTTCCGCCCATTGATTGGCCAACCACAAAAACCACCGGGTGCTGTTGCTTAAGTTCGCGCAACGCTTTCTCGCTCGTATCAATCCATTCTTGATAAGGAATATCGCGGAGATCATCCGGCTGCGTCGCATGACCTGGGAGTGTCGGCACATTAACAGAACAACCCTGCCGGCGCAAAAAACTCGCCAGGCCTTCCATCTCCGCCGGATTGCCGGTGAATCCGTGCAACAGTAAGCAGCCAATCGAGTTGATTTGTTTATCAAGCATTGGAGTTTAACATATCCGTTTGCAGGTCAAAAATCAAGGTCGCGTAAAACGCCGGAAGTGTTAGCTTGAGAGCGCTTTTGCTATTCGAGCAACATCAGCAATCTCCTCATCCCGCAGCGTACGCGCATCAAGCCAGAAATATTCTTCGCGCAAATACCCAAGAACCGGAATCGCCGCGAGACGGAACCTTTTCGCCAATTCACTTGCAGAATAAATTTGACTGCGCAGGCCAACGGCGAAACTGGAAATTTTCTCAATCGGCAGCGCGCCACTGCCGGCTTCCGCGTCGGCACGGCGGACAATCGTTGCAAGCGTATCGCCGCAATTCTCGTTAATCGCGTTCTGCAATTGCACGGCGCGGGCGCGCACGACACTGGACTTTTCCGTGAGCATGCGCCACACCGGATGTGCTTTGAGCAATTGTTCCGGTCGCAAAAAAAGCCGCAATGTGCTTTCCAATAATGCCAGCGTGACTTTGTCGCAGCGCAGCGCCCGCAGCAAAGGATTTTTCTTGATTGTCGCGATCCACTTTTTTTCGCCTACAATCAAACCGCATTGCGGGCCACCCAAAACTTTATCACCGCTGAACGTAATGACACTGGCGCCGGCGCGCACGCTTTCACTCACAACCGGTTCGTACGGCAAGCCGAATTTTCGCAAATCGAGCAGCACACCGCCGCCGAGATCGTGCACGATGGGCAAATTATTTTTGCGCCCCAACTTCACAAGCTCGTCGAGATGAACTTCCTGCGTGAAACCGACGACGCGATAGTTGCTCGTATGCACGGCCAACAACGCTGCGGTTTTCGGCGTGACGGCTTCGGCATAATCGGAAATCTTGGTTTTGTTCGTCGTGCCGACTTCTACCATCTTCGCGCCGCTTTTGCGAATGACTTCCGGCATACGAAACGCGCCGCCGATCTCGACCAACTGGCCACGCGAGATGATCACCTGCTTTCCGAACGCCATCGTGTTCAGCGTCAGCAAAACCGCGGCGGCATTGTTATTCACCACGCAGGCCGCTTCTGCGCCGGTTAATTCACACAAAATTTTCTCAACGTGCAAATTGCGGTCGCCGCGCTCGCCGGTTTCCAGATCGATTTCGAGATTGCAATAACCCGCCAAAATTTCCTGCGCGTGGACCTGGGCCGAGGGCGCTAAAACCGCGCGCCCCAAGCCGGTGTGCAAAATCACCCCGGTGCCATTGATCACTCGCTGCAGACTCGCTTGCAACAATTGTTGCGCTTCGGCTAACGCGAGCTGGGTCACATGTTGTAGAATATTTTCGGCATCGAACAGCGCCGGAGGATTTTTTTTCCATTGTTCCCGCACCAGCGCTATTGCATGTCGCACGCAACCAGTAAGAATGGCAGGAGACAATTGACTTTTAAGCTTGCTAATGCTTGCAACCTGCAATACTTTCTCGACGGCCGGCAAATGCCGGAGCGCATGGGCGCGGAAATCATTTCGCGACATAAATTTTAAATAAAAGAAAAATCAAAAATTATTACTGAAGCCCAAATTTATTGCCAAAGATTCAAACACGCCGTAATGATCAGCGCATTGGTGAAATCAATAAAAAAGGCGCCGACCATCGGCACGATGAGAAAAGCGCGCGGGGCCGCGCCGTAACGCTCCACCAAGGCTTTCATATTTGCCATCGCATTCGCGGTGGTGCCGAGCATGAAACCGCAAAAGCCGCCGCCAATCACCGCGGCCTCATAATCGCGTCCCATCAAACGATAAAGCGGCCAAAGCGCGATGATTGCGATCAGTGCCACCTGCGCGAGAAGAATCACCAACAACGGCAGCGCGAGGCCGGCAAGTTCCCAGAGTTTCAACGTCATCAACGCCATCACGATAAACAGCGCCAGCGCGGCATTGCCGAGATCATCGATTACGCGCTGCGAGAGTTTAATTTTTCTCGTTACATCATCAACATTACGAATGACCGCCGCCACTAACATCGCGCCGATATAAGCCGGCAGGGTGATTTTCATCGCCTTGAACCATTCGCTGACCCACGAGCCGATCCACATCGCGACGAGAATGACGACGATGCTTTTAAGCAGCGCATAAGTTTCGACGTCTTCACCCGCCGGCGTGGGGCTCGCCAGTTCGGACATTTTATCTTCAACGATATTCGCTGCCGTTTGTGGCAAAGCAAGCGGAGAAGGGTTGATTTTTGTGACCAATTGGTGCCGTTCGATCAAATACGTCCCGACCGGGCCGCCGATTAAACCACCCGAAATAATTCCGGCCATCGCCGCCGCAACGGCAATCGAAGCCGCGCCAGTCACCCCGGCTTGCTCGAATAACGGCGCGAAAGCTAAACCGGTGGCCGGGCCGCCCGTGAGGGTAACCGAGCCGGTGAGAACACCAAAGAGCGGGTGTAATCCAAACGGCATAGTGAGCAATATTCCCAGCACGTTTTGCGCGACGGCAAAAATCGTTGCAATGATAAAAAAAAGGACAACCTGCGGCCCGCCGACTTTCAACAAAGAAAAGCTCGCGCCAAAACCAATCGTGGTGAAAAAAGCAATCATCAAGGGACTTTGCAAGGTCGTGTCGAATTGAAATAACGTGACTTCATATCGGCGCGCGATGAGAACAATGACAGCAACGAGCAATCCTCCGACTACCGGCGCCGGGATATTGTAACGCGTTAAAACCGGGATAACACGACGAATACCATAACCGATAAACAGTACGACACCGGCGAAGGCAACGGTTTGAATGAGGTCGAGTTTGAGCATGAACTTTTCGCAGTTATTGAAACATATTCTTCACCACAAACCACACATTAGCCGGACGCTCGGCAAGGCGGCGGACATACCACGGAAACCAGTAACTGCCGTAGCTGATGAGCGTGCGCAGGCGATAGCCCGCATTGGCGAGCCGGAATTGTTCATCGGCCTGGATACCGAAAAGAAGTTGAAACTCGTAATCGGTTTTGGCAAGCCCCATTGCCGCGGCGGCTTGTTGAATCTGTTGAATCAAAATTTTATCATGTGTGGCCACGCCGAGCGTGACGCCGTTTTTCTTAATATTGGCCAGCAACATTTTGGTCAACGCGAGAAAGCTGGCGTCAACGTCGACTTTCTTTGGATACGCAACATTCGCCGGCTCCATGTAGGCACCTTTCACCAGGCGAATGGCAGGAGCATACGGCAGCAAATCTTCAAGGTCTTTTTGCGTCCGGTAAAGATAAGCCTGCACGCACAAACCCACTTGCGGATATTTTTGTTTAATATTTTTATACAGGGTCAAAGTTCGATCGACATAACCGCTTTGTTCCATATCAATCCAAACCCAGTTCTTTAAAGCTTGCGCCCGTTCGACGATGGCCGTTAAATTTCGCAAGCAGAGTTTTTCATCAAAATCCAAACCCAGTTGGGTGGGCTTCACCGAAATATAGGCGTCCAATTTTTTTTGCTGAATTTGCGGCAACGCTTGCAGATAGTGCGCCGTCACCTCTTCCGTTTCCGCCACCGTCGAAACATTTTCGCCGAGGCGAGTAACAATCGTATTGATCTTACTGGCTTGCAATTGTTGGGCCGCTTGCATGGCGTCGGCCAATTCTTCCCCGGGCATAAAGCGCGACACGGCGCGGCGGATAAATTTATAACGCGGCAAAGTTTGCCGGAGCCGGCGATTTTCCGAAACCCAAAGCAATGCACTGCGAGCAAAACTCATGCTTTTCCTTCCTTCGTAAGATTTTAAAACTAAAAATTCGTGACAATCCCGATTGTTCCTGTTCAAAAAGTTTTTAGAAGACGCTTCGAATGACGCCCCCATCCACCTGTAACGTTGCGCCGGTGATGTAAGCCGAAACCGGCGCGAGCAGAAAAACCACAGCGCGGGCGTATTCCTCCGCCGTACCATAACGGCCCAGCGGAATAGCTGCAGCCATCATTTTCTTTTGTTCATCAACCGCGACATTTTTCTTTTTCGCATTAATCATATCCAACTCGCGCACGCGATCCGTATCAATACGGCCGGGAATCACGTTATTGCAGCGAATGTTGTCGGCGGCAAACTCACGCGACAATGTTTTCGCCAGCGCCGGGATTGCAGCCCGCACCACGTTGGACAGGGTTAAATTCTCAATCGGCTCTTTTACCGATGATGAGGTTGAAAACACGATGCTGCCGCCGCCCCGTTGCTTCATGAATGGAATCACGGCGCGGGCCATGCGGACCGCGCTCAACAACAACAAATCAACGGCGTCTTGCCAGACTTGATCATCAAACGTCATAAAACCACCCGCCGGCGGGCCGCCGGAATTAGCAAACAGCAGATCGACGCCACCCCACTGTTTGATCGTCTCATCCCGCCATTGCAAAATGGCCGGCGCTGAACGCACATCGGCAGCGCACGCATAAACGGCTTTGCCGGTTTCGTTCTCGATTTTCGCCTTCGCCGCCTGAATTGCCGCAGCATCACGTGACGCCATGGAGACTGAAGCGCCTTCGGCGGCGAGCAAACGCGCGACGGCAAAGCCAAGGCCCTTGCTCGCGCCCGCCACCATGGCGACTTTTCCGGTTAATCCAAGGTCCATTGCATTTCCTTATTATTTTGCAAAAACCAATTCAACAGCGAATCCAACGCCTGCTGTGTTGAAGCGTCTAGTTGCGCGCCGGGTGGGCGAATGCCGGGATGCACAATCGCGCCGCGGCGGCGCAGCATTTCTTTGCGAATCGCCATGCCGATGCCTTCCTGAAATTCAAATCGCATCAGCGCTACGTTGCGATAAAAGATCTCCGCAGCTTTTGGCAATTCGCCGGCGTGAAAGAGCCGAACCACTTGCACCAAAATTTCCGGCACGGCAAATCCCGTCATGGCGCCGGTGGCGCCGGCCATTAATTCTTCGAGCAAATAGGTGCCACCCAGCCCGCCGAAAATAGCCAGTTTGAGATCGCCAACCTGCTCGAGCACGCGCGCGGTTTTGAATGGCGTCGGCGCATCTTCTAATTTAATGGTCCGCGCGGCAGGAACTTCTCGCGCGATGCGCGCCAACAATGAAGCTTCCATCGTGAATCCGGAAACCGGCGGATAATCCTGCACGATGATCGGAATATCTACGGCCTCCGCAACGGCGCGAAAATGTTTGACCACTGCCTCCGAATTCAGTTTCGGCAGGCGCGGTGGACTGATCATCACCGCGGCCGCGTTCAACGCTTTGGCTTTTTTCGAAAGTTCGATGCACGTGTGCAAACCTTCGGTCGAAGCGCCGATGACGACAGGCACACGCTTATTGACATGCGCCATCACCGTTTCGAGCATGAACAAACGCTCGGCATCACTGAGCCGCGCCGTTTCACTGGTTACACCCGAGGCCGTCAAGCCATCGACGCCGGCGCGGATATACAGATCAATCACACGCTTCAAACTCGCGACGTCGATTTCGCCATTGGGCGCGAAAGGCGTGGGCAGAACAGAATAAACTCCTTTTAACATAAAATGCCTTATGAAAATTCAAATGTAGAATTCGATTTTGTCAAACCATCCGAATTATAAAAGCTAAGATTAGTTTGCCTTTTTTCGATCACCCAGCCGCCGCAACATCTCACGAATATCGTTTGCACCTTTGATGGCAACATAAATCGTAATCGTCGAATACCACACGAGACAGATAATCGTTAATCCGCCCCAAAACCAATGGTTTTGCAGCAT
>CAYZFF010000231.1:0-2048 GCA_964477305.1 uncultured Cytophagia bacterium
CGTTCGACCGGCGCGTAGTTGTAATTCACCGCGTTCTTCACGCCGAGTTGCAGCGCCAGCGGATGCCAGCGATAGTGCAGGCGCACATCCCACGTTTTTTGCGGCACTTCTTCGGGAAATTTCAATGTTTTGTCGTAACGCGAAACATAGCGATAATCCGCCTCAACCGAAGTTGGCCCGAGCGTGAGCGACGGCGAAACGAACGCCGTGAATTTCGGGCGATACGGCAGAATTTGATTTTCTTTCAAACCGGTGGCCGGATCGTCTTCCAAACTTTTGGCTTCCATCCAACTCAACGCCGTTTCCAATCCCAACCGATTGCCCCACCAGCGGCCTTTAAATTCGGTTTCAACGCCGCGCATGCGCGTGCGCGGATAATTCAGAAACTGCAGCGTCGGAATGCGCTTTGTATCCAATTCGATTAAATTCTCATATTGATTTTGGAAAACGGTCACTTCCGCCGAGATCGTTTCGCTCAAGCGCTGGCGCAGGCCAAGATCAAACAGCGTCGAGCGCTCCGGCTGCAAATCCGGATTGCTATTCAACTCGAAGCCGCCGCGGCTTTTGAACTGGGCAAAGCGCTCGGCAATCGAGGGCGAACGAAAACCGCGTCCAATGGAAAAGTGCAAAATCGAATTCGGCAAGAAATTATAGCTCGCGCCGAATTTCGGACTGAGTTGTTTCTCTGTTGAATCGCCGACCAGCGTGAACGTGTCATAACGCAGGCCGGTATGAATTTGCCAGAGATTCGAAATCTTCCAAATATCCTGAAAATACGGCGAAATTGCGTTGCCGCTGTGTTTGCCATAATGTTTGGATTCGGCCTCATCCCGTTTATAATCGGCCCCAAACACCACGCTGTGCGCTTGATGCGGCAGCCAGTTCCATTGCGATTCCCCGCTAAACCCGAGCGCCGGCTTGAAATCCTTCGCGAGTTCGGAGGGTAAACCGATGAGCTGTGAATTAAAGGAGAACCGAGCTTTCGTGGAAAATTTCGGTGAAAAAATTTTGGTGTAAACCAGCGACGCCGCCGAGCCGTTCAGCTCAACGTGATCTTGCGTATCGCTTTTCAACGGCGAATTGAGATCTTGCAATTTAAAAAAGAACCCGCGCGCGTCACGGCTGTACGTTGCAAACAGCGCGAGATTCGAATCGTCGGGAAGGCGGTACGAGGCTTTGCCGGTAAAATACCAGCGCCGGAAATCGCCGCGATCACGGTCGCCGGTCGATTCGTGCCGCGACACGGCGAGGCGCAGACCAAGCCGGTAAAATGTTTGGCTGTAACTTGCGTCGGTGCGATAATAATACAGCGTGCGATTCGTCCATTTCCATTCCGGCACCGCAGGCTCATCATAAACGCCGGCGCTCTGGCGAAAACTGAACGACGGCGATTGCGTTGGGCGCTTCGTGAGAATATTGATCACGCCGCTGATGCCGCCGGAGCCGTACAGCACCGACGAGGCGCCTTTCAAAACTTCGACGCGTTCGACTTCCGTCACCGGCAAAATATCCCAGTTGGCGCGACCGAGATCACTGGTCAACACCGGCACATCATCGATCAACATCAGCACGCGACTGGCGCCGAGGCCGAGCAGCGCGTAGCCGGAGCCGCCGCGCACATTCACGTTCTCGCCGACGAGGGTGATGCCGGCGATACTTTGCAAACTTTCGTCAATCCGAAAATTATTGCGGCGGCGAATTTCCATCGACCCGACCACGCTGACGCTGTTGGCGGCGCGCTGCAAATCTTCCTGCTGGCGCGAGCCGGTGACGATGACGGTTTCAGACTCAACCGCCGACGGCTGCAGGGCGATTTGCAGTTGCGAGGTGGAATCGAATTGAACCCGCACGCGAATCAATTCGGTGCGATAGCCGAGAAATGAAACTTTGAGCAAATAGGCGCCGGGCGGGAGGCGGCGAATGATAAAATGCCCGTTTTCATCCGAGGCCGCGCCCAACAACGTTTTGGTGACGGCGACATTCGCGCCATTGAGCGGTTCGTTGGTGTCAGCGGCAGTGACGGTTCCGGTGATTTTGCCAACGGATTG
>CAYZFF010000231.1:2148-5822 GCA_964477305.1 uncultured Cytophagia bacterium
ACTCGCCATCATCATCATTCCCGTTTCCAGCGCCTCGTCGTTAAAATTGAACGTGTCCGAGTGCAATGACGGCGCGGGCCCGACGCCGAGACGAAACATTGCGCCGGGATATTTTTGCAGGTAATAAGCAAAATCTTCACCGCCCATGCTCGGCTCTTTCAATTCGACGACTTTGGAGGAGCCGACGATCTCGCCGGCGACTTTTTCCACAAGATCAACCATGCGCTCATCATTCACAAGCGACGGATAACCGGGATCGAGCATCACCTCGGCACGGCCGCCGAAAGATTGCGCGACGCCTTGCACTAACTCCGTGAAGCGGCGAGTTAAACGCTCGCGTGTTTCCGCCTGCAGCGTGCGAATCGTGCCACCGAGCCGAACTTCCGCCGGAATCACATTGTCGGCGGTGCCGCCGTGAATCATCGTTACACTGATCACCGCCGGATCAGCGCCATGCCGTTCGCGCGTTACCAAACTCTGCACTGCCGTGATGACGTGCGCGGCAATCAACACCGGATCGATAGCCGCGAGCGGATGCGCGGCGTGTCCGGACTTGCCATGAATGACGATTTCAAAATCATCGATGGCCGCCATCATCGCACCGCGTTTGAGGCCGATGGTTCCAACTGGAATATACGGCCACGCGTGCAAAGCAAAAAATGCGTCAATGTTCAAACCATGCAGAAGATTTGACTCCAACAACGCTTTGCCGCCGCCATTATGTTCTTCGGCGGGCTGAAAGGCACAAATAATGTTACCGCACAATTCATGCCGCAGTTCCGCCAGAATTTTTGTCGCACCAAGCAAAACTGCGGTGTGGCCGTCGTGGCCGCAGGCATGCATACAACCAGCATTTTGGGAGCGATATGGGATGTCGTTCTGCTCAAAAATGGGCAGCGCGTCAATATCCGCACGCAACCCGACAGTCGGGCCGGGTTTGGCGCCATGAATGATCGCAACCGTTGCGTGTAGCTTTTCCGTCGTGCGAATTTCTAAATCGAGCGGCGCGAGAAATTTGCGAATGAACGTCGCGGTTTCTTTTTCCTGCCAACTCAACTCGGGATGCTGATGAAGATGCCGCCGCGCGGCGGTAATTTCGGGTACGATTTCGTGGGCGAGGTGGCGGAGGCGGTGGTGCATGGGTTGGGCTATTCCTAATTGATATTCAAAGTTTATGACGCTCCTTAAAATTTGATAGCGCTATCCCCATCACTCAATTTTATTGAGCAGAAGATGACGTGGAGTCGTTAGATTCGGGCCATAATCTTAACATTCAGAAGGCATGGTTCAGCCTGAATGACAGCCATTCCTTGATCTAATGATAACATTTCTCGGAGAAAAAAGCAAGGTGCAAATTGTTGATCGAGTTTAGCAGGCGAAAGGGTAAGGGAGAGCAGCGCATGAGGTTTGAGGCCATAAAGCATTGCAGCAGCCGTTGCGCTGCTGTTCGGTGCCCGTGCGGTAAAATTGCTGCGATTGTGTATTGACGAAATCGGTGTTGCGTTAGCAACAGGCGCTGTCACTTTGAGCCGAGAGCAGGGTCAAATAGACCTTATCCGAAATAACTTTTAAATGCGCCCCAATGTCATTTTGGCTAAATTCTTCGCGCTTTCACAATGCGTTTCGCTTATTTCGGATAAAGTCTATTCGCTTGGCCGCCGTTCATTGGGTTTGCCGTATCCGCTCCGCATACGGCATCGCGTCATACACCACAATTTCCGTTCCGCTCGAATTGGCAAGCAAGCGTGAGCCGTCGGGGGTGAAGACGACATTATAAACCGGATTCGTGAAGTCCGCAAACGTTGCCACCATCGCGCCGCGTTCGACATCCCACACGCGTACGGTCAAATCCGCCGAGCCGGTGGCGAGCCGGCTGTCATCCGGTGAAAAAGCCACTGTCCAAACGCGTTGCGCATGACTTTTTAATTCGTGAAGAACGGCGCCGGTCTTGACGTCGAAAATCTTTGCGTTATCCTCGGCACCGGTCGCCATCTTCCGGCCATCTTTGGTAAACGCAATACAATAAATTCCACCCTGGTGCGCCGGAATCGCGCGAACCTTTTCAAAGGTCGTCGTGTTCCACAAGGTCAACGTACCGTCGTTACCGCCAGTGGCCAACAGCGAGCCATCGGGACTAAAGGTGACGCAATAAAGGCTGCTCTCCTGCGGCAATTTTTTGACCAGCGAACCAGTTTCGACATTCCAAACGAAAGCAAACTTTTTCCGCGAAGCCGACGCGACGAACTTGCCGTCCGGGCTGAACGCGCAACCGCTGCTGCCGCCCTCGAGGCCGCGCAATTCACGGTAAACTTCGCCGGTTTTCACGTTGAAAATTTTTACGAGGGTGTCCCAATTGCAAGCCACTAACAATGAGCCGTCCGAATTAAAATCGGCGGCATTGATCAGCGCATTCAAGCCTTTGAAGTTGTTGAGCAGCCCGCCGGAGTTGGCGTTCCAAACACTGATCGTCGCCTCCGGGCCGCTCGTCGCCAGTTGCGTGCCGTCACGGCTCAACGGAAAAGCATAAATATCTTTGCTCCGTCCGGCTGAATTGGAAAATTCTTCGCCATAACTCTTCTCCCAAATTCGAATCGACTGATCGGTTGAAGCCGTTACAAACCTATCACCTTGCGGATGAAATGAGATGGAATTGATTTTATTCTCATGGCCATAAATTTTCTTCACCAGCTTTCCCGTCGTCGCGTCCCACCGCATGAGCACAGCATCACCGCCACCGGTGTAAATGGATTTGCCGTCATTCGTGAACGCAATCGCAAAAACGGGTTGTTGATGGCCGCGTAATTCAAAGAGCAATTTGCCTGTTTCCAGATTCCACACGCGGGGCGTACCATTTTTTGTCGCGGCGGCGATCTTTTTGCCATCGGGGCTGAAGGCGATGTCATCAATCGCCGAATACGCCGGCACATCGTCAAAATGCAACACCATGGGCGGTTCATCTTTTTTCTCAAGATTCCACACGCCAACGCGCCATTCCCAGGTGCCCACGGCGAGGCGTTTACCATCCGGACTAAAACGAATATCGACGAGCGGATGCGTCGCAAAATTGGTGCGCCAAATTTCTTTTGTCGAGGCAATATCCCAAAGCGAAACGATGCCGACGACGCCGCGATTTTTTAAATACCATGAACAATAAGCAACAGTTTTGCCGTCTGGACTCATATCGACATCAGCCAAACCGTAGCCGCCGCCTTTGACTTGCCATTCGATATTTCCCGTTGCCACATTCCAGATCGCAATCGTCGTGTCGCGCGAGCATGAAACCACGCGGCTGCCATCGGGGCTGAATTTCGCGGCGTAAACCACGCCCTTGTGGCCGATGAGACGTTTGATTTCTTTCAAACTCTCTGCGTCGAACACGCGAATGCTGTTGTCCGGCATCGCCGCGACAAGCATTTTGCCGTCCGGGCTGTAATGCACTTCGTCAGGTTTGGCATCGAGGCCTTCGATCTTCGCCACGCTATTGTCGCTGCGTGCGTTGAGATAACGCCATTCCCAATTGCGATACGGCGCCGGCGCGCCGGCCAACCAGCGCTTGGCCTCGGCGGTTTCATTCAACCGCAACGAGGCATTCGCCGCGGCGATATGCGCGAGATAGGATCGGTACTCGGCATTAGACGCGGGGGATTTTTTATTTTGCTGGGCAAAAGAATTGG
>CAYZFF010000231.1:5922-7298 GCA_964477305.1 uncultured Cytophagia bacterium
ACGGTTTCCGAGCAATGCCCATGATATGCGCGCTCGCGCCGATGAGACTTGGTTCGCTTTCCAATTTTCTCGTCAAGTCGAGTAGACGCTCACGCCGGTCGGCATCATTCCACCATGCCTCGAAATTTTGCAGCCACCAGCCGGGGCCTTCGATGGCCAACGTCTTTTCATGTTGCAGACCGGCTTCGGCAAGTTCAGCCACCAGCTCCTCGGCGCGGTGAAAATAGGCGTCAGTGAAATAAAAAATATTATTGGTCGGATTGCGATGTTTGCCGTCAACCAAATCCTGCGCGACAATTTGGGCAAATTGCGGATCGTCAAGGAAACCTTGAAAAAGTCCATCCAGCACGGAAGCGAATCGCGAGATGACGGCAGCAAACAATCGCCCACCTTGTCGCAGCACGCGATGGGCTTCTTTGAGCGCCGTGAGGCGATCTTGCTGCTCGTGCAGATGATAAAGTGGGCCGAACATCAACACGACGTCGGCGCTTTGATCGGCGAAATCAAGCTGGCAGGCGTTGCCGAGAATGAAGCCAGCAATCAGATGCTCGGGTTGTTTAGCAGATAAGGCTTTCGCCTGTTCGAGGTGTGACGGTGCGGGATCAAGCAAATGAACTTCATAACCCAACTGCGCGAGCCAGCACGAATAAACGCCCGGGCCGCCGCCGATATCGAGAATCTTCGCCGGCGGCGCCGGCAAATGCCGCTGCAAAATTTCCTGCGTGCGCGCCAATTCAAGCTGGAAAACACCGGTCGAGAGACGATTCGCTTCGTCGTATCTTTCGTAAAATTCCAGAATCGGTTTTGAGAGAGAAACATTGCGCATTTTAGACTTCGGACCTTATTTAAAGACCACCTGCGCCGTTGCATCTTCGACGTAAGTCGCGGCGTGGCCATCCACCCATTTGCCGTCTTGCAGATATTGCGAAGTGGTGATCATCTTGCCATCCGCGGTGATTTCACCGGTGCCCTTTACTTCAGTGATGCCACCCTGATTGCCTTTGACGTATTCGTGACTGATGTATTTTCCGTTCTCAACCGTCATCGTTCCGGTGGTGAAAAATCCCGCGGTCGTGAAGTAATAATACACGATGCTCTTTTTTTCGTTATCCCAAAAAATAATCGACTCGCCGCCGTATTCGCCGTTGTTGATGGAGTGCAGCGCGCGAACGGCGTTGCCATTGAGCGCGCGTTCCCAGCGCGCCACGTCGATGATCGGCTTCTCTTTGGTGGAATTTTTAAACTCGCCTCTCCAGGTTTTGCCGAGGAAGGGTTGGAAGACTTTCAGATTCTCGGCCAACTGTTCTTGCGCGATGGCGCCATTTACCAAACTCATCAAGGCGACAACCAATACGATTGATTTCGTTTTCAGCATT
>CAYZFF010000232.1:0-7289 GCA_964477305.1 uncultured Cytophagia bacterium
TCACGCTCACGGTCAAATTCCGGCGAGTGAATGCCGATGATGACGAAATTTTTATCTTTGAATTTGCTTTGTACCTCTCTGATCCAGGGGTAACTGTTTGAGCAATTCCAACACATGAACGTCCAAACGTTGAGTAGAACCACCTTGCCGCGCAGGCCGTTTTCGCCACTGCTCGCCATTTTCAGCGGCGGCGAGTTGATCCAGCGGCTAGAGTCATGCGCGGGAAATTCCGGGGCCGGGCGCGATTTATCCGATGCGGTTTCCGCCTTTACGTATCGCAGCCACAGCATCAATAAAATCGTTGTGCCTAAAATGAGAAGAGAATTTTTCATGGGTCTTCCAGGTTAATTGGTCATCTTATATTAACCCGGTTGGGCGGGATTTTCTTCCCGATTTAGTTGATACTAAAAAATCATACCATGGCTTGGTTGCAAGCCCAATAAGCGCGAAGGCACAAAGATACCAAGAAAACTCACTTCGTGTCTTTGTGTCTTCGTGATTTAAAGAGCGCGATAGTTCTTTACGGAGAATACCATCATTGAGCCGCTGAAGCACCGCGCCGAAACCCGCTCAATTCCGCGCCGAGACGATCTTGAATCGAACGAACCGCGCGGCTGCTGCCGAGGAAATGTTGCATCATGAATGAAAACGCCAACTCTTCACCCTCGGCGGTGGTGGTGTAACCGGAAAGTGTGCTCACCGCGCTAAGCGTGCCAGTTTTGGCGTGAAGCACGTTGGCCGCAGTTGTGCCTTTCATGCGCCCGCGCAATGTTCCATCCACGCCGGCAATCGGTAAAGTTGCCACAAACTCGTTGCGGATCGCAAAATTTTTCCACATCGCCGTGAGTAAGCTCACCAGGTTTGCCGGGGTGACTAAATTGTAATGCGACACGCCAGAGCCGTCGGCGCTGTAAACCGCGTTCGTGTCTATCCCGGCGCTGCTAAAAAATTGCCGCATCACGCGAATGCCATTTGCCGCAGTGCCGGGCCGGCCGAATTTCTCGGCGCCGAGAGTTTTGAGCAACAGTTCGGCGGTGAGGTTGTCGGAAACTTTGTTGAGATTGATCAAGATCGGCATCATCGGGCTGCGATGCTCGGCGAGGGTTTTTATTTTCGCCGGCGCGGCGCCGCGAAGCACCTGGCCTTGTAGCGTAATTCCCGCCGTCCGTAAGGCGTCGCGGAAAAGTTTGCCACAATAAATTTCCGGGTACAAAATATTCAACGTTTCTTCTTGCGGGGATTCATCTTGCGCGATGCTACCGGAGACAAGAATGGTATTTTCGTTTTGTTGCCAATGGCGCGTGATCAGCAGCGGCGGCAATTGCAGCGAGTCAATTTGTGTTTGGCGTTTCACGGTGGTGCTCGTATTCACCAGCGTGACGTGATCGGTCGGCGGAATGATTTGCACACGCGCCGGCTTGCCGGCAGTATCCGCCGGAGTGACACGAACCGTGACGGCATTGTCATTCACCGTGAGCGCCGAAAGCCGCGGCTCATCCGTGGAGGGGTCATCATCCCACATCCAGCCGTTGCCCCAGCGCAAATCGTCAAAATAAAAATCATCGCCAACCAGATTGCCGCGAATTTCTTTAACGCCCATTTGCGCCAAATTTTGCGCGAGGCCGAACAAGTCTTTGTCGGTTAAATCCGGGTTGCCACGGCCGATCAAATATAGATCGCCCGCAATGACGCTCTCGATTTTTTGCGCCGAATCGCAAGCCACACTGGTGCGAAAAACATACGCCGGCCCGAGCAATGATAGCGCCGTCGCTGACGTAAGTAATTTTTGATTCGAGGCTGGGTGTGCCAGCAGGTCGGCGTTACGCTCGTAAAAAACTTCGCCGGTGCGCAACGAAACAATTTTGATTCCGGTTATTGCATGTGCCAGCGCGCGATCGTTTAAAGCCTGTTCTATTCGCAAACGTAATTCCGCCAGCGAACGCGCGCCGCCGGCCGGTTGCGCAACCTGCAATGGTTTCGAGCTTGAACAAGCCGTCAGAAAAAGCAAGCCGCAAAACCCCAACAGCAAAATACCAGTGGGAAACCGAAAAGTCGTCTTTGTCATATTGGCTCAAAAAAAAGTGAAGGGATAAATTTCAACTAACGAAAGCCGTTTAGACGACTTTCTCAAATTGCGAACCGCGAATAAAAAATTAGCGCATATTCGCGATTATTGGCGGCTTCAAGAATGCGTAAATTGTTTAGACGGACGTTTTGCCACACTCAAAACGGCGCGCGCAAAACTTTTCCCGCCAGCTTGCCATTAAATTCGCCGCGCTCAATAACCACTTCGCCATTCACCACCACGTATTCAATACCGGCGGGATATTGCTGCGGCGCGGTCCACTGCGCTAAATCAATGACTTGTTCGGCGGAGAAAATAACGACATCGGCATAGTTGCCGACTTGTAAAGTGCCGCGATTTTTAAGGCCCAACGCACTCGCGGGCAACGACGTCATTTTACGGATGGCCTCGGCGAGAGTGAAAAGCTTTTCCTCGCGGGCATATTTTCCCAACACGCGCGGGAATGTGCCGAAACTGCGCGGATGGGGATTGCCAAAACGCAGCTTGCCACTGGTGGCGAGCGCGGAACCATCGCTGGCCACCATCGCTTGCGGATATTTTAACACCCCGCTCAATTCTTCTTCGCTCATGCCGAAGCCGACCATGCTGCCGCCGCCCTCTTCTGTGAGCACCAGTTCGATAAGAAGTTTAAATGGGTCGGTGCCATCCTGCGAAAGCTCGGCGAAATTTTTGCCTTCATATTTTTCGCGCGCGGGATTCTTTGACAAGCTCGCAATCATCACTGTTTGCCAGCCGCCGAGGTTGGCTACTTTGCCAGTGGCTCCCAGTCGCAGCCGATCTTGCAACGCGGGATCTTGCAAACGCGCCATAAATTTTTCACTTCCTCCCTCGCGGCTCCACAACGGAAACAGCGAAGAGAGTCCGGTGTTGTAGGCAATATACGGATAACGATCACAGGTCACCTGCGTTCCCGCGGCGCGCGCTTGATCGAGCTTGTCGAGAATGGACGGCACCTTTTGCCAGTTTTTCGGATTTTGCGCTTTGAGGTGTGAGATGTTCAACGCCACGCCGGACTCACGGGCAATGCGAATGGCTTCGTCGACGGCGTCGAGCACGGCGTCGTCTTCATTGCGCATGTGCGTGGAGTAAATGCCGCTGCCGTCCATGGCTTTGCAGACTGCAATGATTTCCTCGGTGCTCGCAAAACTTCCCGGCGTGTATTCGAGTCCGGAAGAAATTCCATACGCGCCTTGTTTGAACGCTTCGCGCGCCAACGCTTGCATTTGCGCAATTTCTTCCGGGGTGGCGGGGCGATTATCTTCACCGACCACATATTCGCGCAGCGAGCCTTGCCCGACCATACTCGCTACATTCGTGATGATACCGCCCTTTTCCAAATGTTGAAAATAGCCGGAAAAATCGCGCCAATCGGCCTCGGCCCCATAACTGGCTTTCAAACTCTCGCTCCATTTCGCGCGCATCTTCTCTGTCAACGGCGCCACCGAGCCGCCATCTTGTCCAATGATTTCAGTTGTCACGCCTTGACGAATTTTCGATTGGGCTTCGGCGCCGAGCAATAATTCTTCATCGCTATGTGAATGAAAATCGATGAAGCCGGGCGCAATCGCAAAGTTGGCGGCGTCGATCTTTCGGGTTGCCGATTTATCTTTTAAGTCGCCGCGTGCAACAATTTTTCCATCTTTAATACCAAGATCGCCGAGCAGCGCGGGCTGTCCAGTGCCGTCATAAATCAAGCCGCCGGTGATCAATAGATCCAGTTTGTCTGCAGAATTGCACGTGAGAAAGAAAATCGGCGCGATTGCCAATATAAGGCCGGCAACAGCTTTAAACACTTGACGAGTGGAATAAACGTACAAAGTTTTCTCCTTTTGGAAAGAGCAGCGCTGCGGTTATTTTCCGGGGAGGCGGGTTGGATTGCACCAAACCATCTGCACGGCGCCGCAATGTTTTTGGCCGGCATCGAGAATGAGCAAATGCGCGATATTCTGAAAGCCGCGCGCGTAAAGATTGTGTACGTCGCCGCTGCAGGTCTGATTTTCCACGCAAACGAAATCTTTATCCGCCGGCGAATAAACAATCAAATGTGTAAAATCGGCGGTGGCGTGCAATTCCAAACGCAGTTTTTCATCAACGTATTCAATCCAGGCCGGTTTTTCGGGGCGCATGCCGAAATAAACGGTGTCAAGATCAATTTGGGAAAGCGGCGTGGGTTGGCTCAAATCCGGCCGAGCCTCTTGTATTGGCCAATATTTGGTCGTGGGCAAAAGTAATTTCGGTTCCAGCTCCAATTCATGCGTCGCCGGGCCGCAGATGATCATGTCTTCGCGGCGGCGCGGCACTTGAAACCACGGATGCAAACCGAAGCCAAACGGCAACCGGCTCTCACCGGTATTTTCAACTTCATAGGCAATGGTCAAACGATCCGCCATCAATGTGAAGGTTACAGTGATTTTATGCGGAAACGGGAACGCCGGAAAATTGTGATGATAGGGTTGCATCTCCAGCCACGCAGAAAACGAAGCGGTGGTTGAGCTGGCGATGACTTCGCCGGGCTTCCACCATTCATCATAAACGAGGCCGTGCAGAAAACGATCTTCGTGATTTTTGCGATGTTGATACGTGCGCCCCTCAAATTCATACCGGCAATCCCGCACGCGATTCGGCGTGGGAAAGAGAATGGGGATGCCGTAATAAAATGTCGGCACGTCCCGCCAGCTTGGCGGTTGGCGCAAACGTTCAACCCCATTGACGATATATGAAAAAAGATTGCAACCGCCGGTCGGCGCAATGCGCGCCTCTTGTTCAAGCTCGCCGTCCTGCGTTTTTAAAACGATGATTTCACCTTCCCAACCGGTGCGTCGTTCGGTGAAACAGGAAAAGGTCATTGGGGCCTCGAGGTTTATTGAGACTGCCGATTTGGAAAACTAAAGAGACGCGGCGCGACAATTTACCCAAAACCTTGCAGCGGAACCATTTGCAAGCCGCGCGGCTTTATTCACCGCTTTGCCGCACCGGCAAATGTAAAAATTTACCGCGTAATTTGCGGAGACCTAAAATATCCAATAAGCCGATCCAATCCAGCCGCAGATACCAGCGCCATTTCACCAGCGCGGGAGGCAGCGCTGGTTTTTCGTGCACGCCGTCGATGCCAATGAGCGCGGCGGAGGGATAGTACACGTAGTATTCAACCGTACCGATGTCGTCGTAGTTTTCTTGCCGTTTTTCCGGTTTGAGGGCGTGAAAATCTCCAAGGCGCCGGTGCACCGGTGTCGTCATCAAAATATATTCTTTGGCCGGTATCGAATTTTTGAGCAACCGATGCGCGACAATCACATCGATGCCAAAGAGTTTCTCGAATGACTGAATACGTTCGACCGCCACTTCGCCGGCGTGCAGAACCATTTTGAGACGCAGATCTTTGACGCTCACGCAAGCTTCGCAGACACAAAGCTGCAATTCGCACAGCTTGAGCATTTCCCGATAAAACGAATTAAAAAATCCGATAATTTGCGTTTTAACCGCGCCGACATGTTGATCCAGCTCGGCCTCGTCCTGGTAACACGCGGCGTAAAAGAAAACGGCGTCGCCCTCCAGCTCAATCAGCTTCAAGGGCGGCATGGCCGTTTGAATGATCGACTCCAGCAGTTTGACGATGATCTGCTTGGCGTGGGTGACGGTGATGGTATGCAGTTTCATGAATTTCGTGAAACCGCTGATGTCGGCAAGAACCAAAAGCGCTTGACATGTCCCGGGTTGCATGGGCCAATCAACTCTTTCGATTTCGCAAACGCGCAATGCGCCGCTGCAAATAGGGTGAGAAGTGGCCGGCATAACGTTCCCACAATTCGGGCTGCCGCCAGTCATTGCCGGTGACCTTGCCGCGGCAAAGCGACGTGCCGCAAGCGCAGGCAAACTCATCATACGGGCCGCCGTCGGACATCGCGTAATCAAAACAGACTTCTTCTCCCGGGCTGATGTCGCGCTGCGCGATGAGCGTGATCTGGCCGCTCAACACGGCATTGGGCTCGCAGGAATGATTGACAAAATCTGCCGGCTCGTCCACTGCATCCGGGACGAGGTAGAGGTCTTCTTCAACCTGTAAGCTGTGTTGTTGCAAATAAACCGGTAGCTGAAAGAAAATTTTAGCCGGAACCACATCGCCGCCCCAAACGACGAGCACTTCGCCGGCCTGCACAGGGGCTATCGCAAACACGCCTAAATTGCCCTTGTTGCCGTGCGGCGCGGAATTCAATTTGGGGGAAAGATAAGCCGTGGGTCGAGTTGAATTATTCATAGTTTTTATATTTAATGACAATTCAATTCAATGTCAAGCGGAAACTCTTGCGTTGTTGAATTGGGACGCGAATTCTGCTTGCGCTTGGCCGGGGCTTTGGTTAAATTTAATTAGTTGTTGCGGCGTGTGAAAATAAATCCTCTGCAGTGAATAAATCAAAATTTTTGGAGAACAGTATGCCGGTGCAATTATCTAATCAGCAGCAAGCCCTCAATGAATTGAATAAAGCGCTCGGGTGGGAACTGCGGGCGCAGGCGCTGTATGCGCATTATGCGGTTTATATCAAAGGCTTGGAGATGTTGACGCTGAAAGCGCATTTCGAGGAGGAGGCGACCGAATCATTCGGGCATGCGGCCAAAGTCCGCGACATTATCGCCACTCTTGGCGGCGAAGCGGTGACTACGCGCGAGGCAACGCCGATTGTGCATACAGAAGATTGGAAGACAATGCTCGAAGAGGCTTTAAAAACTGAACAGACGGCGGCGGCGCAATACAAAAAAATTTTGCCGCTGGTGGAATCCTACCCGCCGTTCAGCCATACGATCGTGCACATCATGAAAGATGAAATGGATGCCGTCATCGAAGTCGAGTCGTTGTTAGGAAGGTGAGCCGGTTAAGCAACAAACTTCAATTTCCAACGGAAGAAAGCCGTCAACCATTTTAGATTGACGGGTGGCTTTTTATCCGCCGCGATCACGAAAATTTTTATCAACTGCATGTCTTCTGCAAAACCTTTTCCGATTCTTCGCATCGTTCCCCTCGAGCAAATTCGTTTTCACGAAGCACCGGAAACCGACCGGGCCGCGCGTTTGGTGGAGCGCCTCGCCGAAGATCGGCATATTCTGAACCCGCCGATCGTGGCGCCCCTGCAGCAGGCCGAAGGTTATTTGCTCATCGACGGCGCCAATCGCATCAGCGCGATGCGCCTGCTTGGCTACACCTGCGTGC
>CAYZFF010000233.1:0-4421 GCA_964477305.1 uncultured Cytophagia bacterium
GATTGTTGAAAAATATAAATCTGAAACCAATGAACCTCGTCGACCTCTCCATCCGCCGGCGTGTGACAATCTCGATGTTCACGCTGGCGATTCTCCTCTTCGGTTTTGTTTCTTTCTTCCGGTTAAAAATAAATTTGCTGCCCGATCTCACCTACCCGACGTTGACGATTCGCACGGAATACACCGGCGCGGCGCCGGCGGAAATCGAGAACCTCATTACCAAACCGATTGAAGAAGCGCTCGGCGTCGTGAAGAATGTGCAGCAAGTGCGCTCGATTTCACGTTCCGGCCAATCGGACGTGCTGCTCGAGTTTGCGTGGGGCACGAATATGGATTACGCCAGCATCGACGTGCGCGAGAAGCTCGATATTTTGCAACTGCCGCTGGAAGTCAAAAAACCGATCATTCTCCGTTTCGACCCCTCGCTCGATCCGATCATGCGTTTTGGTTTTTTCAAGAAAGAAAAATCGCAGATGGCGGACGGCGAAGCGAAAGTGCAACCGGCCAGTTTTACACCCGCCGCGAACGGCGCGTTGAATGAAGACGAATTGAAGTATCTGCGTCGTTTCGCGGATGAGCAAATCAAAAAAGATTTGGAATCGGCGCTCGGCGTGGCCGCGGTGAAAATCAGCGGCGGTTTGGAAGATGAAATTCAAGTCGCCGTCGATCAAGCCAAGCTCGCGCAGCTCAAACTGCCGCTCGAAGAAGTCGCGCGCGTGCTCGGTGCGGAAAACGTCAACCTCTCCGGCGGACGTCTCGAAGAAGGCGTGCAGCAATATCTCGTGCGCACGCTGAATCAATTCCGCAACGTGGAAGAAATCGGCGACGTGATCGTCGCCAGCCGCGAGGGTAAGCCGCTTTATCTGCGCGACATCGCCAACGTGCGGCACGGTTACAAAGAACGTGAAGCGATCACGCGCCTTAACGGCGTCGAAGCCGTCGAGATCGCGATATATAAAGAGGGGGACGCCAACACCGTTTCCGTCGCGCGCGGCGTCGAGAAACGGCTCGCGCAATTGCGCAAAAGCTTGCCGCCGACTTTGGAGTTGATCAAAGTTTATGATCAATCTACGTTCATCTCGCAATCGGTGAATGAAGTCATCAGCGCCGGTTGGCAGGGCGGTTTGCTCGCCATCATCATTCTTTATTTTTTCTTGCGCAATTTTGCCGCGACCGCGATCATTGCGCTGTCGATTCCCGTTTCGATCGTAGCCACGTTTAATTTGATGTTCGGCACGAATCTCTCGCTGAATATCATGTCGCTCGGCGGCCTCGCGTTGGGCATCGGCATGCTCGTGGACAACTCGATTGTCGTGTTGGAAAATATCTCGCGGCATCGCGATCAAGGCAAGGACGCCATGACTGCGGCGCTGGATGGAACCAAAGAAGTGAGCATGGCCGTGGTTGCTTCAACGCTCACGACGGTCGCAGTTTTTTTTCCATTGGTTTTCGTGAAAGGTATTGCCGGCCAGCTTTTCCGCGATCAAGCATTGACGGTAACGTTTTCGCTACTGGCCTCGTTACTCGTCGCGATCACGCTGATTCCGATGCTCGCTTCATTGGGCGGTCGAAAAATTTCAGATGCAGCGATAACTACCGCGCCGGTTTTGCGCGCGCCTCAAACCCGCGCTGGACGGATGTTGCGCAAAATTCGTCTTGTTCTTTTCTCAACGGTTCCGGTTTTTATCGCTCGCGGGATCATGTGGTGCAGCCGCATGATTTCGCGCCTGATGCAATTGCTCTTCAAGCCGTTTCTCTTTTTGTTCGGCGCGGTTTATAATCCCATTGAAAACCATTATCCCAGCATGATTCGCTGGGCGCTCGGCCATAAAGGCACGGTGCTCGGCGTCGCGTTTGCGCTTTTCATTATTTCGGTTTTAATGATTCCGAGTCTCGGCGTCGAATTGATTCCCCAACTTTCGCAGGGAGAATTTAATGTCGAATTTCGTCTGCCGCCCGGCACGCCGTTGGAGCGCACCGACGCGGCGATTGCGTCGATTCAAACTGCCGCGAGCAAAATTCCTGCGATTCCCAAAACTTTTTCCGTGGCCGGAACGGGCAATCGCCTCGACGCCAATCCCGAAGAAGGTGGCGAGAATTGGGGCGAGTTGAATGTCACGATGGTGAGCGGCTCGAAACGCGCCGATGAACAAGCCGCGATGGTAGATTTGCGCCGCGATTTGGAGCGTCTGCCCGGCGTGCAATACAAATTCAGCCGTCCGACTTTATTTAGTTTTAAAACGCCAATTGAAGTGGAAGTCGCCGGTTTCGATTTGGATAAATTGAAATCGGTGAGCAATGAAATCGCGCGCCGGATGCACGCCTCGCCGAACTTTGCCGACGTTAAATCAACGATGGAAATCGGCCATCCGGAAATTCAAATCGTGTTTGATCGCGAGCGCGCCGCCGCGTTGGGCATGGCGGTGCATCAAATCGCCGACCGTGTGGTGGACAAAGTACGCGGCGAAGTGGCGACGCGATACTCGTTTCATGATCGCAAAATCGACGTGCTCGTGCGCGCGCGAGAGGAAGATCGCAACTCGGTCGAGCGCGTGCGCAAGCTCATCATCAATCCGGACAGCGACCGTCCCGTGCCGCTCGAAGCCGTCGCGACGATCATTGTCGAAAACGGCCCCGGTGAAATTCGCCGCGTCGGCCAAGAGCGTGTCGCGTTGGTCACGGCGAATCTGCGCTCCGGCGATCTCGGCGGCGCCGCGCAGGAAATCAACGCCATCATCGGCAGTATTCCGATGCCCACTGGACTCGTCGCGCGCCTCGCCGGACAAAATGAAGAGATGGCCGTTTCGTTTCGCTCGTTGCAGCTCGCGTTGTTGCTCGCCGTGTTTTTGGTTTATCTGGTGATGGCCTCGCAATTCGAATCGCTGCTGCATCCGTTCGTCATCATGTTCACAATTCCACTCGCGCTGATCGGCGCCGTGTTCGCGTTATGGATCACCGGCTCAACGCTGAGCGTCGTCGTCTTCATCGGTTTGATTTTGCTCGCGGGCATCGTCGTAAACAACGCCATTGTGTTGATCGATTTCATCAACCAATTGCGCGAAAAAGGCATGGAAAAGCTCGAAGCCATCGTCGAAGCCGGACGCTCGCGCCTGCGTCCGATCATGATGACAACGTTAACCACCGTGCTCGGCTTGCTGCCGTTAGCCCTCGGCCTCGGTGAAGGCGCCGAAGTGCGCGCGCCAATGGCGATCACCGTGATCGGCGGCTTGACGGTTTCCACGATGTTGACGCTGCTGGTGATTCCGGTGATGTACGCGGTGATGGATCGTAAGAAATAGCCATCGAACTTCTACTCCTTCTCGTACTTATACTCGCACTCATACTTCAACTATGCAAAGTAAGATTACTATTCTATCTTTTGGCGTACTTTTATTTCTGACACATGTTGCCGCAGCGCAACCCCCTCGCCTCGACAATCTCCACAAGGAATTCGATTTCGCCGGCGCGCATTCGCAACAGCCGCAGTATTTTATGATGGAATCGAAACTCATCACGTACGCTTTAGATGGCAAACGCCTCAGCACGGACATTTACCGACTCCATCTTAAATGCGTTCCCGCCAAACTCGCGAAAAAAGAAGGTGATGAATATACTTGCTCGCGCTTCACCGTGCAACAAGGCGAGACCGCGGAAACCGCGATTCCGGCGCTGGAAAATTGGACGTACATTTTTAGAAGCATGGACCAAGACGAGAAAGGCCAAGTGCTTGGCATAGAGCACAGCAAGTTTGAAAATTTGGTTGACGCAAGCGGCAAGACTTTGCCCATTGACAAAACGTATCACGTCTACAACGCCTTCATCGACTTTCATGCGTTTTGCAATGTCTTTGCCGAGCCAACGACGGCAGGAAATGGCATTCAGAATTTAAAAAAAATTGGCCAAAAAATTATTCACGCCGCGGCCTTCTCCGAGCCACCGGTAAATTTAGGCAACAATATCCTGGTAGGTTCATCTTTTAAAAACGGGGAAATCACCCTTGAATTTAAAGGCGTGAGTGTCGTGAACGGCAAATCATGCGCACTGTTGGAATACGATTCGGGAGAGAGTTCTTTTAAAATGATCATGAAGCCGATGCCGGACTTGGAAGTTCGCACCGCCGGCAGCTCGCATTATTTCGGCGATATTTACAAAGACCTCGCGACACACTGGGTGCAAAAAGTGACGATGACCGAGCTGGTCGTGAGTGAAACAACCTTACCGATGCCGCCGAATAAGATCAATAGTGTTATTGAGCGAAATATTGTGATTCGGAATGTGAGCGAGAGTGAGTTTGAAGCAAAACTTAAAGAGTAGATTGGATGAGTGAAAATATCTCAAATGCTCTTACTTTTACTCGTACTCTTACTCTTTCTCGCTTTTTGAAAGCGTAGATGAGTAAAAGTACGAGTAGGAGTAAGAGT
>CAYZFF010000233.1:4521-7250 GCA_964477305.1 uncultured Cytophagia bacterium
ACCGAAACCTCCGTCCGCCGGCCGGTGACCACGTTGATGGTCTTTGCGTGTTTTCTCGTCATCGGCTTGATTTCCGCGAAGCTGCTGCCGCTGGAATATTTTCCGGACATGGAATTTCCCGGCATCGGCATTAACATTCCGTATCCCGGCGCGACGCCGGAAGAAGTCGAGCGCCAAATCACCAAGCCGGTGGAAGAAGTGCTCGGCACCATCAGCGGCGTGAAGCGGCTCAATTCCACTTCGAGCGAAAACGGCGCGAATTTTGAGTTGCGTTTCGCGTGGGATGAAAACTCCGCGATCAAAGCCGTGGAGGTGAAAGAAAAGATCGACGGCATTCGCAATCAATTGCCGCGCGACGTGGAGCGCATCTTCGTCAACCAATGGTCGTCCTCCGACATGCCGATGCTGCAGGTGCGCCTTTCGAGCAATCGCGATCTCTCCAATTCGTATGACATGCTCAATCGCAATCTCAAACGCCGCTTGGAGCGCCTCGACGGCGTATCGAAAGTCGATCTGTACGGCGTGGACAAAAAAGAGATTCGCATCGAGTTGCTGGCCGACCGCATCGCCGCGCATCGCGTCGATCTTAATCGGTTGACGGAAACGCTGCGCCGCAGCAATTTCTCCGTAACTGCCGGACGCATTACCGATGGGAACCAACGTTTCGTCGTGCGTCCGATTGGCGAGTTCAAATCCATCGATGATTATGGCGAGTTGATTATCGGCGAGCACAATCTGCGTTTGCGCGATATTGCCAACCTCACGTTCGAGCATCCGAAGCTCGATTATGGCCGCCATCTCGACCGCCGTTATGCCATCGGCCTCGACGTGCAAAAAGAAGCGGGCGCGAATACGGTGGAAGTGGCGCGGCGCATCACCGCGGCGATTGACGACGCCGGCGCGAGTTCCGAGATGCAAGGCATCAATATTTTTTATATGGACAATGCCGCGGAGGGCATTCTCAGCTCGATCAACGATCTGTCAAACTCCGGCATTTTCGGCGGGATTTTAGCCGTTGTCGTGCTCTATGTTTTTCTGTGGCGTCTCGGCACGACGCTGATTGTCGCGTTGTCCATTCCGTTTTCGCTTTTGGCGACGATGGCCTGCATGTATTTTCTCGGCATGTCGCTCAACGTGCTGACGATGATGGGCTTGATGCTCGCGGTTGGCATGTTGGTTGACAACGCCGTGGTGGTGACGGAAAATATTTTTCGCCATCAACAGCTCAATCCGGATATCGAGCAAGCGACGCTGATCGGCACCAAAGAAGTGACGTTGGCGATTACCGCCGGCACGTTGACCAATGCCATTGTCTTTTTGCCCAATATTGTCAGCCCGCGAGATGAAGTTTCGATTTATATGAAACACGTGGCCACGACGATTTGTATTTCGCTGCTCGCGTCACTGTTGATCGCGTTGACGATTGTGCCGCTGCTCGCGAAGCGCTATCCAGCGCTCACTGTGAGCAACAAATCCAAAAAGCTCGACGCGTTTTTGCGCCGCTACGGTAACGTACTCGATTGGACGCTGCGCCATCGCGGCGCGACGGTCGGTCTCATTCTCCTGACGCTGGCGAGCGTGGCGATTCCGATTATGTTTGTAAAAAAAGATATGTTCCCGCAGCAGGAAAATCGCAAGCTGCGTTTGTTTTATCATGTCAACGGCAACTATCGTTTGGAGAAAGTGGAAGAAGCCGTCTATGTGTACGAAGATTATCTGCTCAACAATAAAGAAAAATTTGAGATCAAATCGGTTTACACGTATTACAACACGAATTTTGCCAGCTCGACGATTTTGCTGAAAGAAGATGACGAAGGCGCGGAGAAATCACAGGAAGATATTCGCGAAGACATTCGCAAGGGCTTGCCGAAATCGCCGATTGCCAATCCGAGCTTCGATTGGCAGCGCAACAACAGCGGCGGCGAGGCGTTGCGCGTGCAGGTCGCCGGCGAGTCGAGCGAGAAACTGATCGAGCTGTCGAAAGAAGTCGCGCGCATTCTCGCGCAAATTCCCGGCTTCAAAGACGTGCGCTCCGAAGCGGAAGCCGGTCAGGAAGAAGTGCAAGTCGTGGTGGATCGCAATCGCGCGCGGCAATATGGTTACTCAACGCAAGAAGTGGCGACGACGATTGCGGCGGCGATGCGCGGTCAAAATCTGCGCAAGTTTCATACGGATGAGGGCGAAACCGAAGTGCGGCTGCAATTTCAAAAAGCCGATCAGGCGACGCTCGACCATCTGCGCAATTTGCCGTTGTACAACAGCCGCACCGAGCCGACGAAGCTCGCGACACTGGCGGATTTTCGCGTGCGCCGCGGCCCGCGCGAGATCAGCCGCGAAGATCGTGTTACGGTTGTCGGCGTTTCCGCGAATTTGCAGGGCGTGACGATGGAAGAAGCGCGGAAGAAAATCTCGCAGGCGATGCAGCAATTCAATTTGCCGCCCGGCTATGCATGGAACTTTGGCCAAAGCTTCAACAACGAGGAAGAGACCGGCCAAGTGATGTTGGTTAACACCGTGCTGGCGCTCATTCTAATTTATTTTGTGATGGCGGCGCTGTTCGAGTCGCTCGTTTTTCCGGCGGCGATTTGGACGTCGATTCTTTTTGCGATTGTCGGCGTGTGGTGGTTCTTTATGATCACGAGCACAACGTTCTCGCTGATGGCGTGGATCGGCGTGCTGATTCTCATCGGCGTGGTCGTGAACAACGGCATCGTGCTCATCGACCGCGT
>CAYZFF010000234.1:0-7246 GCA_964477305.1 uncultured Cytophagia bacterium
CGGAATGACATCTTCATTCATTCGAAAAACGCTGTAACAATTGTCAAAATAGATTGTCGTTCTGACAATAAGCCGAATCTTACATCTTAATTATTTACGTTTTATTTTTCATGTCTCTCTTCTCATCATTGCAAGGCATGTGGGTTTTACTTTTCACGGTGGTGGTTGTGGTTTTCGATCAAATTACCAAAATTGCCATTAAAGAACGCTTTTATCTCGGCGAATCCATCGAGTTGCTGGGCGACGTGCTGCGATTCACTTATATACAAAACCCCGGCATGGCATTCGGTTTGAGCTTTGGCAGCCCACTGTTCTTCACGGTCTTTGCTTCGGTCGCCAGTGTCATTATATTAATTTATCTTTATCGCATGCGGCAGGAGGCCTTTCCAGCGCGTTTTTCGCTGGCTCTCATTCTCGGCGGCGCCATTGGGAATCTCATCGACCGCTTTGCTTATGGCAAAGTTATCGATTTTATTGACGTGGGCTTTAAAGACACGCGTTGGCCGGTGTTCAACGTGGCCGATAGTGCCGTGACCGTTGGCATGATCATTCTTGTATCGCTAGTGTTGTTCGAAGGGCAAAAAGATGAGGCGCCAGCTCCGGCCAAGTTTCCAGTCCAGCCGCCGGCGCCGAGCGATGAGAACGACAACTGGCGCAATGTCAAAAACTCCAACTGAAACGGCTCGACCAGACTTTTCGCCAACGCCCGCTGCCCCGGAAACAATCCGGATACTGCGAGTCGCCGAAAACCAGCGCCCAGAACGTCTCGACAAATATCTCACGCAGTTTTTGCCCGACCTCACGCGTTCGCGCATTCAACAACTCATTGCCGACGGTTTTATCACGGTGGCAGGCGCACCGATCAAACCCAGCCATCAAATTTTTCCCGGCAAAGAAATTATCGTTCGAATCACGGCGCCGCCTCCCAGCGCGCTTGTTCCCGAAGCCATACCTTTGCGCGTCGTTTACGAGGATCAATATTTGATTGTCGTCGACAAGCCCGCCGGCATGGTCGTCCATCCGGCCTGTGGCCATCCTTCCGGCACGTTGGCGAATGCCCTGCTTTACCATTACGAAACGTTGTCGCAAATGAGCGGGCAAGGCCGCCCCGGCATCGTGCATCGCCTGGACAAGGAAACTTCGGGCTTGCTGGTGGCCGCGCGCGATGATCAAACCCACGCCGCGCTCTCCGCACAATTTAAAGAGAAATCCACGGAGCGTGAATATGTCGCGGTGGTTTGGGGACAACCGCAGCCGGGCCATGGCACCATCTCCAGTTTTCTCACGCGCAGCCACAGTGATCGCCGCAAAATCGTCGTTTCCCAAGACCAGGGTAAATGGGCGGTTACGCATTATGCCGTGATGGAAAAATTTCGCCATCTCAGCCTTTTGCGTTTAAATTTAGAAACCGGGCGGACGCACCAAATTCGCGTGCATCTGTCGCATCTTGGGCATCCGGTATTTGGCGATCCGGTTTATGCCGGACGAAAAAATAACTTAACCGGCATGAACATCGAAGATACGCGCTGGCTTGTCGGGTTGCTGGAAAATTTTAAGCGTCAGGCCTTGCACGCCCGAATTCTCGGTTTTGTGCACCCCGTGACGAAACAGGCGTTACACTTTGAGAGCGAACTGCCACCGGACTTGCAAACGCTGCTGGCCACTTTACGCCAGCATTCTACAACTCAGCTAACATAATTTCCCAATATCACTCTGAGCGACGCCGAAGGGAAAGCATGGCCATTTTATTTTATTCGTTACTCGTCATCATTCTTGATCAAGCCTCAAAACTCATGATCAAAAGCCGTTTTAATCTGCACGAAACGTATGACGCGCTGGGCAGTATTTTGCGCTTTGTCTATGTGCAAAATCCCGGCATTGCCTTTGGTTTTCATTTTAGCCACGCGTGGTTTTATGCGGCGTTCGCCGCCATTGCGAGCTTGGCGCTGTTGATTTACCTCTATCGCATGCGGCAAGCGCGTTTTGTTTTTCGCCTGGCGCTGGCGCTCATACTCGGTGGCGCCATCGGCAATCTCATCGACCGCTTAGCTTATGGCAAGGTCGTTGACTTTATCGAAATCGGTTTTGCCGAGTGGCGATGGCCGTACATTTTTAATATTGCCGATATCGGCGTGACCATGGGAATGGTAATTTTGATTGTGTTGACGCTGTTTGAAAAAGAAGATCAAGAACTCTCACCCACCAATTAATGTAGCCAAATTGCCACAGTCGCCGCACTCTGCCTGTGGCACTCACACACATTTTCCCTGCCCGCTTCACCGGCTATTCCTTTAAACGAGACACGTCCGAGCTAAATTCAGAAAAACTAACATCGCATTAGCGCAGCTTCGCGGCTTTGCTGGCATAAAAATTGTGTTCATTTTATTGTACACTCACGAATGGTTATTATGCTGCTTAAAATCAATGCTGCCATTTGGCGTTTTATGAGTACTCGGCGAAGAAAAAGGGCTTCACTGCAGCAGAATTTGCAGCTACGCTGAAAATAGATCCAGCTCCTGAAGAAGCGAAAACATAGTAAAACGGTTGAAATAAGCTGCGGCGAGGAGGAAATATTATGAACAAAATCACTACGGATCGCATGGTTATGAAACAAGTCATCTTTTTATTAGTTGCCGTTTTGACGCTGTTGTTGATTTTTGGCGTTATCATTTCGCGTGCGGCAGCCTTCCCTGCCACTGATTTGACCGCGCAAGAACGCGATGAGCGCGACCGCAAACTGCGCGATGCGGCGGAGCGCCGCTATTTAAAGGAACATGATGAATCGCAGATTCGCCGTGAAGTTGGAAATTATGCCGTCGCCGCCGGCGTCACATTCGAGGGTGATCTGGTCGTCACGCGCGGAACGGTGACGATTGCGGGCAAAGTCAACGGCTCCGTGCTCATCATTCGCGGCGATGCATTGCTTGATTCCACTGGTGAAGTGCTCGGCGATATCATCAGCATTGGTGGGCGCATCGACCGGCGCGCCAACAGCCGCGTTTTCGGCGACATGGTCGAAACCTCGCCGCGTTATTTAATCGATGAAGATACGGATGCGGAGCGCTCGTCGCAGGAGGAGCAGCCTAAAGACCGCCAGTCCCGGTGGCGGCGCGAAGAAAAATTTCGGCGGTGGCGGGAAAACTGGGATAATGGGTTCAATGCCAAAGTGCGTTACAACCGTGTTGAAGGCTTATTTCTCGGCGGCGAGTTGACTCGTCAATATAATGACGGCGCCGCGCCGAATATTGATTTCTTTGGTTCCGGCGGTTATGCGTTTTCCGATAAGCGTTGGCAATATCAGGCTGGTGGTGAATTTTATGCCGGAAATTATGTGCGCTTCATTCTTGGCGGCGAAGCGCATGATTGGACGGATTCACAGGATGGTTGGATCATTCCCGAAGAGGAAAACAGTCTCGCCGCAGCGTTGATTAATGAAGATTTTCGTGACTACTATCGCCGTGAAGGCTACAGTTTTTTTGCCGGGCAGCATATCGGCCGCTCGCTGAAATGGTCGGCGGAATATCGCCGCGATAATCATCTGCCGCTGTCAAATGAAACCGACTGGTCGCTTTTTGTCAACAAAAAGCGCTTTCGCGCCAATCCAGAAATTGATTCAGGAAAAATGATCAGCTACGCCGGCCAAATTACTTTCGATACGCGCAATCACCGGCGCCATGCCGACCGGGGTTGGTTGGTGACGATTGAGGGTGAAACCAGCCGGCCCGATTTTGAAAGTGCGTTTGATTTTGACCGTGTCATCGTTGACCTGCGCCGCTATCAGCCATTTGGTTACGGAAAAAATTTGGACTTGCGGTTGCGTGCCGGCACCGGTCGCGGCGTCTTGCCGCGCCAATACCTCTTCGACCTTGGCGGCATTTCCACTTTGCGCGGCTATGAATTCAAAGAATTTTCCGGTGACCGCATGGTACTCGCGAACGCCGAATATCGCCTTAATTCCGGGGTGAGCCGCTTGCGCCATATTCCGGTGATTGGCGAGTTTAACTTGATTCTGTTTGCAGACGCCGGGCTGGCATGGTTTGCCGATGACAACACCGCGCCGGAAAACTCGTTTGATTCGCTCACCTGGAACAAGCTGAAAACCGATGTTGGCGTCGCGCTGACGGATCGCGACGGCCAAGTTCGTCTCAACGTGGCCAAGCGTACCGATGTCGGCGGCAAAGATTATGTGGTGACGTTTCGGTTGAATCGGGATTTTTGAAGTAGTGGGCGTACCCCGATTTTCGCACCAGGACTTTTAAATTAGCTAACTTCTGCTGCGCGAGTCGGGCTACTTCACTTTCCCCACAGGAGACGCAGCGCGCTTTAATTATCGTCATCATCATCTCCTGCCTCCCGATTCGAGCTGCGCTCGGGTTTATAATTGTTGAAATTATATTTGAGATTGAGCATCACCACCGGTGCTTCGCGGGTGGAGTAATTATAATTGTAGAAATCCGCGCCTTGAGAAATGCGCTCGTTTTTCGCAGAACCGAAAACATCCCTGATTTGCAACGTTGCGGACAGCAGTTTTTCGATGAACTCATATTTCATCGCCGCATTGGCGGTGAAAAATCCTTCCCGCCGTCCCTGCGTTGAAACCGAAGGGCTGTTGTAATGGCCATCAAGCTGCAGTTGGATAGTCTCGCCCAATTTAATCGTGTTGCTCAATCGCGCATTCCAATTGAAGCTTTCGCGTGAAAACGCTTCGCCGAACAGCGCGCCTTCGATACGGTATTGATAGAGATTTCCCGTCAAGCTGGCGTTCCATTTTTTGCTAACGTCGTAATTCAGCAACAACTCGCTGCCGAGCGCATAATCCGCGCCGATATTCGCCGCCGAATGCAGCGTCACGTTATCGGCATAAACCGAACGCACGTCTTCGATCTTGTTGTGGGCCTTGCGATAATACGTTTCCACCGACCACAAACTCTTGCCGAAATTGGCTTGATAGCCTAGTTCATAAGAATCGATATATTCCGCTTTTAATGCCGGGTTGCCGACGCTGACATTGTAGGCGTCCGTCCAAGTGAGAAACGGCTCCAACTCACCGCCGTCCGGTCGCTCGATGCGGCGCGTGTAGCTCGCCATGGCTTGATGCCCGACCGTGAATTGGCGCGAAAGATGAAGCGTCGGGAAATAATCCCATTGCTCAATAGTGAATCGCTGGGCAGCGCCTTGTGAAAGAATCGCGCGATCAGTCAGCTCGCCGCGCCAGCCAGCCTGCACGCCCAAGCGCTTCCATTCGCCGGCAATAATCGCATAAAGCGCGTGGACATTTTCATCATAGCGCGTCACGTTGCTAAACTGTGGTAAGAGCACATAATCGCTCTGCGCCATTTCATATTCATACAATCCAGTCCGATCTTCCGAATCTTCCATTTCGCTTTGATAGCCGGCTTCAAATTTTCCCTTTTCACCCAACGCCAAAGAATAATCCAGCTTCAGGCGCAATTCATCAGAAGGCCCGGCTTCAGTCGTGCGTTGCCCGCTAATGATCGCAGCGCTATTCGTCAGCAAATTGTAAGTCGTCGCCTCATCGCCGTCCCGCTTGCTGAAAAAAACCTCTGCAGATAGCTCGTGTCCCTTTGGCGCGAAACGATGCTGATACGACGACGTCAGCGTAAAAAAATTCCGCTTGCGATCGCGATCGGAAGCACTCAAATAAGACTCCGTTTCCGTTGCCGGTTCGGTGCGCGCCGCATAATTCAGCGCGGCGCCGCGATCGGAGTCTCTTTTGCCGTAGCGCGCGCCGAAACTCAGCAAGTCACGGCGGCTGAGATCAAACTTGATCTCGCTGCGCAAACCCAGCGAAATATCCTGCCGGCGCGACTCGCCGGTGGATTGAATAAAGGAAGTGAGGCCCGCGCGCGAAGTTTGATTTTCTTCACGATCATTGCCGGTGAAAAGCCGGCGATTGTAATCCACGCCGAAGCTGGCTTGATAGCCGCTGTCTTTATGGTCATACAGAAAATCGCTGCCGTATTTATCGCCGATGCCAACGTTGAAATTCGCGATGCCGCTCTTCCCCTCACGCTGTTCTTTTTTCAAAACGATATTGATGATGCCGGTGCCGCCCGCAGCTTCGTGTTTAGCGGAAGGGTTGGTGATGATTTCAATATTTTCGATGGCGCCGGCGGGAATTTGCTGCAAAGCCTCGCTCGGCTCCAAAACTGAGGGCCGGCCATCGACGAGCACGGTGAAATTGCTGCTGCCGCGCAAGCTGACATTGCCTTCGATGTCCACATTCACGGCGGGAACGTTTTCCAAAACATCCACCGCCGTGCCGGAAATCGCCGTTTGCTGCTGGCCGACGTTGATCACTTTTTTATCGAGCTGATACGTCATTGCCATCGCTTCGCCTTGTACTTCGACACGCTCCAGATTCACCGTCGTTTGTTGCAAGAAAATTTTTCCCAAATCGATGCCGGGCTTCGCCGAGTCGATTTCGAGATTGGCCAATCTTTTCTTTTTGTAGCCGATGAGTTGAATATCGATGTAATAATTTCCCGATTGAATTGCGGCGATTTGAAAATTGCCGCGCGCATCGGAAGTCGCGCCCGTCACCATCGCGCTGTCTTTAGCATTGAAAAGAATAACATTGGCAAATTCAATCGGCTTTTCGAGTGCAGCGTCAAGAATTTTTCCGGAGATCATGCCGCTCGCCTTTTGCTGATTTTCTTGTGCATGCCCGTTCGGTAGAATCGCGAATAACGAAACCCAAAACCATACGGTATATTTAATCATATCCATAGTCCTCATGCATCCAGAGATTCCAGTGGTTGTCTTTAGACTAATTTATGTTCATCCCGCCCAATTTGCAGATTTTGTGGAAAAACGTGGCGAATAGCAGGCTGTCGGAGAATGCGGCGATGGTGGGACTCCACCAGAAATAACCAGCCACGAGCAACAAGCAACCAGTTACTCCAACATATCCAATGCCGCCTGAATTTCGCTGGCAGCATGAAAATCGCCCGCATTGCGTGCGGCGACCAGCCCGAGTTTATAAATTCGAATGGCGTCGGCATTGCGTTCGAGGTTTTCATAAAGCTGCGCGAATTGATAATAGGTGGGAACGTAAGCGGCGTGTTCGTTCAGCAGTTGCTCAAATTGCGCAATCGCCTCGTCGTGGCGTTGGAGCTTGGTTAATTCCAGCGCCACCAGATAGCGTGTGAAAGCGTCGCGGGGGCCGGCTTCCAAGCTCTTCAGCAAAATTTCCAGTCTTGAATTTTCCATAACTAAAAATTAG
>CAYZFF010000235.1:0-1973 GCA_964477305.1 uncultured Cytophagia bacterium
AGAATTTTAACATCCGCGCGGCTTTGCACCACGACACTGCCGCTGCCCGTCGGCGGCGGAACAATCGGCTGGCCATTGGATTGATCTTTGACAAACAAACTCACTTGCAGCGCCGTGCCGCCGGGTAATGAACCCGTGCGGTTAAAATGAAAAAGCAGCGAATCCATTTCACCGGCATTCAAAATCGCCGTACCATTGCCGGAAAACAAATTCGGCGTTGTAAAGCCAAAATCGGCGGTGACATCGTTGCCGTTCACGAGCTGCAATTTTACGCTATCAAGTTGCACACCGAAGCCGCCGTTGTTGCGCACCACAGCCGTCGTTTGCCACGGCTTCGCCATGTTCGCCGTCACCGTATTTTGGCTCGGACGCACCGAGAGAATTTGCACACGCGCCGGCAGCGCCACGGTCAGCTCATTCGCCGTCACGTTTAAATTTACTGAGTATGCATTGCCGTTCTGCGTGCCGCGCAATTGAATCTGCGGTGTGTAAGTGCCCGCCGGCATCGCCGCCGGAATCGAGGTCAACGCAAAAGTCAAAGTCGTGTCGCCCGGGGCAATGCTTTTCACCGGATTATTCGCGTCAAGATTTGCTTGAAACGTAGTGGCGCCGTTACTGAACAAAAACCTCGTGTTGGTGGGATCGAGCAACACCGTGGCGCGGTTCGCCCCGTTGCGCACCCGCACCGTGAAAGCATACGAGGTGTTGTTGTTCACAATATCCGGCAACATGCTGTTCGCAATGTACGAAACGTTCGGCAACTGCTGCACCAGCACGGAACTCGTATTATTTGGCGCGACGCGAATCACGTCGCTATTGATTTCCGTGACGCCGACTTTGGCCCACAAAAATGCCGTACCGTTCGCGCCGCCGGTGGTGCTGATCACGAATCGCAAACTGTCGGTGGTGTTCGCGCCGAGATTGGCCGAACCGGAACCGAGCCAACGTGGTTGCTCGAGCGCGACGGTGTAATCATTCTGAAACGTCGCGCCGATACGGAAGCGCAAATTCGTGGAGTCGGGGTTCAATGTTGTCGCGCTGCCGCCATTATTACGCGCCACCACGATAACATTCCACGCATTCGTTTGCCCAACGGAAACCGCTGGTTGTGAAGCCCGCACACTGAGAAGGCTCAACACTGACGGCGTCTGCACATTCACGGTTGCGTTGGCTGCATTGGAATTGAGCAATTGCAAACTGTTGCGGTCGCGGCCTTTGAGCGTGAGCGCGATATTTTGATTGCCGAGCGCGCTGCCGGTTTGCGTCACAAAAATAAACAACGAATCAATTTCGCCGCGCGAAAGAATCGAGTCGCCCGTGGCAAATGTCGTGGGTTTGTTAAAAGTATAACCGGCGTTGTTGCCAATCGAAATTTTGATGGAGTCCGGCGAGGGATGCAAACGCAAATCCGCTTCGCCGTCGTTGCGCACCACCGCTTTAATGCGCCAATCCTTCGCCATATTTTGCGTCACCGTCGCTTGCGAAAGCTGCAACGGCTCGACGCGGAAAATCGGCGGGGACTGCACTTCGACTTGCCCCGTGCCGCCGTCATTGGTGTTGTCCAGCACAATTTGATTTGTCGGAATATCCGTCGCTTCCGCGAAACCGGAAATCGTTGCGATGCCGCGCGTATTGCCCGTGCTCGTGACAACGAAGGTCAACGTGCCCAGCGCGCCGCCATTAAGCGTGATGCCGCCGCCGTCAAACGCGGTCGGATAAGTAATCGTATATTCCGGCGTCACATTCTGACTGCCGATGGTCAACCGAATAAAGGTTTTGGCGGGATCGAAATTCAAACGAATCGGCGACGTTCCCGCATTTTGCAGCGCCATCTGCGCCGTCCACGTGCGTGTCGCGCCCGACATGCCGGCAGTAATTTTACTCTGCGACGGCGTGATCGAAGCAATACGGAATGCATTGCCCGCCACCACCGTCCACGTGTGCGGCGTCGCCGCATCGAGATCGGAAATTTG
>CAYZFF010000235.1:2073-4017 GCA_964477305.1 uncultured Cytophagia bacterium
CCACGAATCGGTTTGCGCGGTGCCGCTGGCGCTCACCGCGGTCGCGCCAATCGTGCCTTGCGCGGAGCCGTTGATCGTCACGGTTTCCGTGGTGGCGTTGTTATTGACGGCGACAATAAATGAAAGCGTGGTGGTGGCGTTGGCGGCGAGCGTTGCCGGCGCCGGCGCTTGCACCACGTAATCGACGTTGCGATTGGCCGAGCCGATGAAATCCAGCGCGCCGGTGAGATTCGTCACCGTGGCGGCGCTGAGATTGCGCACTTGCATGCTCACCGTGATGCCGCTTTGTCCCTGCGAAACCGTGGTTGGCGCGGTCGAAATATTTTCAATGCTCAAGCTGCCGAGACTGATCGCCGTCGAACCATTGGCCGCGCCGCGGCTGCCGGTGGCGGTGATCGTCGCCAGGCCGCCGGTGGTGCCGGCCCGGAAAATAAAACTCAAGCGGCTCACCGGATTCGTCGCAATTTGATGGCCGGGCAAAGGATCAGCGTCGGGCGTGGTGATGACGCCCAGCGCCGGGTTGATCGTAATCGTAAATAATTTGCCGCTGCCGACGTTGTTGCCGTCGCTGTCCTGAATATCGCTGCTGTTGATCGTCGAGGTGGCGTTGCCATCCGCCGCCAGCGCATTCGGATTCGGCGTCAGCGTGATCGCGCCGCTCGGCTCGCCCGGCAGAATTGTGATCGTGCCGCTGCTGTCTTTGATGGTCGGTGAAAACGCGCCGATGATGAGGCCGTTCACCGAATTATCCGGCGCCGCGAGCGTCGGCGAAAAAGTCACCGACGTTCCCGTTGCCGAAATCGGCGGCGCCAGATTGCCGGTGCTCGTCCAATTCACCGACACTTCGCCGAGATAGTTGTTGCCGGCGTCGTAACCCGCGGCGTAAACCGTGAGCTGATCGTCGGCAGTGAGCGTTTGATTGCCCAGCGCCGCGCCGGCATTGCCCGGCTGCGTGCGCAAAATAATTTTCGCCACGCTGCTCGTCGTCACGGTGATGACGCCGGTGTTGTCTTCGAACACGCCGTCCACCGCGCGAATCGTGGTGTTGCCTTGCGCGCCCGCGGTAAAAGTCGTGCTAATGCCGGAGATTGGATTGAGCGTGCCGATCGGATTGGTCAAGCTCCAATTCACGGAACGATCGGCGATATAATTATCGTCGCCGTCAAAACGGGCGGCATGCACTTGCAACGTGCCGCCGGAAGGCACGGTCGCGGCGTCCACCACGGTGGTGGGGCCGGAAGCGCCGGATAAAATTTTAATCGCGCGCGGCGCGCCGGCGTTCACGGTAATCGTGCCGGTTTCATCAAAACCAACGGAGGCGTGCGTCGCGCGAATCGTGCCGGTCGCGGGCGCCAGCGCGGGCGCAAATGCAATGCTCTGCGCGCCGGTGACCGAAACCGCCGGCGCCAACGTTCCGGCGCTGGTCCAATTGACGATTTGATCGCCGACGTAATTGGTGTCGGCGTCAAAACCCGCGGCGTGCAAGGGCAGCACGTCATCGGCGGTGATCGTTCTGGCGCCCAGTTCCGGGCCGTTGCCATTCAGTCCTTCAATCACTTTGATAAAAGACAGCGCGCCGGGGCTTACGGTAATGAGGCCGCTCAAATCATCTTGCGCGGTCGGATGATCGGCTTTAATTTGCGCCGTGCCGGCTTTGCGCGCGGTCAGCGTCGTGCTCACGCCGTTTAACGGCGCGAGTGCGCCGATATTGAAACCCACCAAACTCCAATCCACCGGCTCATCGCCGCGATAATTGCCGTCGGCGTCGAAGCCCGCGGCATGAACGATGTACGTTTGGCCGGCGTTCAGCGGAACGTTGCCGACTTCGCCGGTTTTTCCATTCAAACCGGTATAAACCTTCACGCTGTGCAATGCGCCAACGTCAACCGTAATCGTGCCCGACGAATCATCGATGGCCGTGGCATGATCGGCGAAAATTTTGCC
>CAYZFF010000235.1:4117-7216 GCA_964477305.1 uncultured Cytophagia bacterium
CCGGCCTGCACCGTGATCGTGCCGGTGAGGTCGGCGATCAACGTCGGCGTCGTGGCGGTGATCACGCCGGCGCCGGCCGTGTTGGCGGTGAACGTTGTCGATATGCCGTTGAGCGGATTCAACGCGCCAATGCTGCCGGAAACATTCCATGACGCGGAGACGTCGCCGATATGGTTGTCGTCGCGATCATAACTGCCGGCATGAATGATCAACGTTCCGCCGGTCAGCATGGTCGAATCGCCGATTTCGGTGGTCAAACCGGTCGGGCCGGAAAGAATCTTGATGCGATGTGGCGCGCCGGTGGTGACGGTAATGTTGCCGGTCACGTCATCCGTCGCCGTTGCGTGATCGGCGGTAATGATTCCGACGCCGGGACGATTCGCCTCCAGCGTCGTGCTAATGCCAATGTTGGAAGAGAGCGCGCCGATGCTATTGCTGACACTCCAATTCACCGGATAGTCGTCGAGATAATTGCCGGCAGCATCAAAACCCGCAGCATGAATCGTCAACGTCTGATCGGTGGTTAAATTTTTCGTCGTCAGCTCTAAGCCTTTACCCGAAGGGCCTTCGACAATTTTGATATAACTCAGACCGCCCGCATTCACCGTGATCGTGCCGGTCGCGTCGTCGATCAACGTCGCGTGATCCGCGGAGATAACGCCGGTGCCGGCGGTGGTCGTGGTCAGTCGCGTGGTGATACCGGAAAGCGGCGCCACCGTGCCAATACCGCCGCTGACGGTCCAACTGGCCGGCTCGTCGCCGGTAAAATTGCCATCGGCATCGAAACCACCGGCATGAACATCTAGCGTTTGTCCGGCCGTTAACGTCTCCGTTGTCACTTCCAGAGTATTTCCGGTCAAATCTTTCAAAACTTTGATGCGATTCGGCGCGCCGACGGTTACCGTGATATTGCCGGTGACATCATCACCAACGCCGGCGGTCGGATAATCCGCGCTGATGACGCCGTTTCCGGGCGTACGCGGATCGAATGTCGATGACGGCGACAACGCCGGATTCATGACGCCGATACCGTTA
The DNA here is from genome assembly GCA_964477305.1 of uncultured Cytophagia bacterium. Lineage (GTDB taxonomy): Bacteria > Zhuqueibacterota > Zhuqueibacteria > Zhuqueibacterales > Zhuqueibacteraceae > Zhuqueibacter. The sequence goes on from CAYZFF010000235.1 coordinate 5,153, forward strand.
CTGACACTCCAATTCACTGAAAAATCGCCGATGTAGTTTCCGCTCACATCATAACCGGCCGCGTGAACCAACAACGGCTGATCGGTGGTCAAACTGCGCGTGTTGATTTCCGGGCCGTGGCCGGAAGTGCCTTCCACAATTTTAACGTAACTCAAGGTTCCGTTGGTCACGGTGATAATGCCGGTGGCGTCCTCGCCAAGCGTGGCGTGGGTCGCGATCACCGTGCCGGTGCCGGCCGTGGTGGCGTTGAAGGTTGTCGAAATTCCGGTATTCGGGGCGATATTGCCAATAACGCCGGTGACGGCCCACGAGACACTCACATCACCTTTGTAATTTTCGTCAGCATCAAAACTTCCCGCGTGCATTTGCAGGTTGGCGCCGGTTGGCACGTTCTGGGCATCCACCGGGCTACCGTTGCCATTGCCGCCCGACAAAATTTTAATATGATGCGCGTTGCCGGCAATCACATCGATCGTGCCGCTTTGATCGTCATTGGCAGTTGCATGATCAGCAGTAATCACGCCTTGGCCGACGGTCGTCAAATTCAACCGTGTCGTTGGGCCGCTGGCAATCGAAAACGTTCCAATGCTATTCGTCACGCTCCAGTTAACCGGATAATCGCCGAGATAATTATCGGCGGCATCGTAACCGGCGGCATGCAGCGTGATCGACTCATCCGTGGTCGCGGTTTTATCGTCCAGTTCCAGTCCATTGCCGCTTTCGCCTTCCACAATGCGCACGCGAAACAACGCGCCAGCCGTGACGGTAATGGTGCCGGTCGCGTCGTCGATCAGCGTCGGATGATCGGCGGTAATCGTTCCAGTGCCAACCCCTTGCGCGGTCAGAGTCGTGGTGGAATTAACCGCCGAAGAAAGCGCGCCGATGGCCCCGGTCAAATTCCACGTCACGCTGACATCTTCGATGTAATTATCATCGGCATCAAAACTGCCGGCGTGAACCGGCAACGTCTCGCCGACGATCAAAGTATCGGCGCCAATTTCCAGAGTAGGCCCGGAAGCGCCGGCTAAAATTTTTATATGATGCGCCAAACCGGTGGCGACATTGATGGTGCCGCTGTTATCGTCGGTCGCGCTGCTATGATCCGCAGTGATAATGCCGCTGCCCGGCGTCGTCAGCGTCAGCGTCGTGCTAATGCCGGAAGCTGGGAAAACCGCGCCAATACCGCCGGAAACACTCCAATCCACCGCGACATCAGAAATATAATTGCCGCCGGCGTCATAACCCGCAGCATGTACAGGCAAGGTTTGATCTGTGGTCAAACTTCTGCTGCCCAATTCCTGACCGGGGCCACTTGCGCCTTCCACGATTTTGACAAAAGTCAACGTCCCCGGGGTGACGGTGATCGTGCCGGTGGCATCATCAAAAAGCGTCGCGTGATCGGCGACAATCGTGCCGGTTCCGGAAGTGGTTGCCGTAAAAGTCGTGCTGGTGCCGGAAATCGGTGAGAGATTGTTAGCAACGACGCCGGTGCCGGCCCAACTGACACTGATAAGATTGTTGCGGTTATCGTCCGCATCAAAGCTGGCGGCAAAAACTGTCAGCGTTTGCCCGGGCTGCAAATTTGCCGTGGTCACTTCGGTCGCGTTCGCGAGGGCGCTGTTGACGATTTTTACATGATGCGCCACGCCGACGCCGATGGTGATGACGCCGCTGACATCATCCGTCACTGTCGCATGATCGGCCGTAATCGTGGTGGTGGTATTGGAACGGCGCGGATTGAATGTGACCGTCGAACCGGTGGTGGCCGATAGCGTGCCGGCGGTGCCATTCGAGAGGCTCCAATTCACGCTGAAATCGCCGAGGTAATTTCCCGCGGCATCGTAACCCGCGGCATGAATCGGCATGTTGAGGTCGGTGGAAATCGTCTTCGCGGCCAACTCAACGCCGTCTCCGGCCGGACCTTCCACAACTTTAACATAACTCAACGTCCCTGCCGTAACGGTAATGCTCGCCGAAACGCCATCCAACAAAGTAGCGTGATCGGCGGTAAATACGCCATTGCCCGGCTTGTTCGGCGTAAACGTGACGCTCACCACGCTGCCG
>CAYZFF010000236.1:0-7192 GCA_964477305.1 uncultured Cytophagia bacterium
CGGTTTGTCGATCAAGCAAGAAAAATCTCATGGTAAACTCCTTTGGGTAAAAATGATTGATTAACGTAAAATGGTCGCTCTTTTAACGATCTGTAACCAGGGGTTGGCCTGTTCCGTGCGATAACGCAGATGCACGAAGTAAATTCCCGAGCTTAAGTCATAGCCGGTGTTATTTTTTCCATCCCACCCGACTTCATGTTGCCCGGCCGCGAGCTTGCCCGATTTTAAATCACGTACCACATGACCGAGCGCATCATAAACTTTCAATTCAAATTCGGCGGTTACCGGCAACTCGAAAACGATCTGCGTCGATTGCTTAAACGGATTAGGGTAATTCTTTAACGTAAACTGTACTGGCTGTTGTGTGGCCGATTCTGCTGCCGTGCTAAGTGGCGCCGTTTTACTGCGCGGCACGAGGGTTTTGTTTCCAACCCAAATGATGAAATCGTCAACGGCCAATGTCGCAGCGCTTTCGGTTGTTCCGCCGGCAAGCTCATAATGAAAAGCATCTCGCAACAAGTAACCAGGAAGAGCAAAAACCTCGCTGTAGCCGGTGGTCCAATTCATGCCATCAACAGAAGTCTCAAAGAAAATTTTCTGATCATCAAAGCGTAACCGCAGGTAGATGCCGGCAGGGTTTGCCATCTTGCTCGTCACTTCGCGCTCGCCGTTAATTCCATTCTTGCGCCACCTGACGAGCAAGCGATACGGCCTATTGGCAGTCTGCCGATAAACATAAAAGCGGTACCAATTCGGCTCCTCGGCAAAACCGTTGTCTGCATTCGGCGAAAAAGTCGGGCTTATACCCAGAGAACCGCCGTCGCTCGCTGGAAGCAGTCGCGCGGTAACGGCTGAATGGCGCGCCACAAAATTATCCCGGGTTAACACCCATGCCGTCAGTGCGTTATTCGATTGCAATTTCAGGCTATTCCCCGCCAAGACCACAGGGCTTTGCATCCGTGTATTGCTCACCCATTTTTTCGCCTCTAGGGTACCGGCATTGAAACTGTCAGCGAATACCGGCGCAGCCGTTCCGGTCGCGGCGAAAGTAAAGTCACTGCTGGTGGCCGTATTCTGCGCCGCATCTTTTGCGATGACGCGATAATGATAGGTGGTGTTCGGCAACAAGTTTGTTAACAGGATCGAATGTTTAGTGGCCCCGCTGCCAGTGGCCGCCGACTTACTGCCGTAGCTTACCGTCGGGCCATATTCTACTTGTGCTTCACACGGCCTGTCGGTGTTCCAGGTAACACGCGCAGTAACGTTCTCCAGAACCGCAGCCGCAACTTGTGTAATTCGCGGCAAGGTGCTGTCGAGTGGCGTTATGGGCGCAGGGGCAATCGCAAAATCGTCCATGACAAGCACGCCGTTACTCTCGGTATTGTAGCTGGCTAATTCATAATGAAAGGCTTCATTTAAAGTATAACCGGTCAGGCTGAACGGCTCAGCGTATGCCGTATGCCAGTTCGTATCATTCGAGGAAACTTCAAAATAAATTTTATTCTCCTCGCACCGCAGGCGTAGATAAATTTCGCCGGTAATATTGAAGGACCCGGTGACATCCAGGCCATCAACCACATTGTTTTTCTTCCATTGCACATACAAGCGCTGCGGCCCGCTGTTGCCTTGGCGATAGATATAAAAGCGATACCAGGTCGGCTCGTCGTAAATGCCAACGGGTGAATCCAACGAACGGGTTGGGCTTATGCCTAAACTGCCGTCGTTGCTGGGCTGCACAATTTTAACCGTAATCATCTTCTGGCGCGCCTGCAGAGCTTCGCGCGTAATCACCCAGCCTGATTGCGCTCCGGCTGAACGCAATTCAAGTGCCTGCTGAACAACTTTGGACAAATTCCCGCGGTTGCGGCCAAGTTCCCAGCGATTAGCATCGAGAAAATTTTGGCTAAAGCCATCGGTAAAATCCGTTACTGTTGGCGCTGGCGTCTCGTTACCATCGGTGATAAAAATCAACTCCGGCTGAAAATTAGTGGATTCCCGGGAATCGAAAGAAATCAACTCGGACGCTTTGCTTAACAAAACAAAATCGTATGTGCTATTTCCTTTAAGTGTCAGGTTCAATGGAATGTCGTGCCATTCGCCCTCGCGCACTTCGCTCAAACTACCCACCATTTCGCTGATGCTCCGCGGTTTCGTTTGCCAAGTGGTTTCATTTTCCTCCCAACCTTCTTGAAGCTCATGAATTGAAATTTGTCCGCCACGGGCCTTGCGCACATGCAGGCGCAGGCTTGCATTTTTAAACGTGCGGCTAAAGCCCGTCGCTTGAAAACGCAGATAACTTTCTCGGCCTTTTCCGGCGAGTAAATTCATCCAGCCAAAGTTGCCGCGATCACGCGTCGTGCCATAAAGCCCGGCCGTCTCGACATAAGTGTCGGCGCTGGGTTTGAAGAGGTAACGCCCATTGCGCAGCGTAGCAAAAGTTTGATCAGCCGAAATCGTACGATTACCGGCTTGGTCGAGTGCCACGAGGCGATAATGATAAAGCTGATCGGGTTGCAGCCGATCTAACGTAGCCATAAATTCTTGTGCCGGCAAGCCGAGCACCGGAGTTTGATTGCCATATTGCGCCGTTAAGCCGTATTCGAGAAAGCACACCGCGGGTTCGTCCGTCGTCCAGGTGAGTTTCGCGGCATTCGCGTAAAGTTCAATCGCCTGCGGGTTCTGAACCTGCGGCGGTTCATGATCATCCGTAGAAACATATTCCTTCACCACGAGATTGGCATAAATCGGCCCCACTAACGCGGGGTACTGATTGTTTTTGAAATCCGTGACAAAATCCGCGCTGACCGTATAATCCCGGCCGAGAAAGAGAAAGCGCAATTTAAAATTTTCCGCATGGACGTGCGTGAGGTAGAGTTTACCGTTACGAAAATATTGCAACTGTTTGCCGCGCCAGACGACTTTCAGACGCTGCGAACCTTCCTTATCCCACGCTTCGCGCATTACCGTGTTCTTCTCGGCATTGGAATTCTGCGTCCAGGAAAGCATTTTGACGCCCGCGCCGTAATTTGAGCCGGCGTGCAGATCCCACAATGATTCCAAATCCTCAACGGGATGATGATTGCCCCACGGATTCGTAAACATACTGAGAAAGTGATGGCGATAATACGTGTTCTGTTCTTGCGGTCGAAAATTTTGCACTTCGAGTTCGATCGCGCCATTTTCGATGTAGCGGCCCAGATCAAACACGATCATATCCTCGGCGCCGGTGACCTGCCAGCCGCCGTTCTCGATAAATTTTCCTCCCTGCTGCTTGCCCAGTGTACTCATCCGTAAGGGATCATGTAATACGATTGACGACTCGTCGTCGGGTTGAGCAGCGCGGTGGCCTTCCGTCCAACTGTTCGCGTTTGCAAAAGGCATGAGCGCCGCCAACAACCAAACTGCAACCAAGCTGCGAACGATGTTGCGAAAAAACTTCTTAACAATTGACATAAGCTTCTCTCCACACGAGCGTAAAATGTTTGAGTTAAAGTGTGCCTCACTGAGGCCCACCAATAAATTTATGGGTTTCCGAATTTTCGGAGAATTTCCCCGTTTTCCGAAAACGGCTTCGGGATCAATCACAACACTTCGACGGATTTGCTAAACACGATCCTACCACTTTTCAGAAAAATCCACTTGCCAAAACCACCTATAAACTTCACGCTTTGACAGATTTCGCCAGAGGTTATTTCAGCAATGAGAGCTTTTTCTTGGCGACAAACTCTCCGGCTTGCAGCGTGTACAGATAAACGCCGCTGGCAACGCGCCTGCCGTTATCATCCCTGGCATCCCATCGCACCCGATGATGGCCGCGCGGATAATGTCCGGCGAGCAAATGCTTCACCAATTGGCCTTCAGTGTTATAAATCGCCAGCGTCACTTCACCGGCTTGCGGCAAAGTAAAGCCAATCGTTGTGGTCGGATTGAAAGGGTTAGGATAATTTTGCTCCAAAACGTAATCGGTAACAACCTCAGGCGTTGCAGCCTCGGACGTAGTAGCTTCGGCCACCTTCTGAATCGGCAGCGTGGAATGATGATGCATGAATTGCACTTGTGGATCGAGGCTAATCGCTTTAGCGCGAATCTCGCCTTTAAAAACGCAACCGGTTTCGAAGTGCACCTCGGCATTCGGCGCATTCAAGTTGCCGCGGATTATGGCATTTTTTCCAACATCAACTTTGAAAGCCTGAAGCGTCGAAAACGTCACCAAATCCGTCGAGCCGCCCAGAACATTGACGCGCACACTGTCGTCAAAATCCAGCTTGCTCACCACATGAATATTGACCGGTCCATTTGTAACATCAAACGAGAGGCGGGTTGAGCGATCCGTGTCGAGAATGTTGAAATAATAATCGCCGGTCTGCAAAATCAGTGTGCCTTCCGGCTTGACTTCAACTTTATTATAAGATCCCGGTTGCAACGCCAAAGCCCGATCCGAGCGCACTTCTTCGCTCGGGCCGCCGGCCGTGTACAATAAACTCGGCAGCGGCAGTTTCGCAATGCTGGCCGTGTTCGTTATGGCGCCGGAGACTCTCGCGTTACCGAGCAGGCTGACAAAAGCGCCGGAGGCGACATCGCCGACAATTTGGTTATTTTCCGCAATCGTAATTTTACCAATTGCCGTTAAATTTCCTCTTTGCATGCCGGCCAGGCTCGTGCCAAATTCGATCGTGCCATTACTGTAGATGGCGCCCTCACTCTGCGCATTGCTGTTAATCTTGATCAACTCGTCGGCCAGAAAGACGAGCTGCGGCATCGTCATCACAGCATCGGTAATGCCGACGACACTGGCGATACTGAGGCCGTTATATTTCGCATCGTAACTCGTCGCCGAAAATACGAGCGTGCCGTTGTGGTCACCTTCCGTAATCACATCATTCGCAGCCGCAACCGTTACCGTTTGCGGGATCAACGCGGTGCCGGGAGTGAAGGTAAGCGTGATCCGCTTGCCGGCGCCGGCGCCGAGATCAAGTTGGTCGTCGGGATTGATGGCAAGCTCGACCTCCCTTGAGGGTACGCTGTTGAGCACGATATCGAAGGCATCCTTTGTACCAAGCTCGGTCACATTGGTGCTGCCGCCGGATTCAGTCAGGTTTATCCCAGCCACGCCATTATCTCCGTTGCCGCCAGTGGCATGGGTCCAGTCCGTCCAGCCGGCATTTTTTCCGGGTACCGTGGGAATGGCGGCCGGAAACTCCGTATGGTAGTAGCGATTGATAAGATGCAGTAACCAGATATCGTCGCCGGTGGCCGCAAAATTCGCCTGTTGCTGCAACCACTGAAACGCGCGGAGCAAAGCTTGGTCTTGCCAATTCCAGGTTTCATAACCGAGGCGGGATAAAATGACCGCTTGCACCACAGCGCCTTGCAGGGCGCCGTAAACATAATTCACTTTCTGCGGCGGCCATTTGAACGCACCGCCGCGCCGCTGATCATCCGGCAATACACCATCGACCAGGCGGCCGTTTTTCATCGCGCCTTTCGCGTTGATGCCCACGGGTTGGTTCGGATCGGCTTGCCACGACAGCTCACCGAATTTAAATCCGGCATAAGCCTTATGATCGCCGAGCCACCCTCTAAAAACTTGCGCGCAACGCGCAATCTCTTCCTGGTCGCCCAGATAGACTGCTATCGCAATACGGCTCGCGCCGGCGTGCGTCCCCCAGTTGTTCGCGCGTTTTTCATGCGCCGTGCGCAAGCTTAAACCCCGAAGCGGCTCCGAAAGTTTTTGGCGCAGCCATTCGCGAAAAATTTTATCTTCCGCAGGCGGCAACCCCACCAGATCAGCGGCAATGACGTAGGCCGCGAGCTCCCGGGCAAGCGCCAGCGCATCGCCATTTTTTTCCGTACCCATTGCCGCCATGCACGCAGCGATCACTTCATGGCGATAGCGTTCATCTTTGGTGCGGGCAAACACCAGGGCTTTCGCCATTATTTGCACATTAATTGAGTCATCATGATTCGATAAATCCGGCACGCCAAGCGCCTGATCGGCGGCGGCTTTCAAATTCTCCCAGGCCGGGCCCGTCATCGGCAATGCTGCAATCTCCGCCGAGTTCAGCCAAATATTTTGTGCCCGCGTCGGTGTATATAGCAAAACCAATATTGCCTGCACCAACACGACGAGTCTTGTAATCGACGATTTCATAAAAAGATCCTTTCAGTTTAAAGTTTTGAGATTCAGTTGTAGCAAGGATGGCATGCTTAACAGCCACACATCGAAATGGAGTAAAGATAGGATTCTTCCATTTCAATTTTACCAGAGCGCCGCTCCGAGTCGAATTGGTTGAGCGCCACCCCACCCGTGATCAATTTATTTTTATTGAATGGCAAGCTGGCGGCAATGCCGGTTTGCGGCAATACGACACTGGGTCTGGACTGGCGCATGCGATAATGCAGATTGGACGTAAACATGATAATCTCCTTGGTTAAGAACTTCTGTCGGTTTAACTCGCTGATTGACGCCGCCTTCGCAGGGCATTGCCCGGCGGGCGGCTTAGTGATTTTGTGATCCGCGCTGTAATGCCAAAGCGCAATTACTGAACTCACGCCGTATCCTTAAGCCACTTGCGGCTTCGTTACCGTTTCCCGAATTTCGCCGTTTTGCCCTTCCACCGGCTGCGTGTTGGCGCCGGCGTTGGAATTCATTGGCTGGGCGGAACGGTTGGGGGAATTGAAATTTCCATACCGTCTGCCGCGCGGTTGATAGTTGCGGGGCACGCTAATTCGCATCGTAAACATGGTTATCTCCTTTGGGGTTAAAAATTCGTAAAACTTCGTTTGGTTAATTCAATAACCGCTGCGATTGATTTTGCTTCACAGTTACTGAACGCATAAAAAATATTTTTTGCGCCGTGGCGCCATTTGACAACTCCGAGCCCGCCCTCAGGCAATTTGCGGCTTCATGACCGTCTCTCGAATTTCGTTGTTTTGTCCTTCGCGTGGCTGCGAGTTCGCGCCAGAGTCGGCACTGCCGGGCTGGGTAGCGCCAGCATGAGCATTATTGAAATTTCCATACCGTCTGCCGCGTGGTTGATAGTTGCGGGGAACACTAATTCGCATCGTAAACATGGTTATGTCCTTTCGGGTTAAAATTAAGGTTGCAAAAAACATTAGTGTGCGGAGTACAAAACCGGCTTAGACGGGTTTCGTACTCCGGCAGATAGTTACTGTAACTGCGAACCTCGTC
>CAYZFF010000237.1:0-2917 GCA_964477305.1 uncultured Cytophagia bacterium
AAGCGCGAGGGAATGAGATTGCCGCTTTTGATGGATTGTTGTTGTGCGCTGGCGCTCGCCATAAATTTTATAAACTTCCACGCCTGTTGTTGCCGCTGGCTAAACTTCGACATCACCACATTATAAACAATCACTCCGGCCGCCGAGTTTTCGCCGCGCGGCATGGGCGCAACGCCCCAATCGAGTTTGGTGCGCGCGAAGTTCGGAACTTGCCAACGGCCCGCCGCAATCATCGCCACCGCTTCCTGGCGAAAGCCCTGATCGGAGGTATAAAATCTTTCGGTCGGCGAGGTGGTCACATGATATTTCATCGCGAGGTCGCCATAAAATTGCAGCGCCGCCAGCGTTTTCGGCTGGTTGATTTGGCACCATTGCATTTCAGCATCAAAAAAATTTCCGCCAAAGGCATACACAAACGTGTAGCCCGCCATGCTGATCATGCAACCGAATTGCTTCGTGCGGCCATCGGTGTCGCGTTGCGTCAGTTTAATTGAAATTTGCAAAAAGTCCTCCCACGTCCACGCCGAATCGGGATAAGCGACTCCCGCCTCGCGAAACAGCCGGCGATTGTAATAAATCACCATTGGGGTGTAACCAATAGGAATGCCGTAAATCTGTCCGCGAACCGTTGCCGTTTTTAGCAAGGCGGGAAAAAAATCATTCGGATGAAAACTGGTATCGGCATCAATCCAAGTATTCAGATTTTCCAAAACGCCGCGATAAGCGAGTGTGCTCAAGTCGGTGCTGCTCAACAAGAAAACCTCCGGCGGATTGCCGGCAGCCGTTTGAATGAGAATTTTGCGGTCGTATTCGCGATGGTCGATATGAACGAATTTAATTTTGGGCGCCGGGTTGGTGGCATTATAAGCCGCCACCAGTTGCACAAGATTTTCCGTCTCCTCAACCGTTCCCCAAGCGGAAAAAATTAGCGCGTCGTCGTTGTGGTTTTGGCGCACCGCCAACAAGAGGGCGCAATAAATGGCGCTACCGGCGAGAAGAGCAATCTGAATTTTACGCATCGACATACTTTTGTACACGTTAATTGTATCCCGGCAATCGTCGCCACCTCTTGGGCGCGGCCGTGTCAACTGATTACTGGTCACTGATCAAACTGGCAACCGAGTTACTTGAACCCGGTTAACACAATGCCTTTATTAATGAATTTTTGAAAAAGAACATAAACCAGCAACGCCGGCAACAAAGCGATCATCGCGCCGGCCATCAAGCGCGTCCAATCCGAAGCATGCGCGGTGGCGAGTTTCGTCAACCCGACGGGCAGCGGCAATTTTTGCGGATCGGAGAGCACGATAAACGGCCAAAAGAAATCGTTCCACGCATTGATAAAAACAAAAATGCCCAACGTCGCGAGTGCCGGCAACGAGAGCGGCAAAATGATTTTCCAGTAGATGGAAAAACGCCCGGCGCCGTCGAGGGCGGCCGCGTCCTCCAATTCGCGTGGAAGCGTCATAAAAAACTGCCGCAGCAGAAACGTGCCGAGCGCCGTAAATGCCGCGGGAAAAATCACGCCGGCGTATTGGTCGATCCAGCCGAAGTGTTTAATGATGAAATACAGCGGAATAATCGTAACTTGCCCCGGCACCATCAGGGTGGCGAGGTAAATCAGAAAAATTTTTTCGCGCCCCGGAAAACGCAAGCGCGCAAAGGCATACGCCGCGAGCGAGCTGGTGAAAACTTGAAAAATGGTGATGCTGAGGGCGATAAATAAACTGTTGAGAAAAAAACGGCCGAACGGCAAAAGCTTCAGCACGTCGAGATAATTTTGCCAGTAAATTTTTTCGAGCGCCGGCCACCAGCGGCCATCGAAGGCATCCGCCGGCGATTTGAGCGAGGTGACGAGACTCCAATACAACGGCGCAAGCATCATCACGCCGCCGATGGCGAGAATGGAGTAGACGATGAATTTACGCCAGTTTGCTGTAAAAGTCATGAAGTAAGCAGTATGCAGTTATCAGTTGGTAATTTTCTGCAAGTTAAATTCAAGATTAAACGCGCAGCAACAGGCAATCCGTTTCAAGTCAAGAATAATGAACTTTTCTTTCCGCATATCGCCATTGGACGAGGGTCACCACGAAAATAATAGCGAACAAAATCCACGACAGCGCGGCAGCGTAGCCCATGCGAAACTCCCGAAAGGCTTTCCACCAAATTTCGTAAACCAGCGACCACGTGCCTTGCAACGGGCCGCCCTGCGTCATCACATAAATTGGGCCGAAGAGTTGGAACGTGGAAATGAATCCCGTAATAAAAAGAAACAAATGCGCCGGCCCCAACAATGGCAAGGTAATGCGAGTGAATTGCCGCCAACGCCGCGCGCCGTCAAGTTGTGCGGCTTCATACAATTCTCCGGGAATGCCTTGCAGCGCGGCGAGGTAAATGAGAATGTTGTACCCCAAACTCTTCCAAACCGTCATTAACACGATGGATATTTTCGCCAGCAGCGGCGTGCCCAGCCAATCCACCGGCGCGAAGTTGAGTTTGGCCAACAAAAGATTGATGACGCCAAAATCTTTGTTCAACAACCATTGCCAGATGATGGCGACAGCAATCGCCGAAGTGACGACGGGAAGAAAATAAATCGTTTTAAAAAAACCGATCCCGCGCAGCGGTTGATTGAGCAACAGCGCAAAACCGAGCGCCAGTATCAATCCGAGCGGCACGCTCACCGCAAAAAACAACGTGTTGCTCAAATACTGCCCAAACCCGGAACGCGTAGAAAAAATCTCAAAAAAGTTGTCCCAGTCGATAAAAGTTGGCGCGGTAAAAATATCCCAGCGGAACAAACTCATCACCAGCGAAGCGAACAACGGCCCCACCATAAAAAGCGTGAACCCCGCGATGTTCGGAAGTAAGAACGCGTAGGCAATCCACCGGTCGCGTTGAGCGCGGGTTTTGAAAA
>CAYZFF010000237.1:3017-7187 GCA_964477305.1 uncultured Cytophagia bacterium
GTTGGCAAATCCGGCGCCGGCGGTTGTTTGTTCCAATTTATGGAAAGCAAATAATCGCGCACATATTGTTTGTCATAACTTTCCTGCGGCCGGCCGGCGGCATATTTATCTTTCGGCCAGAAGCGTGAGGAGTCAGGTGTGAGCAACTCGTCGATCAACAGCATCTCGCCGCCGCGCAGGCCAAATTCCATTTTCGTGTCGGCGATAATAATGCCTTTTTGCTCGGCAATCGCCGCGGCACGTTGATAAATCTGCAAGCACTTCTCGCGCATTTTTTTCGCCACCCCGACGCCGGCCAAAACCGCGGCGCGCTCGAAAGTAATATTCTCATCATGAATGCCGACCGCCGCTTTCGTCGACGGTGTGAAAATCGGCGCGGGCAATTTTTGCGATTCCATCAATCCGATTGGCAGTTGTATGCCACAGACTGTTCCGCTTTCTTTATATTCATTCCAACCGGAGCCGGAAAGATAACCACGGGCAATACACTCAACCAACAACGGCTCGCTCTTTTTCACCAGCATGCTGCGCCCGGCCAACACGCCGTGATACGGTGCGCATTCTTTGGGAAATTCTTCAACATTGGTTGAGATGAGATGATTCGCTATCACCGCGCGCATTTTTTCAAACCAGAAGCGCGAGATCTGCGTGAGCACCTGCCCTTTAAAAGGAATGCCCTGCGCGAACACCACGTCGAAAGCAGAGAGACGATCCGTCGCCACAATTAACAAGTGCGTTCCCACTTCGTAAACATCGCGCACTTTGCCGCGCTTGAGTAATTTGAGCGTGGGAAAATCCGTTGTGGTGATCACCGGCTTATTTTGACGCGAACGGCTCATGTTTGACTCCAAAATATTTTGCTTGATTTATCACTGCTGAACTACGCCACAATCGGCTCGATGCCCTCCATCCGCACCGTCAACAACTCACACCCATTTTCGGTAATCACGATATCATCTTCCAAGCGCACGCCAAATTCGCCTTGAATATAAATGCCCGGCTCGACCGTGAATGTCATCCCCGGCTGAAGAATGGTTTTATTGTTACCGGCGAAATAGGGCGCTTCGTGGCCTTCGAGGCCGATGCCGTGGCCGAGGCGATGAATAAAATATTTTCCGTAACCGGCGTCGTCAATCACTTTGCGCGCGGCCGCGTCAACTGATTCACACGTCACGCCCGGCTTCGCCGCGGCAATGCCGGCGCTCTGCGCTTGGTGCACGACTCGCCAAATTTCTTCATGGCGCGGCGTCGGTTTGCCGAACACCGTTGTGCGCGTCACATCGCTGGTATAACCTTGCAGACGGGTGCCGCAATCCATCAGCACAATTTCATTTTGCTGTAAATTCCGCGGACTCGCGCCGCCGTGAGGAATGGCCGAAGATTGGGCAAATTGAATCAGTCCCCCGCCGGCTAAACCCAGCGCGGCGTAATTTTGTTGCAAAAGTTTCGCGACCTCCTGTTCCGTCATCCCCGCTTTGATTTGCGTCCATGTCTGGCGAATGCAGGCTTCGGTGGCATCGTTTGATAAACGCATCAACGCGACTTCTTTTTCTGATTTGATCATGCGTTGCGCTTCACAAACCGCATCGCCGTTGACCAATTGCATGGTGGTCAGCGCGCGTCGCAAACCTTCAGAAACGAAATAGCGCGTCGTCGGCTCAATTGCTATTGTACCCGTTTTCAAACCGTAATCACCGAGAACTTGTTTAAAGATAGCATACGGGCTTTCCTGCTCCTGCCAAATAAAAACTTTTTCTAACCCACTCGCCTGTCGCAGCAACGGCTCTTCAAACGCCGGCCCGAAAACAAACGGCTCACCTTGGGCTGGAACAAAAACGGAGACGAGGCGCTCGCTGCGGCCAAAGCGCATACCGAGGAAATAATACAAATTTTCACTCGGCTCCAAAAAGAGGCCGGCCAGTTTACGGCTGGCGAGTGCTTCTTGTAACTTGGCAAGCCGCGTTTTAAAATCATCTTTGGTGATTTGCGGCGCACGCTTCAAACGCGCGGCCATTTCGGAGAATTGGGCGGGTTTATGGTTATGATCAAAGCTGCCAACTGTCGGCAGCCACGGTAACACCGCCAAACTTCCAGCCGATTTCATAAAATCACGTCGCAGCATTTTTCCTCCTCGCGGGTTTGTGGGTAAAATTCAATGTTTCAGAATATAATATTTATTCTAATAAATTTCAAGAAGGTAATTTTCATCTTGGCGAGGGCGAAGAAATTTTGTATCTTGTCAAAACGACTCCAAACGCTGGCGCACAAAAAAGAACTCTCACTGAAATGTTTTTTTAAATTCATGAACGACGCCGACAAGAAGTTCAAATTCAGCGGGCGAAAAGTTAACTCGCATTAACAAAAACCGGATTATGAATACACCCCAAGTCAACGATGTTTCGCTTTGGAAACACCATTTGCAAGATGAAATCGATGCGGCTTATTTATATCGCAATTTAGCGCAGGTGGAAAAGGATGAAGCGCGGCGGGATATTTATTTGCGGCTGGCGATTGTGGAAGACAAGCATGTGCGGCAATGGCGCAACCTTTTGCAAGAAGCGGGCGAAAAGATCGATTCCGAACAAGCGCCGTCAACGCGGGCCAAAGTCATGAGCTGGTTGGCCAAACAATTCGGTCCGAGTTTTATCGCGCCGAGCTTGCTGGCTGAAGAGGGTCGCGAGGTAAAAAACTATCTCAAGCTCGCGGCGGAAATGCCGCAACAAAATGCGCGTGAAATGGCCAGTGAAATCGCGCGTGAGTCGGCGCATCATGCGGGCACGCTTTCCCAAATGTTGAACAAAAGCGGCGAGCCGTGGCATGCCGTCAGCTCCGGCGGCATGGTGCGCAGTGTCGTGTATGGTTTCAACGACGGCCTCACCGCTAATTTCGGCTTGGTGGCGGGCGTGCTCGGGGCGTCGGTGAATGAGCATGCGTTGCTGGTGGCCGGCGCGGCGGGGATGATTGCCGATGCCCTGTCGATGGGCTCGAGCGGCTATCTCGCCGCGAAAAGCGAGGCCGAAGTTTATGAACACGAAATTGCTTTGGAGCGCGAGGAGATTCGTTTGATGCCGGAGGTGGAGATGGAAGAACTGGCGCTCATTTACGAGGCCAAAGGCATGAATGCAACGCGCGCCGAGGAGATGGCCCGCAACATGCTGACCATGCCGGAGCAAATGCTGCAGGAAAAAATTCGCGAAGAACTGGCGATTGCACCGGCGACGCTGACGCCGCTGAAAGACGGCCTGGTGACCGGGCTCGCCACCGCGTTTGGCGCGCTCATTCCGGTCATGCCGTTTTTTATATTCGATTTTGCTATTGCCATCTGGATTTCATTCGCGACCAGCATGCTGGCGCATTTCGGCGTCGGCGCGGCGCGCAGCTTTTTTACCGGCCGCGGCATTTTCCGCAGCGGCTTCGACATGTTCATCGTCGGCCTCGGCGTTGCCGCCGTCGGCTATGTCATCGGCGATTTGTTGAGCCGGTTTTTATAACATTTCTTCGGCGTACAATTCACTTTCGTACGCCAGCGCCGGCAAGCGGCGAATTGCGACGGCTTTCGGACGTTGTGTCTGCCGCTCAATCACCTCCCAGTTGAAGTGTTCGTGAATGCCGGAATCCAAAAACGCTGCAAGCACCGAGGCCTGAATGTTGGTCACGACCACATCATAGCCGCGCTTGCGGATAACTTTTGCAAAAGTCACCAGCACTTTCAAGGCCCGCATGCTAATCACATCCAAATTTCCCAACTCCACCGTCCACTGTGTACCTTGAAAATAGCTGAGGTTCTGCAAAAAATCCCGCAACGCTTTGGTGTGTTCGCTCAGAATCGTGCCTTCCAATCTGAGATTCACTTGTTTCGTGCGCGGCGTAAAATTTAAAGTTGCCGCAACTGTCGCCATCTGGGTGGCGTTGTCGCTGGCGAGAGATTTCTTAATTTCAGTCATGGCGATTTCCTTTTTCGGTTCTTGAGTCATCCGTCCTGTTTGCTTCCATGCTCCGTTTTTCGCATTCCCGTGTTACTTACGCCAATAATATACGAAACAAAGATCGTTCCGTTGTCATGGGGGCGTTATCTGTTTGTAAATTTCAGGTTAACTTTTTTTGACAAGAGCCGTTGCGCAAAGCTGAAATCCGTTTTTGTAAGCTTTGTAATATTAAACTTATGAGGAG
>CAYZFF010000238.1:0-7171 GCA_964477305.1 uncultured Cytophagia bacterium
TGTGTGAATAGAGGAGAATTCGGATGCAAGAGTTGATTGCGACGCTGCAAAATGGACAAACATTTCTCGCCGGTTTGCCGCCGGCGATTTTGACGCTCATTTTCATGGCGCTCGGCGCGGTTTTGTTTACGATCATTATGGCGTTAAATGCGCTGGTCGCAGTTTATGCGGAGCGCAAGATTTCCGCGTGGATGCAAGATCGCCTCGGCCCCATGGAAGTCGGCCCGCAGGGTGTTTTGCAAACGCTCGCCGACGCGATCAAGCTTCTCTTGAAAGAAGATATCGTTCCCGCGGCGGCGGATAAAAAACTGCATTGGTTCGCGCCGTTTTTGGTTTTTGCCGCGCCGTGCGCTGCTTTCGCCGCGCTGCCTTACACGCGTGAATTTGTTTTCGCGAATTTTGACATCGGCGTTTTTTACGTGGCGTCGATCACTTCACTCTCCGTTATCGCGATTCTCCTCGCTGGTTGGGCGTCCAATAACAAGTGGGCGCTGCTCGGTGGCATGCGTGCCGCCGCGCAAATCGTGAGTTATGAAATTCCTGCCGGCCTCGCAATGCTGGTCATTGTCATGCAAGTCGGCTCCTTGAATTTCAACGCCATCAGCCTTGCGCAAGATGGCGGCATTCATCACTGGTTTATTTGGCAATATTTCCCGTTTAATTTTATTGCATTCGGCATTTTTTATATTGCGACCCTCGCTGAATGTAACCGCACGCCGTTCGATCTTCCCGAAGCCGAATCTGAATTGGTCGGTGGTTTTCACACCGAATACAGCGGTTTCAAATGGTCGATCTTCATGCTGGCGGAATATGCCGAAATGTTGGTCGTCGCCTTTGTCGGCGCGGCGCTTTTTCTCGGCGGCTGGTCAAGCCCATTCGGCAGTTTTATGAATGGCGGTGCGTGGGGCGTTTTTTGGTTTACCGGCAAAGCCGCGTTTTTAATCTTCACGCACATGTGGCTGCGCTGGACGTTGCCGCGTCTGCGCGTTGATCAGCTTATGCATCTCTCATGGAAAGTGTTGACGCCGTTTAGTTTTGCTTGTCTGCTCGGTGTCGGTTTGTGGATGCTCATTTAGCAAAGCGCCGAGGGCATAGCGTTTTCGCCATGCGCCATGCCTTCAGTGTTCTGCGTTTTTTGCTAGGGAAAATTTATGTCCGGTTTCGATGTCATGTTTTATGTGATCGCTGCGCTAACGTTGTCCTCCGCGGCGCTCATGGTGTTCTCGAAAAATATCATTTATAACGCCGTCGGCTTGCTGTTTGCCTTCTTTGGCGTCGCCGGCATTTACGTTATGCTCGGCGCCGATTTTATTGCCGCCTCACAATTGCTGATTTATGTCGGTGGTATTTTGGTGCTGTTGCTTTTCGGCGTCATGTTGTCGCAGCGTTTTAGCGGCACGGAAATGCGTACCGGCACATTGCAAGTATTGCCCGCCACGCTCGTCTGCGCCGGCATCGCCGCGATTTTGCTGCGGATGATCTGGCAAACGCCGTGGCCGCAAAACGAAATAAGTGCGCCGGAGCCAACGACAGCAACCATCGGCAAAGCGTTCATGACGACTTACCTGATTCCTTTTGAAATCGTTTCGGTTTTATTACTTGCCGCGCTCGTCGGAGCGGCTTTCATCGGAAGGAGAGACGCACGCTAATGCAAGTCGGCCTCACGCATTTTCTCGTACTCGGCGCGATTCTGTTTTGTCTCGGACTCTTGGCAGTGATCACCAAACGCAATGCGGTCACCGTGTTGATGGGCGCGGAGTTGATCATCAACGCCGCCAATATCAATTTTATCGCTTTCGCGCGTTATCTCGATAAAGATATTGATGGCCAGATGTTCGGCATTTTCGTCATCGTCGTTGCTGCCGCCGGCGCCGCCGTCGCGCTGGCGATTGTCTTGAATATCTATCAACGCATGCGCTCGGTTAATTTGGATGAAGCGGATTCGTTGTTGGGTTAGTTAGTTAGTCGCCCCGAAATCAATTTCGGGGCTAAGAAGCTGAAGGACGCTAAAGCGCCCTGAGTAGATTGTAATATTTTAGTCCGCTTCAGCGGACTTGAGCTAATCGCCCCGAAATTGATTTCGGGGCGGAGGAGAAAATTTGGAAAACACCATTCTCACACAAGCCATCATCATCGCGCTGTTGCCGCTCGCCGCGTTTGTGATTCAGATTTTTATTGGCAAGCGCCTCCCGCGGCAGGGTGATTGGCTGCCCACGACGGCGATGTTCATCGGGTTGATTTTGTCTATTCTCATTTTCGGCAGCGCGCTGAAGCAGTATGACCCCAATTTCAAAATCACACGCACGTTCGAATGGATAAAAGTCGGGCCGCTCAACATCAGCTTCGGCATTCTCATCGACAATATCACTACCGTTATGTTGGTGGTGGTGACGTTGGTGAGTTCGCTCGTGCATCTCTTTTCGATTGCGTACATGCACGGCGACGTGCGCTACAGCCGCTATTATGCGTATCTCGCGTTGTTCACGTTTTCGATGCTGGGCTTAGTGCTGGTTGACAATTTTTTCGGGATTTATATTTTTTGGGAACTTGTCGGCTTGAGTTCATATCTGCTCATCGGCCACTGGTACGAGAAAAAATCCGCCAGCGACGCGGCCATCAAAGCTTTCATCACCACGCGCGTTGGCGACATCGGCATGTTCGTTGGCATCATGATCATCATTGCCACGCTCGGCACGTTTAAATTTGATGAAGTATTTGCGGGTGTCGCGGCAGGCAAATTGAGCGGCGGCTTGCTCACGCTCACCGGTATTTTGATTTTCTTCGGCGCCATTGGCAAGTCCGCGCAATTTCCGCTGCATGTGTGGTTGCCGGACGCCATGGAAGGCCCGACGCCCGTTTCCGCGCTCATTCACGCCGCGACGATGGTTGCCGCCGGCGTGTATCTCGTCGGCCGCACGTTTGTGTTTTATTCCGCCGATGCGCTGCTTTTTATCGGCGTTATCGGCACGATCACCGCGTTTATCGCTGCCACGATTGCGCTCACGCAGAATGATATTAAAAAAGTGATGGCCTACTCGACCATCAGCCAGCTTGGCTATATGATTGCCGCGTTGGGCGTGGGCGGCTATACCGCCGGACTTTTCCATCTCATGACCCATGCTTTTTTTAAAGCCTTGCTTTTTCTCGGTTCCGGCTCAGTGATTCACGCGATGCACCATGCGTATCACGAGTTGCATGATCATCATTCCGATCCGCAAGATATGCGCAACATGGGCGGTCTGCGCACCAAGATGCCAATCACTTTTGGAACAATGTTACTGGCCACTTGCGCCATTGCTGGCGTGCCGTTTTTCTCCGGTTTCTTTAGCAAAGATGCCATTCTCGCCGCGGCATTGGAAACGGCAATGACTTCGCATAATCCAGCGCACATGGTGATTTTTATTACGCTGTTGGCCTGCGCGGGAATTACCGCGTTTTACATGTTCCGTTTGGTTTATATGACTTTCTTCGGCGAACCGGCCAATCAAAAAGCGCATCATCACATTCATGAATCCCCCACCGTGATGGCCGTGCCGTTAATTGTGCTTGGAGTGTTGTCAGTCTTCAGCGGTTACGGCCATTGGTTTGAAGATCTCGTCACGAAACCGAATATTGCGGCCTATGCTGTCGCCGGCGTTGTCGCGCCGGAGGCCGCGCATGAAGTGAGTCACGAAGTTGCCCATACCGCGCATACCATGGCGATGTGGCTCTCCATTTTAGTCGCCGGCGCCGGTATTCTGTTGTCCACGGCGTTTTATTTTTGGAAGAAATTTTCCGCCGACGCAATGGCCGAGCGCTTCAAACCGGTTTATAATTTCCTCCTTAATAAATGGTATTTCGATGAGTTGTACGGCAAAACATTTATTGCCGGCACGCATGTGTTTAGCCGTATCATGGCTTGGTTTGATGCCAAAGTTGTCGATGGCATGGTAAACGGCGCGGCCAAAATCACCGTGATCGGTTCGCGCTTGAGCGGCTGGAATGACAATAAAATCGTTGACGGTTTGGTGAATCTGACCGCCAACGTCGTCGGCTGGTTCGGGGCGACGTTGCGCGAGGTGCAAACCGGCCGTGTGCAAAGTTACATTCTGATGGCGCTCGGGGCCGTGGTGTTGCTTTATATTTTGCAGTTGGCTTTTGCGTGAGGGTTTAGACTTTTTATATTCAAGCACGTTACACGTTTAACGTTACATGATCTGAAGAGGGAGAAATGCTCTCAAACGTTCTCAGTTGGATTATTTTCTTGCCGATCATCGGCGCGGTGGTGGTCATGCTCGTGCCGCGTCATGCGAAGCAGGCAACCATGATTCGCGGAATTTCGGTTATTGCCACCGGCTTGCAATTGTTGCTGGCGGTCTTTATTTTCATGAAATTCGACCGCAACACCGCGACGATGCAAATGGTCGAGCAGGCAAAGTGGATTCCTTCATATAATATCGAATACTTTGTCGGCATCGACGGCCTCTCCGTTTCGATGGTGCTGCTAACCGCATTGCTTTCATTTATATGCATCTTCGCCTCCTTTGGCATTGAGAAAGCGGTCAAAGCCTATTTCGCGCTTTTCCTGTTGCTCGACGCCGGCATGATGGGCGTCTTTTGTGCGCTCGACTTTTTTCTCTTTTATGTGTTCTGGGAAGTGATGCTGTTGCCGATGTATTTTCTCATCGGCGTGTGGGGCGGCCCGCGACGCGAATACGCGGCGATCAAATTTTTCCTTTATACTTTGTTCGGCTCCGTGCTCATGCTCGTCGCGATGCTGGTTTTTTATTTTAATGTAAAAGACCCCGTTACCGGCGGCCATACGTTTAACATGCTGCACATGATGGATCAAACGCTCCATCAAGGCCTGTTGAGCCAATTCAACGTGCGCTTGCTCGTTTTCGCTGCATTGTACATCGGTTTTGCGATTAAGATTCCGGCCTTTCCATTTCACACCTGGTTGCCCGACGCTCACGTTGAAGCGCCGACGCCGATCAGCGTTATTCTGGCCGGCGTGTTGTTGAAGATGGGAATTTACGGCTTGCTGCGCATCAGCTATCCGGTATTGCCCGACGCGATGCGCTACAAACCCTTCGCCTATGGTTTTACCATTATTGCGGTGATCAACATTGTCTATGGCGCGCTCTGCGCCATGGCGCAAAAAGATTTGAAGAAGATGGTCGCGTATTCTTCCATCGGCCACATGGGCGTCGTAATGCTCGGCATGGTCGGATTAACCCCGCTTGGCATGAACGGCGCGGTGATGCAAATGTTCAATCACGGCACCGTCTCCGCGATGCTCTTCTTGCTCGTCGGCGTGATCTATGATCGCGCCCATCACCGCGATGTCGACGGTTTTGGCGGTTTAGCGCAACGCATGCCGATTTATACCGGCATCGTTACCGTGGCGTTTTTTGCTAATCTCGGCTTGCCCGGCCTTTCGAGTTTCATCAGTGAAGCCTTCAGTTTTCTCGGCGCCTTCAGCTCGACAGAATTTGACCTGAGAATTTACACCATCGTCGGCACGCTCGGCATCGTGTTGGTTGCCGGCTACATGCTGTGGACGCTGCAACGCGTTTTTCTCGGCCAATTGAATGCGAAATACGCCGATCTGCCCGAAATCAACCGGCGTGAATTGTTCACGCTCGTGCCGTTGGCCATCATCACTATTTTTCTCGGCATTTATCCGGCGCCATTGTTGAACTTGCTGGAGGTGACGTTGAATAATCTGATCGTCGTGATGAAAGAAGCCCCAACAATGTGGGGAATGCAATAAAAGCAAAAAGCGAAAATGCGAAAAAAGATAAAAGGAAGATTAATACGCCATTCGGATCAGTCTACTGAGATCGGCATCGTCAATCTTTTTGTCATTTTTTCTTTTTATCTTTTTTAACAACGGAGTTGACATGGATTCCACTGCTGTGGCGTCAAGTTTGAAGGCTAATATTAGCAGTCTCAGTTACTTTGTGCCCGAGTTAATTCTCATCGGCCTGATGGTGTTGTTGATGCTTGTCGATATGATGATCAGGCGCGAAAAAACGCCGTGGCTCGGAATGATTGCGCTGGGCGGCAGTGTGATCGCGCTCATCGCCGTGTTGGCGCAAGCCTCGTTGCCGCCGATGGGTTTGTTCAACAACATGATGGCGGTCGACCCGTTCTCGTGGTTTTTCAAAATTCTTTTTCTCGGCGGCATGGTGATGGTGGTGTTTCTGTCGATGTCATCGCTCGAACTGGCCGGCCGCAACGTTGGCGAATATTTCATTCTCCTCACGGCCACCACCCTCGGCATGTTTTGGATGGCCTCCGCCACGAATTTGCTGACGATTTTTATCGCCATTGAAACGGTGAGTATCACTTCGTTCGCGCTCGCGAGTTATTTGAAAACCGTCAAGCGTTCCAGCGAAGCCGGATTGAAATATACGATCTACGGCGTCTTTTCCTCCGGGTTAATGTTATATGGCATGTCGTTGTTGTACGGTCTTACCGGCTCGTTGAACATCTTTGAAATTGCCAAAATTCTCTCGGGTTCCTCGCCAAATGCGTTGACGCTTTTTGTTTCGGTGCTGTTGATTATGGCCGGGTTTGGCTATAAAATCGCCTCGGTGCCGTTTCATTTTTGGGCGCCCGATGTTTATGAAGGCGCGCCGACGCCGGTCACCGCGTTTTTTAGCGTCGGCCCGAAAGCCGCAGGCTTCGCATTGCTCATGCGTTTTTTTAACACCGCGCTGGCCACCACCGAAGACGGCGCCATTTGGTACACCGTGGCGAATGTCAACTGGCCGCAACTGCTTGCCGTCATCTCAGCCGCAACGATGACGCTGGGCAATCTCATTGCAATCAAACAAAATAACCTGAAACGATTGTTGGCTTATTCGAGCATCGCGCATGCCGGTTATGCGCTCATGGGCACGGTGCTATTGACGCGCGAAGGTATGTACGCCACTTTGTTTTACCTCGCCGCATATTATTTGATGAACCTCGGCGCTTTCCTGGTCGTGATCATTTGTCAGGATATTATCAAAAGCGAGCGCCTCGAAGATTATCGCGGCCTCGGTTTTCGCGCCCCGGCAGTGGCAGCGGCCATGACGATTTTTCTGTTTTCATTAACCGGCTTGCCTGTAACGGTTGGCTTCGTTGGAAAATTTTATTTGTTGGCGGCATTGGTGCGCGGGGGAGAGCAATATATTTGGCT
>CAYZFF010000239.1:0-7155 GCA_964477305.1 uncultured Cytophagia bacterium
AAAATCGACGGCGTCGAATACCACACCGAAATTTTTTTCTCGGCAATCAGCGGCGCCAGCAGGCCGGGGGCTTTGCCGGTTTCTTCACTAATCAGAACCAGCGTGCCGCCATGTTTGATCGCGAGATAAATATCCAAAATCGACAAATCGAAATGAAACGGCGCATGTGAAGAGAAGCGGTCATTCTGATTGGGCGCGAATGCCAACGAGCACCAATGTACGAAACTCGTCGCATTGCGATGCGAGAGCATCACGCCTTTGGGCAAACCGGTGGAGCCTGAAGTATAGAGAATGTAGGCCAGGTCATCTGGATTCGTCATCACCGTTGCCGTCGCCGGGGCCGGATTTTTTTCCTGCGCCTGTTCGAGCGCTTTTTGCAAGAAGATGCCGCCGCCGGTTTCTTCTAAAAGAATAAGCGCCGGCACCTCGGCTTCCTGCGGCCAATCGGCGCGAAATTTTTCCGCAAAGCGTTTTTCCATGATCACGGCTTTGACCGAGCCATTGCTCAAAATATACGCGCCGCGCGCGATCGGCGCATTGGGATCGACCGGCACATAGGCCGCGCCGGTTTTGAGAATGCCAAAGATCGCGGCCACCGCGTCGATGGATTTGCGCAGATAAATGCCGACGCGGTCGCCGCGTCGAACGCCGAGATGATGCAAGCGGTCACGCAATTGATCGGAAAGTGAATCCAGTTCGCGATATGAAATCGTTCCGCTTTCGGGTTCGTCAACCGCCGGATGATCCGGCCGAATCCGCGCTGAGTCATGCAAAAATTGATGCAGTGCTTGTTGCGTGGCCATAATGTCCTGCATTATTGTTTATAGTGACGCCTTCCGGCGTTCACATTTGCTAAATTTGACGATCAGCGCCTAAAGGCGCAACTACGAACGACTATGAATTTTTATATCCTCGCACAAAACTCGTCGTGCCGTAAACCGACATCGGGCAATATTCGATATTGGCAAAACCGGTTTCCGCCAACCAGCGCTTGGTTTCTTCGATCGTGTGATTGCGTCCGGTCTGCGTCGTGCACAGCAAATTGAGATCGACGTAAACCGCCCAGCGCCCGCCGGTGCGATTTTCTTGCAGATACTGCGCCTGCACCACCAACGAGCCGCCGGAAGTAAGGGCGTTATGCAACCGCCGCAAAAGCTTGGTCCGCGTCGGCCGATCAAAACATTGAATCATGTTCGATACCAGAATCAAATCATACACGCCGGGAATTTCATCCTGTGCGGCATCGAGTGGCAGATAAATGACTTCGTTCTGCAAGTAATATTTTGCTTGAACGCTTCGGGTGACTTCCAGCACCGCGGGCAAATCCGATAAGTGCAGTCGCAAGTTAGGATTCTTCATGCCCAAATGAAACGCAAACGTGCCGGAGCCGCAGCCGAGATCGAGCAGCGATTTGCAGGCGCTGGTGTCGAGATAATGCGCCAGTTCTTTGCCGCGCAGCGACGCGTAGTTGTGCATGGCCAGAATGTAACGCCGGGTCCGCTCTGCATCGGCGCCGAGATAAACTTCCGGATCGAGCGTCGGTCCAGAAGTCAGCACCGCCTGATCGAGCTTGGCAAGCGCGCCGCTAAACTCATCCATCAGCCGAATCCAATTGCCGAGATAATTTTGCCCGGCGGACGGCAGCAACACCGAGCGGCAGGCGCCGGCAACGCGGTAAATGCGGCCGTCGGCCGTTTCGAGCAGCTTCAACATGACGCCGGCGTTCAACACCCGCGCTAAAATTTCGGATTGCGCGCCTAATTCGGCGGCCAACGTTTCCACATTTTTTTCGCCGTCGCCGATGCGTTCAAAAATTTCCAAGCGCAGCAGCGCAAACAACACGCTCGATTGAAAAAATCCTTCGGCGAGGGAAAGCACCTCGACTTGATTTTTGATAATAGCCTTGTCGGATAGCGTTTGGTCTTGAGTTGCCATAAAAAATTCAATTGATGTTGCCATCGATTGCCGGATGGCCCTGGCCATAGCCATCGATGGTCATATATCCGGAGGTATCGATCATTTTTTTCTTTGCCAGGCGCTGCCACCACGAAAAAACCGGTTGCCCGCCGGCGAGGCATTTCAGCAGCGGCGATAAAACCATCGGCCGGGTTACCGGCGACCCGAGCAGATTGGGCCGAATTTGCAGAGCCTTGAAATAGCAGCGCAAAGCCCGCGCCGTTTCACCGCCATAAAAATGATTCTCCGCCTGGCGGTATTGCTCGCGCGCGGCGAGAATTTTTTCAGCAACGGCGCGCTTCTCCTCCGGTATTTTTTTAATGGAACGCTCGCGCACTTTATTCATCAGCTTCCATAATTTGCGCGGGCGCCATTGGCCGCTGTGAATCCGATAATTGAGCACGGTCCCGGACAGCAACACGATTTGGCCCAGGCGCGACAGGCGCAGCCAGAGCTGATGATCTTCGATCGGAATGAACTCGCCATCCCAGCCGCCGGCGGATTTGATCATGGCTGTGCGAAACAGGCATTGGCCAAAAACCGGAATATGCCCGAACAACAAATCCGGCCAGATGTCGTGCAGGCGGTGGCGCCGGACGTAGCGCGTCACCTGCCGCGCGTTATTTTCATCAAACATGACAAAGCCGCCGACTGTACCAATCGCTCCAGGATTTTTTTGCAGCGCGTCCAAATGGTTTTGCAACGCCGTTTTTTCCAAAAGATCATCGTCATCGAGAAACAACACGTATTCGCCGGTTGCCGCCTCAAGCCCGAGATTGCGCGCGGTGGAACGCTCGCCGTGCTGCTCCAGCCGGAATTTTTTGAGGCGCGGCTCGTTCAGTTGATTTAGATACGACCACGTCTCGTCCGTTGAAGCATCGTCGATGACGAGCAGTTCCCAACCGGTAAACGTCTGCGCCATGACGCTGGCGAGCGTTTCCGCCAGCAGACGGCGACGGTTGTGCGTTGCGGTGACGATGGAAATTGTTGGGCTGCGCATCAAATCAACTCGAAAATTTCAAACCTCGTCAGGCTTTTCACGAAACCAGCCGATCTTCAAAACCGAATTTTTTGGCAATCGACTCAATGGTGGCAATTTCAGAAGCGGATAACACCTGCCGCCAGCCGGAAATTCTTTGCGTAACCGTAGCGCCGCGCTGTTGTTGTGAAGTCGTGGTGCTGTCGTCCGCGAGCACCTGCACGCCGTTTTCAACCAGCGCGCTGAGTCCCAATTGCTGCAAGCTTTCCTCCAGCAAACGCTCGCGCCGGCGGCCCAAATCTTCGTAACTGATAAAAACCGCGCGCGCCGGCTTGTCCGCAAAACTGTGTTGCACGAATTTTTCGGTCAACGCCCAATAAGCGGCGAGTTGCACAACTCCATCCTGCGCGCTATAGTCCTTAATTTCGTCCCGCCAACGCCCAAAAAATTCTGCGCGGCCATCCGGCGGCTTGAGAAGCTGCCGGGACACATTGATCGCCGCGAAAAACTGAAAATTTCTCGTCTTTTTCATGCTGGCAATCACGGCGCGCGGATCGCGATAAATGTAAATGACCGGCAGATTAAAAGTATTTTGCACAGCGCGCAAGCAAAGTTGCGAGAAAATGCATTTGAGCACGACGCGTGTGCGCTGGCTCACGGCCAATTCCTGCCGGCGTCCGCGAATCCAATGTCTCGGCAAGGCCGAGCGCAGCGCCAGATCAAAATAATCGCGCAACGGACCCTCGAGCGTATCGGTGCAATAAGGCATATAAAAGCGTAAAAACCGTTCGCCCTTTTCGAGCACTTGCAAGTGCGCATAAATTGGCTGCATTTCAGGAATGAAGTATTGCAGCGGCTCGAAAACCGTTTTCGCCGTCAACGATTCGGCGAGAGATTCCATCAACCAGGTTGTGCCGCTTCGCCAAAAACCGGCGACCAATAAACTGTCGCGCGGATCGATTTGCGGCGCCAACCGGGAATCAATTTCATACCAGGCGGCGGTGTTGAGCAGGCGGTTGCGCTCCCGTTTCGCCGGGTTCGGTGACTTCACAATTTTTCTTTCGCCTGTTTGCATGATCAATTTCCAATGTGCAACGATGGGGTTACGGCTTAATACGGATAATTCGGAATTGGAAAACGCTTGCAGAGTTCCTTCACGTCGGCTCGCACGCCATTCGCCGTCATTTCATCAATGGTATATTCACGTTCGTTCTTAGGTTTGATCGCCGCGAGCACGCGATGTACAAGTTGTGCACATGCGAGCATATCGTCTGGGCCCATTTCGCGACGCGCCAAGCTGTTGGTGCCGAGGCGAATGCCGCTGGTGATCGTCGGTGATTTTTGATCGCCGGGAATTCGGTTTTTATTCACCACGATGCCGCAATCTTCGAGCGCGCGCTCGGCGACAATGCCGGTGAGGCCCTTTTGCCAAACATCGATCACCACCAGATGGTTATCGGTGCCGCCGGTGATGACGCGATAGCCAAGCTCCATAAAATTTCCGGCAAGGGCGCGAGCGTCATCAACGATTCTTTTCGCCAGCTTTTTAAATTCCGGGCGAACCACGACGCCGAGGGCACGCGCCATCGCGCCAATTGTATGCAAATGCGGCGCACCCTGAAAAAACGGAAACACGGCTTTTTGCAATTTTTCCGCCAGCGTCAATTTGCCGTCGGGCGCAAGGCGGTCAAAATCGCGGCCCATCATGATCAAGCCGGCGCGCGGGCCGTAAAGCTGCTTGTGTGTGCAGGTGGTGGTGAAATGCGCGTGGTCAATCGGACTGGGATGCTCGCCGGCAACAACGAGACCGGAAATATGCGTGATGTCGGCGAGCAGATACGCGCCCACTTCATCGGCAATTTCGCGGAACTGTTTGAAATCGATGAGGCGCGGATACGAAGTGGTGCCGCAGATAATCAGTTTGGGCTTGTGCGCGTGCGCGAGGCGTTGCACCTGCTCATAATCAATGCTGCCGGAGGGATGCAAGCCGTAGCCGACGGCGTTAAAATATTGTCCAGAGATCGAAGCTTTGGAGCCGTGCGTCAGATGGCCGCCGGCGCTCAGTTCCATACCGAGCAGGGTATCGCCGGCTTTCAACATGCTGCACATCACGATCTGATTCGCGGTGGTGGCGGAGTGCGCCTGCACGTTGGCGTAACTCGCGCCGAATGCGGCTTTGGCGCGCTCGATTGCAAGCTGTTCGATCTCATCGATCACGGCGCAACCGGCGTGAAAGCGCGCTTGGGGATAGCCTTCGGCGGTGACGTTGATCGGCGGCATGCTGTTGCAAATCAATACCGACGGATCGACGACGCTCGAAGCGGCGACCATCGTCAATACAGTGTTTTGCCGCTCATACTCGCGATCCAGCAGGCCAAACAATTCCGGATCATCCTTGGCAA
The DNA here is from genome assembly GCA_964477305.1 of uncultured Cytophagia bacterium. GTDB lineage: Bacteria > Zhuqueibacterota > Zhuqueibacteria > Zhuqueibacterales > Zhuqueibacteraceae > Zhuqueibacter. The sequence continues at coordinate 5,338 of CAYZFF010000239.1, forward strand.
GGTGATCGACACCCTGGCGCACAAAACGCGACAACCTCGAATCATTCATAGGTGATCTTCTTTCTAAAAAATTTTCCGTGACGCTCCGCGAACTCAGCGACTCCGTGCTTAAAAACCTTTTCATTCTATGCCGTTAACATGGCCGCTACTTCTTCATCGGAAAGCGCATCCACTTGCAACAGCGTGCGAGCGATTTCAGCAATATCAAGATTTTTCTCAGCGCCGGAATTGACGAGGCGCGCGGAAAGCTCGGCCACGGTCGGCGCGTCAAAGAAGGACGCCATCGGCAAATGCACCGGAAAAACCTCCTGCAAACGCGTCACAATCTGCACGGCCAACAATGAATGGCCGCCAAGCTCCAAAAAATTGTCGTGGACGCCGATTGGCTCGAAACCAAAAATCTCAGCCCAAATTTGCGCCACGACTTCTTCTACCGGATTTCGCGGCGCGACATAAGATTCCTGCAATTCCGGCCGCGTTAAATCGGGCGCCGGCAAGGCGCGGCGGTCAATTTTGCCGTTGGGTGACAGCGGCAACGCTTCCAACATGACAAACGCCGACGGCACCATGTATTCCGGCAGGAGTTTCTGCAGGTGGCTCCGCAGCTCCGGCGCCAGCCGGTGGTTGAGTTTTTCTTGCAGCGGGTTGTTGGCATATTCGCTCCACGGCCCGAGGCTTATTTCTTCCGCGAGAAAATCGGGAACGCTTCGCTTGACCGCATCACGCCGGCGGAACATCACGTCGTAACAGCCAACCTCGCCCGCCGACCAAGTGATATCCACCTCGTAAGGCAAATCTTCTGCGATTGCCCAAAGTTCTTCCGGATCGATAAAATCAGCACGAGCAGCGGCAGATACGGCTTCGCGCAGCTCGCCGGCCGTCAGCGGCGCTTCAGGACTCGCCAGCAATTCTTTCGCTTTAACTTCCGCAAACAATCGCGCATTGGGCACGCGCCGCAGGCCCAAGGCCTCGGGGTTTTCTTTCTGTAACAACTCGCGCACCCACGCTACTTTTAATTTGCGCTCCTGCCAATCCAGCCAGCGCGGCACGCGGTGAGCCTCAGCTTCGCTGCCAATATGGAGCGTGACGTCGTAGCGAATGCGCGTCATATCATTCAAATGCCGGCCGCGGCGCAATTGTATTTGCGCCTGTCCGATCTTCGGCAGATGTTTCTTCAACACCTGAAAGAGCCTTGGATCGAGATGAAGCTGCTCATCCTGGCTCACGGCTTTTTGAATGCGCTGCTGCAAACGCGCCGCAGCAAGCGAGGCCGGCGCCTGATAAAGCTGCACCGAAGTGTGAAACAAATCGAGGTGCGGCAGACTGAAGACATCGCCGACAAAAACAAAACCTCCGGGGCGAACCGCGATCGCCGCCTTTTCCAAAACCCGCACCAAATAATGCACGTCGGGAAAAAGCTGGGCGACGGAATGGAGAATCACCAAATCAAAAGAATCCGGCGCGATGCCGTCGAAATCGTCCGGCGGCCGATGCCAAAGCTCCACTTGCGGCAAATGATATTCCGGCTTTGCCAATTGCCGGCGAATGTATTCAAGCGCGGCCTGAGAAAAATCCATGCCGACGTATTTTTCACAATGGGGCGCGATGCGGAACAGCATCAATCCAGTGCCGCAGCCAAGCTCCAGCACCCGCCGGGGCCGCAGTGCCAGAATGCGGTCGATGGATTGATTCACCCATTCGTGCATTTCTTCCGCCGAAAGCGGCAAGCCGGTGTAACTGCTGTTCCAGGTCGAAATGTTGAAGGCCGGGTCTGCAGCGTCTTTGGCATAAGTCTCGTTATAGACGCGCTGCCATTGG
>CAYZFF010000240.1:0-7138 GCA_964477305.1 uncultured Cytophagia bacterium
TTTGGCAATAAAGTTTTGGATATCGATTTGCAGGATAATAAACTGCGCTGGCAATACGATCCGCCGCAACGCGATTTTCCTTTTTACGCTTCCGCCGCGGTCACCGAAAAAATTCTCGTCGTCAGCGGCCGCGACAAAATTTTTCACGCCGTCGATCCCCAAACCGGCAAGGCGTTGTGGACGTTCGCAACTAAATCCAAGATTGACTCCTCGCCGGTGATCTGCGATGATCGTGTTTTCTTCGGCGCTGCGAGCGGCGAAGTTTATGCACTTGATCTAAATTCCGGCAAAGTGGTCTGGCAATTTGAAACCGGCTCCGGCATCGTTGCTTCTCCGGCACTTGCAAGCGGCAAATTGGTGATTGGCACGACAGACGGGGTGCTGTATTGCTTTGGGGAAAAATGATGAGTCAGTTGCCGATGGAGGAGAATGTCATTCCGAAGGAATCTTGTTTCAATTCAGCACTGCGCTTGGTTGTAACAGGATGCTTTCAGCATGACATAGCGCCTATCCGTCGGCCGTTTTTCAACCCGTTGGAAAATTTGAAATAATTTTGATATGGAAAATAAACTCAACCTCATCCACGCCGAGCCCGCCACGGCCAAGCTCGATTTAAAAGAAACCGAAGTCGGCAGCGTTTTTGTTTCCAATTATCCGCCCTATTCATTTTGGAAAGCCGATTATTTGCCAAAGGCTTTTGAAGCGCTGCATTCGCCGCCGCAAAAAAATGCCACGCTCGGGCTTTATCTGCACATCCCGTTTTGCCGCAAGCGCTGCAAGTTTTGCTACTTTCGCGTGTACACGGATAAAAACAGCAGCGAGATTCAAGCATATCTCGACGCGGTGGCGAAAGAGGTGCAAATCTATAGTGCCCTGTCAGCAATTAAAAAGCGGCCACTGAAGTTTGTTTATTTCGGCGGCGGCACACCGTCTTACATCAGCGCCAAACACTTACAGCAATTCGCCAAAACGATGAAGGAAACGATCCCGTGGGACAGTGCGGAAGAAGTTACCTTTGAATGTGAGCCTGGAACTTTATCGCAACCCAAACTCGAGGTGATTCGTGAAATCGGTGTGACGCGGTTGAGTCTCGGTATTGAGAATTTCAATGATGCGATTTTGGAAGAGAATGGCCGCGCCCATCTTTCCGAAGAAATCTATCGTACGCTGCCGTGGATTAAAGCGCTGAATTTCGAGCAGCTCAATATCGACTTGATCGCGGGCATGGTTGGCGAAACCTGGGAAACGTGGCGCGAGTCGGTACAGAAAACTATTGACATCGATCCCGACAGCATTACGATTTACCAAATGGAATTGCCTTATAACACGGTGTATTCGAAAACTCTTCTCGATGGTCAAGCGCCGGTGCATGTTGCCGACTGGGACACGAAACGTGCGTGGCATGCGTATGCATTCGAGCGGTTCGCGACAGCGGGTTATGAATCTTCCAGCGCGTATACAATGGTGAAGAAAAATAAAAAGTGCAAATTCGTTTATCGCGACGCCGTGTGGCAGGGCACGGACATGTTGGGAACCGGCGTCGCTTCGTTCGGCCATATCAGCGGCTTGCACATGCAGAACGTTGCCGGCTGGGAGGAATATTTTGCGATGCTCAATGCGAACAAGCTGCCCTTGAGCCGCGCCTATCCGACGACGGCAAAAGAACGTTTGACGCGGGAAATGATCTTACAATTAAAAACCGGAAAACTCAAAACCGATTACTTTCGACATAAGTTTAATACAGATATTTTATCGGAATTCGGCGTGGCTTACCAACGCTTGCGTGAAGAGGGGATGCTCTTATTCAATCCGGACGAAGTGACGTTGACCCCACAGGGCATTCTGCGCGTCGATCTTCTGCTGTCGGCTTTTTACGACCCGAAATATCGGAATGGTCGCTACACGTAATGAATCTTTTTGATAAACATTCGGCGCAACTTGCCGTCATTATACTAAATCAACATGTTGAAAATGTTTTTTACCTGGAGCCAAAGATGAGAGAACGACCGTACTGGCTGCGGAAATTAATGGTGATTTCTATTCTGGCGCTCTTTGGAAGTTTGTTGCTGGGAAGCGTATTCTATGATGACTCCACCGGTGAATGGCCGCAGTTTCTCGGTCCGAGCCGGAACGGGATCTCATCCGAAACCGGCCTCGCCAAAAGTTGGGCAACGACCGGCCCGAAAGTGCTGTGGCGAACTCCGCTCGGTGACGGCTATTCGAGTGTGGCGATTTCCAAAGGCCGCGGTTATACTTTGTTCTCCAAAGGCGATGATGAGTTTGTGATTTGTGTAGATGCCAAAAGCGGCAAAGAAGTTTGGCGCGTGCGTTCCGACTCGACGTTCAAAGACACGAATGGCAATGGCCCGCGCTCAACGCCGGCGATTCACGGCGAGGTGGTTTATGCGCTCGGCGCCCGCGGCAAGCTGCTCGCGCTGAATGTGAAGAATGGCAAATCGCTCTGGCGCCACGATCTGAAAAAAGAATTTAACAGCATCGGGCCGTCGGATGGCGGTTATGCCAGCTCACCGCTCATTGAAGGCGACATGCTGTTAATCGAAGCGGGTGGTGCCGGCGGCAATGCGTTTGTGGCTTTCAACAAAAAGAATGGCCAGTTGATCTGGAAAGCTGAATCGGACAGCGCCGGATTTTCCTCGCCGGTTGCGTACACGATCAATGGCCAACGGCAAATTATTTTTTTCTCCGGTGACGGCGCTGTTGCGGTGGCGCCGGAAAGCGGAAAACCGTTTTGGCGCCTGCCGTGGAAAACAAGTTACAACGTCAATGCGGCGCTGCCGCTTTTCGTGCCACCAGACAAAGTTTTTATTTCATCGGGATATGATGTTGGCGCCACGCTGCTCCGGCTTAAAAATGAAAACGGCAGTATGGCTTTTGAGGAAATCTGGAAAAATAAAAGCATGCAAAATATTTTCCCGACCTCGATCCTGCAAGGAAATTATTTGTACGGCTTCGACCGCGGCACGTTGAAATGCATGGACGTCAACACGACCGAGGAAAAATGGAAGCAGCGCGGTTTCGGCGTCGGCTCGCTGATTTATGCCGACGGGCATTTGATCGTTTTGAGCGACAAGGGCAAACTCGTTTTGATCGAAGCCACTCCCGAGGCATATAAAGAAAAAGCCAGCGCCGAAATTTTGGAGGGCCGCTGTATTAGTGTGCCGGCTTTGGCAAATGGACGCTTATATTTGCGCAATACGAAAGAGTTGGTGTGCGTGGATTTGGTGAATTGAAGCGCCACGCGCGAGTTTGCTGAAATGTTGATTTTTTCGTGAACCGCATGGCCCTGCTCAAAACCTCTGCAAAAGCGGCCGGAAACGCCGGTGATTCCGCGACACGCTTCGAGACCATCGACCTGCTGCGCGGATTAGTCATGGTGGTTATGCTGCTCGATCACACGCGCGACTTTTTTCATCATGGCGCGTTGCTTTATGATCCGACTGATTTGACCAAAACCAAGGCCGCGGTTTTTCTGACGCGTTGGATCACGCATTTTTGCGCGCCGGTTTTTGTTTTTCTCGCCGGTACTTCGATCTATCTTCAAGCCGCGCGCGGCAAAAGCAAAGCGGAACTCGCGAAATTTCTTTTGACGCGCGGTGCGTGGCTCATCTTCCTCGAGTTTACCGTCGTCCGCTTTGGCTACTTGTTCCATCTGGATTATAGCTTCTTCGGCACGATGCAAGTGATCTGGGTCATCGGCATTGCGATGGTTCTCATGGCCGGATTAATTTATTTGCCGCAAACCGTATTAGCACTGCTGGGTTTTGCACTTGCGGGGCTGCATAATCTTCTCGACGGCGTTAAAGTACAAGCGTGGGATCAGGCCAAGGAAATCGTACCGTCGCTTTGGGGCAAATTGTGGATCATTTTGCATCAAAACGGAGCGTTTCCAATTTTGGGCAACAACAGCCCATCGATTTATGTCAATTACCCGCTGCTCCCGTGGCTGGGTGTTATGTTAGTGGGTTATGTGTTCGGCAGTGTTTATTTACTTCCCGTCGAAAGACGGCGCCAGGCGCTTCTAAAAGTCGGCGCCAGCGCGACCGCTGCCTTTTTCACTCTGCGTGTTCTCAACATGTACGGCGATCCTTCGCATTGGGCCGTGCAAACGAATTCTGTTTTTACCGTACTCTCATTTTTAAATACAACAAAATACGGGCCGTCGTTGCTTTTTCTCTTAATGACACTGGGTCCAGCAATTTTAGCACTCGCTTGGTTTGAGCGCACCGAGCATGGACGAATTGGCAAGGCGCTTATTTTGCTGGGACATGTGCCACTCTTCTTTTACATAATGCAATGGCTCGTCGCGCATAGTTTGGCCATTGTAGCGCATTTGCTTGCGGGCAAATCCGCGGCATGGCTCTTTGGCGATTGGAGTGATACAACTTCGTCAGCCGCCGGCTTTGATTTGTGGATGACTTACGCCGGTTGGGGTGTGGGAATGTTGATGCTGTATCCACTCTGCCGTTGGTTCGCTGAAGTCAAAAAACGCCGCCGCGAGTGGTGGCTGCGGTATCTTTAAAAACAATTTTCCAAGTCTCGTCGTTTTTGACCCATGTTACTATTTAAACATTTTATCTTTGTTAATTTATCAATAATTCTAATTAGTTATTTTAAACAGGACGCAAAAACACAATTTACCGAAACACAAAATTCTGTCGACCACGCCTGGCCGCAATGGCGCGGGCCGAATCGCGACGGCATCTCAAAAGAAAGCGGAATTAAAAAAACTTGGACGGCTACAGGGCCGGCGGTGTTATGGCGTGTACAACTCGGTGAAGGTTTTTCTGGTATTGCCATAGCGCGCGGCTACGCTTATACAATGTTTAGTCATGGCAATGACGAACATCTTGTCTGTTTTGACGCAAATACAGGCGCGGAAAAATGGCGCTTCCGCACGGACGATAAATATCGCAACAGTTGGGGCAACGGTCCGCGCGTAACGCCGACAGTGGCGGGCGATCATATTTATACCGTCAGTGCCAATGCCAAACTCTACGCGCTCGACGCTAAAACCGGCGTAAGATTGTGGCAGCATGATTTGCCGAAAGCGTTTGGCGGATATGTTCCAGATCTTGGTTATTCCAATTCGCCGTTGGTTACAGGTGATTTGCTACTCGTGACAGGCTGCGGCGGCCAGGACCAATCCATCCTCGCTTTCAATCGCAGAGACGGTCAACTGGCGTGGTCTTCTTATACTGATCATCCTGGTTATTCCTCGCCGATTATGATTTCTACGCAGAGTGTTTCCCAAGCCCTCTTTTTTATGGGCAGTTCGATTGTTGCCGTGGCCCCGGCGGATGGGAAGGTTTTATGGAATTATGCATGGCGGAGCAGCGACTATGAGAATACGGCGACGCCGGTTTTTATCCCTAATGATAGACTCTTTTTCTCGTCACCGCATCCACGTGCTGAAGGGACTGCCGTTTTGCAAGTGACGGCAACGGCCGGAAAAATCAATGTCGCGCCGATGTGGAAGAACAACGTGATGCAGTTGCATTTTGCTTCTGCCGTTTTGCATGAGAATTTTCTCTACGGGACAGATCGCTATATTTTAAAATGCATTGATGCCCGCAATGGTGAGCAAGCATGGCAGCAGCGCGGCTTTGGCGAAGGTTCGCTGATCATGGTTGATGGGCATCTGCTCGTGCTTGGCACCAGCGGTAATCTGGCGTTAGTCGAAGCCGCACCCGAGGCGTATAAGGAAAAAACCAGTGCGCAAATTTTGAAAGGCCGATGTTTTACGCCGCCGGCTTTTGCGAATGGCAAACTTTATTTACGAAATGAAACGGAAATTGTCTGCTTGAATTTGACCGACTAATTTTGACGCTACCACGAAGACACCAAGACACGAAGAAAAGCTTTATGTGGTGACCGTTTGTTCTTTTGTGTCTTCGTGTCTTGGTGGTGTAATAAAATTTAAATATGGAGTCAGTTATATGAAAATGCGTCTGCATTATCTTGTGTTAGTTACCGCTTTTGCAATTTTAGCGTGTAATTTTCTTTACAACAATTCTGTGGCGCAGGATGCTAGCGACGATTGGCCGCAATGGCGCGGCCCGAATCGTGATGGCATTTCCCGTGAAACCGGCTTGCTCAAAACTTGGCCGCCGGAAGGGCCGAAGGTATTATGGCGTGTGCCCTCGGGTGAAGGTTATGCCGGCATCGTAATCGCAAAAGGCCGCGGTTACACGATGTTTGGCCAAGGAGAGAGCGAGTTTCTGATTGGCTTTGATCCGACGAGCGGCAAAGAAACTTGGCGTTATAAAATGGACGGCATATTTTATAACGATCAAGGCAACGGCCCGCGCTCGACGCCGCTGGTGGACGGCGATTTAGTTTTCGGTTTGAGCGGCAATGGAAAGTTGCATGCCGTCAACGCGCCAACCGGCAAAGCCGTTTGGAGCCACGATTTGCGCTTAGAGTATGGCGGTAAGTCCCCGATTTGGGGCATCTCGACGATGCCGCTGGTTGAAAAAGATTTGCTTATTGTTGATGTCGGCGGCAAAGACGGACATGCGGTCATGGCGTTTAACAAAAGCAACGGCAAAGTCGTTTGGAAATCGGAAAGCGGCGTGCCGGGTTATTCCGCGCCGATTGCGATTACCGTTAACGGCGTGCGGCAGGTGCTTGTTTTTGCGGGCGCTGCCTTGCTCTCACTCGCGCCGAACGACGGCAAACTTTTTTGGAAATATGATTGGGAAACGCGCTTTGATGTGAATGCCGCGACCCCGGTGTTTGTTCCGCCGGATAAAATTTTTATCTCCTCGGGTTACGGCAAAGGCAGCGCGTTGCTGCAAACGCAGGGTAACAACGGCGCGGCAACGATGAAGGAAATCTGGAAAAGCCGGGAGATGAAAAATCATTTTTCTTCCTCGATTTTATATGAAAACCATTTGTACGGCTTCGACGATTTTTTGCTGACCTGTCTCGAGGTCGGAACCGGCAAAACGAAATGGCAACAACGCGGCTTCAACAAAGGCTCGTTGCTGTTTGCCGACGGCCATTTGATCGTGTTGGGCGAATATGGCAATCTTGCGTTGGTGGAAGCTACACCGGCGGGATATAAAGAAAAAGCCACGGTGCAAATTTTAAAAGGTAAGTCCTGGACGATGCCGAC
>CAYZFF010000241.1:0-2507 GCA_964477305.1 uncultured Cytophagia bacterium
GAACCCAACAGCGCGGCGTGGTCGTCGCGAATGACATATAAAGGAACGGATTTCACGAAATCAGATAATCGGCCTTTATTTAAAAAAGCTTTGATGATCGTGCCATCGAGCAGCTTTTGGGTAATTTTCGGCGGAATGCCGCCGCCGAGATAAATGCCGCCGGTGGTCAACATCGTGAGTGTTAAACTGCCGGCTTTGGCGCCGAGAACGGAGACGAAGATATCCAGCGTTTGCACGCAAATTTCAAATTCACCGCTTTGTCCGGTTGTCGAAATCACCGCCGCGGAATTTTCCTCGCGCATTTTTTTTGCGAGCTCCGGCGGCTCGGGTGCCGCGCCGGTATCTTTGAGAAAATTGTAAATATTAACCAAACCGGGACCGCACAAGAGGCGCTCGTAACTGACCCGGCCGAATTTCTGGTGCAGGTATTTGAGCAGCTCGATTTCCAACGGCGTGTTCGGCGCAAAATCCGCATGCCCGCCTTCGGAGGGCAGCGGTAGAAATTGCTCGCCATTCCTATACAAAATCCCAACGCCCGTGCCCGTGCCGGGCGCCACCACCCCAAACGTGGTTTCTTTGCCGGTCGGCAAGCCTGGATGCAAGGTCAACAGATCCGCGGGACTCAAAAACGGTAACGATGACGTGGTCGCAACGAGATCATTGACCAAGCGCACAGAGCTGATACCGAGCGTGCGCGTGATATGCCGCTCATCGGTGAGCCACGGCAAATTGGTGCTGACCGCGCGGCCATCCACCACCGGCCCGGGAACGCCGAAACAGGCCTGCTTCACCGTCACGTGATTTTGGGCGAGAAAGTTGCGGATAATTTCCTCAAGACTCGCATAATCCGGGCTGGCAAACGTTTCCGTTTGTTGGCGGACGAATTTGCCGCCGATTTGCTCATAAAGCGCGAGGCGCGTTTTCGTGCCGCCCGTGTCGCCGGCGAGAATCATGATATCACTCCTTGAGCTGAACGCGTTATTGGCATGAAAAAAAGGCAGAGAAAACTCAAGGGGAATGATAATAAAAAGAATTTCAAATGTCCACAAGGATTTTTAAAACCACATCGGCGCATTTACAATAGATACGAATGGGGGCGTTAATCGGTTTGCTACACGGGTAAAAAATCCGTTTAAAAAGCAAAACGCCATCTGTCACCAGCAATGACAGATGGCGTTGTCAAAAGATTCCCAATCGGCCTGACCATAGAGTTTTTTCAGCGTCCGCTTCAAGCGCCGCCCGAATGTCTCCGCGCGTTCGGGCAGTTTTCTTACTGCGAAGTAAACACCTTCTCATCGATCAGCGCCGGATCGCCGATCACCACGAACTGAATGTTGTTCATATAGCGTAATGCCGCTTCCATGATCTGTTCCGGCGTAACTTTTGTGCGATTTTTGACAAACTTCTCACTCGCTTTCCAACCCGCTCCCGACAACTCGAAACGCGCCAGAAATGTAGCCTGCGCCAGGTTCGTTTCGTTTTCCAAATAGTAGCTGGTGTTGGCGAGATTGATGCGGCCTCCGAGCGCTCCGGCATGCAGCAGGCGATTTTGCACGCGCCGCATTTCCGCGAGCATTACTTTGATCGTCGTATCGGGCGAAACCGTGGTGACATACAACTTGCCGTAGTTGGCAAATAAATCTTCCAGCTCCGCCGAGGGCGCGTAAGACAAATTTCGCTTCGTGCGGACTTCTTCAAAAATGCGATCGTTCAAAATCGCCACAGCCGTGCGCATCGCATAATAATCTTTATCGCGCAAGCCCGGCGCGGCAAAATAGCCGATGATGTAGTTTGTTGGCAACTGTTGGGCTTCGGTATAAACACGCGCGCGTTCATGTTGCACCGGGCGCGGCGGTTGCGGTTTGTAATTGCCCATCGGCAACTGGCCGAAAGCGCCGGCTACTTTGTTTTGCAACTCGGCTTTGTCAATATTGCCGACCACGACCAGCAGCAATTTCGAGGTGAGCAAATTGTCTTGGAGATATTGCCGCATCTGCGCAATGGTAATTTTGCGCACTGCGGCTTCCGATCCCAACGGATCAAGAGCATAAGGGTGATCTCGATAAAATTGCGTTTCACCAAGCAACTCCAAATAAGCATCCGGATTGTCCCGCCGCTGCCGCAGCGCGTTTAGGAGTTGTTCACGCGACAATTCGACTTCCGGCGAGTCGAGTCTTGGGTTTAAAATCACCTCACTAAAAATATCCCACGACAAATCGAAATACGTTTTTACGCAACGCATTTGGATAACGCTGTAATCGCGCGTCACGTCGTTGCCGATCTGCGTGCCCATGCGCGCCAATTCGGCGTTGATTTTTTCTTTGGAATATTTAGCCGTGCCCTGGCGCGCCGCATCAAACAGCAATGGTTCGATTCCCGCCAACTCCGGCGTTAAATTCAACACCCCGCCGCGAATGTACAACTGCGCCACCACCACTTCATTCGCGGAATTTTTTTTCAGAAGCACTTGCAAGCCGTTGACGGTGAATTCTTCCACATTGCCGGCC
>CAYZFF010000241.1:2607-7115 GCA_964477305.1 uncultured Cytophagia bacterium
GCTTTACCTTCATCCAATCCTAATTTGGCGCGATCTTCGGGTGAGAGCATCACGCCCATGATGTGCGGCGCGTTTTGAATGTAACGGCGCACGTACGCGTTGATATCCTCGCGCGAGACTTTGCGGAGATTGTCGATATAATTCAAATAATAATCAAGATTCGCCACACTCCACCAAAACCCGATGGTGTGCGCGTAAGTCGAGGGTTTTTCGTGGCTGTAAATTTCGTTGATCTCAAGCTGATGTTTCGAATTGGCGAGCTGCTCGTCAGTATAATAATCGGGGTCGGTGAATTTTTGGACTTGCGCCCAGATGGCTTGCACCGCGGTGTTGTATTTATCCGCCGTCGTTTGTGCCAGCAGCGTAATCGGGCCGGTTTTATCCAGCGTATAATAATTGAAACTCACGCCGGTCAAAACGCCGCTGTCGATCAGTTCCTGATAGAATTTAGAATTGGGTTGCGAAAGAATATAAGAAAACACGTCCGCGGCATAAGTGGCCGCTGGATCTTTTCGCACGCTCGGACCGTGCAGATTGATCAAAATCGTCACCGCATTCACCGGCTTTTCAACGATCACCAACTCGTTTTTCTTAAGCGGGGGGTGATCGGGCGCCGGGAACTTAACAAACGGATCCTCGCCACGCGGCCAGGAACTGAAAATCTTTTTGGCCCATTTAAAAACCTTTTCATGATTGACATCGCCCGCGATCAATAATGCAGAATTATTGGGAATATAATAGCGTTGCTGGATCGTTTTCATTTTCTCGCGATCCGCGGTGAGAATGACTTGCCGGTCGCCGATGATGTTTTTGTGGCTGTAATATTTATACCACAATTTTTTGTTGACCGCCGTCAGCAAATGAAAAAACGGATTCGATTCCTGCCGATCATACTCGCCGATCACCACCGGGCGCTCTCGCACCATTTCCTCGTCCAAAAATAGCGGGGTCCGGATGGCATCGTTCATAAATTGCAATCCATCGCGCAAGTTCTCTTTGGGCAGCGTGAAATAGTAATTTACCACTTCCTCGCGTGTCGTGCCGTTCCAGGAAATGCCGAGATCGCCAACGCGGTCGAGAAAACTTTCTTGATCCGGCAGCTTCGCGTTGGCTTTGAAAAACATGTGCTCGTACAAATGCGACAGGCCGTCGTATTCCGGCGGCTCGGTAAACGCGCCGTTGCGCACCGCAATTTCAATGGTCGCCAGCGGCACAATCGGATTTTCAATTGCGATGACTTGCAAACCGTTTTCCAGCGTCGTATGAAAAATATTGTATTGTTGGGCCCGCGCCGGGGTTGAGAAAAAAACGAGTGCGACTCCGGCAAGCAGCCAGTTCCTGAAAAATTTCATAAAATCTTCCTGTCGGTCATTGAGGTAGCGATGATGTGAATAAAACTAAAATCTAAACTACGCAAAACCGGCGCGAAAAACAAGGCGCGTTTTAGCCATTACAAAAACTTTCTTTTTATAAAGGACTTGCGTCTCTAACTTCTGTTGTATATTTTTCGATGCAGAAGAATACTCGCGGAATAGAATCTTCTCTGGAGAGATTTACATGAATACTCTTGGCTTTATCCGATGGTCAAGCTGTATAAATTCTCTTCGGCCTGGGTGTTATCCGGCACGAACCCCATGCGCTGCAAGTAGCCTTCGTGTTTGGGCGTCCCAGGCTCGCTGAAGATTTTGCCTATTCCTTGCTCTTTAAACAGCGCCGCTTTTTCGGCAAAGAGAAATTGGCCGACTTTGAAATCGCGATAGCCGGGGATGACGAAATCGATTTTGATCAGCAAAGCGCCGTCGGCATATGGCGCGGCAATAAACAAGCCCGCCGGCACCAAGTCGCGCAGAACAAGAAAAGTCCATTGCCCCGGCACGGAACTGTAGAAAAAATCGGGTAAAAACTTTTTGATCTCAGCATCATAAAATTCCAAAAAAAAGCTGAGATACTCCGACTGCGGTTGGATCGCCAGCAGCTTGAAATATTCCTTGGCCGTAAACGCGTCGTGCAGGTGATACAGATGAATCAAAATAATAAATGTATTGAGCATCGCCACCGGATAAGCGCGAATCAGCAAGCCGTAAATTACAAAGCAAATTGCGCCGCCAAGACTGAAGAGCCGTAATTTGATAATCGACGACATCATCAACCCGGTGGCGACAAGTCCGGAACCGAGATAACCGATCAGATGAAAAAGATTCATCGCAAAGTCCTTTGTGATTCGACAAAAAGTTTAATGTTTGTAGTGACGTTCGTAGTGACGCCTTCAGGCGCGCTCTCTTCATTGAACACGTGACGCCTCCAGGCGGTACTGCAAGACTACCTTAGTAGGAATTTGCATCGACAAATCGAAATGGTCAAGAGCTTTTGTTAGCTTACTTTAAAATCTTCATAAGGAAATCTCCACATGGCAAATTCTCTTTTATATTCCCGTTTGGAAGACGTCGATTGGGAAAATTGGCAAGCGCAACAACCCGCGACGCTGTTGTTCGTGGTGCGCGATGGCCAGATTTTATTGATAAAAAAGAAGCGCGGCCTCGGCGCGGGCAAAATCAACGGGCCGGGCGGACGGCTGGATAGTGGCGAGTCGCCGCTACAGGGCGCCATTCGCGAGGTGCAGGAAGAACTTGGCGTCACGCCACTTGACGTGGAGTATTGCGGAGAGCTGTCATTCCAATTTGTCGACGGCTTATCAATTCATGTTGCGGTCTTTCGCGCCGGTGATTGTGAAGGCGCGCCGCAGGAAACCGCCGAAGCTGTTCCGCTCTGGACGCCGCTCGATCAAATTCCTTTTGAAAAGATGTGGGCCGATGATCGCCATTGGATTCCCCTGATGCTGGCGCGCCAAAAATTTCGGGGACGATTTTTATTCGACGGAGATGCGATGCTGGGATATGAGATTGATACCGATTGCTAACCACTTCGGGCTTACAACATATCCTCAAACGACCAGTGATTCTGCCAGCGCGCGTCGATCGCCTCGCGCAGGCGTTGGTAACGAATATCCGTCGAGAGGCGCATGTGGCCGTTCGGGTCGGTGTTCACGGTTGCGGCGTGAATCATGTAGGCGCTGTGAATCATCATGTCGCCGGCTTCGTAATCAGCGATAAGCCAGCGGGTGTTAAAACGGTCGGCGAGTTGCGGCAGATTTTTTGTGAGCCAGCCGGTTTCGTTCATGTTTTTGTTGTAAGCGCTGATCCGTTCCGCCGGTGCAAGGTGTGCGTTTTTTTCCGCAAACTCCGCTTCAAGTTTGCGGCCCAGCGCATCCGAACCTTCCAAATAAACCAGGCCGCCCATGGCCACCGGAATATCACCGAGCGGAATCCAACTCGTGCACACGCGATCGGTGCCGGCGCGAAGATACGTCAAATCATAATGCGCGCCGGTGCAGGCAGGATCATGCGGAATCGTGTGCCGGATAATTTTGCGTTTGTGCAAATACACCGGGCCTTGCAAAAATTTTTCATAAAATTGCCAAAGCTGCGGCGACAAACAAAACGACTCAAACGCGGCGTCGCGCACAAATTCCGCCATCAATTTCCGCGTCAGGCCGGTTCCCTCCGGTTGCCCGGAGTAAATGCCTTCGACCGGATCGCTGCCGGCGGCGAGCAAGCCGGATTCGCGCATGAAATTAAAATAACGCCCGCGGAATGCCAGCACGGTTTTGCGATCAAAAAAATTTTTCAACCACAAATAACCTTGCGCGCGAAATTGTTCCCACAATTCCTGGCGCGGAAACGACGGTTCGCTGGCCACGAGGCGGCCAAGTCGATCCGGCGCGTTGGATAATTGATAGCTGTTGCTAATGAGAGATTCGGAGTAATTCGCCGTCATCATGAAAATTTTATTTACGGTTTTTTCCCTTCAACCCAGGTGGGAACAAAATTTGAATTCACCAGCCACTGCACCGGCTTGACCATCGAATTAATCGCGTGGGTCATGTGCGAGAAATCAATATGCGTGAGATCATCAGTAGGTTGATGATATTCCTCGTGCAGCCCATAGCTGGAAACGGTGTGGGCAACAATGCCTTCCTTTGCCAACACGTAATTATCCGAACGCTGGAAAAAATTTTGCTCCGGATGCGGATCGGCGACCAGCAGCGCGCCCTGTTTGGCAAGTTCGGGCCCTAAATTCGAGCGTTCGAAACCGGTGAGCCACAATGTGTTCGCGGCTACCTTCGGATCGGGCCGTCCAATCATTTCGAATTGCAAATCGGCAATGAAATTGTTCAACGGCACCGGCGGATGTTTGATAAAATATTTCGCGCCGTAGCCGCCGCTTTCTTCGCTGCCAAATAAAACAAAATGAACCGTGCGTTTCGGTTTGGGAGCGGCGCCCAAAACTCGCGCCAGTTCCAACACCGCCGTCACACCCGAAGCATCATCATCGGCGCCGTTGTAAATGCTATCACCCGCAACGGCCCGTCGTACGCCGAGATGATCGAGATGCGCCGAAAGCGAGATCACCTGCGGCGCCAGTTTCGGGTCGCTGCCGCGCAACTCGCC
>CAYZFF010000242.1:0-1419 GCA_964477305.1 uncultured Cytophagia bacterium
ATCACCGGCAAGCCGCTGGCCGCCACCGCCGGCGCGAAAATTTTCGAGCGCGGCGGCAACGCCGTGGACGCGACCTGCGCGATGCTCGGCGCGGTTTGCACCATGTGGGATGTTTTGAGCTGGGGCGGGGAAACGCAGGCGCTGATTTATAATCCCAAAACGAAAAGCGTTATCGGCGTCAATGCGCTGGGCGTGGCGCCGACCGGCGCGACGCCGGAATTTTTTAAACAAAGAAAAATGAACTATCCGCCGGAGTTCGGCCCGCTGGCCGCGGTCACGCCGGGGACCCCGGGCGGCTTGATGACGATGCTCGCGGAATTTGGCACGATGAGCCTCAAAGAAGTTTTGTCGCCGGCGATGGAAATGGCTGAAGGCTATCCCATCGAAGCGCAAACGGCCAACAGCATCGAGCGCGAGAAAGCGCGAATCAAGCAATGGCCGTATGCCAAAAAAGTTTTCCTGCCGCATCTCGGCGAAAAACGCGAAGCCCCGAGCGCCGGTGAAATTTTCCGCCAGCCGGATTTGCTGAATACGCTCCAAAAACTCGTCGAAGCCGAGCAGCAGGCGCTGGCCGCCGGCAAAGATCGCAAAGCAGCGATTTATGCGGCGTACGAACGTTTTTACAAAGGCGACATTGCGCAGGAGTTTGTCCGCGGCTCGCGCGAACAGGGCGGCTTGCACACCGTCGAAGATCTCGCCAACTGGAAAGTTTATCTCGAAGCGCCGGTGCTGACGACATACAAAGGCATCGAAGTGTACAAGCTCAACTGCTGGGTGCAAAGTCCGGTGCTGCTGCAAGCGCTGAATATTTTGGAGAATGTTGATCTGAAAGCGATGGGCTTCAACAGCAGCCGCTATATTCACGCGCTGTATCAAACCATGAATCTTGCCTTTGCCGACCGCGATTTTTATTACGGCGATCCGTATTTTCCGCCGGAAGAGCCGATCAAAACGTTGCTCACCAAAGCGTACGCGAAAGAACGCGCCAAGCTGATCAATTGGGAGAAGAACGACGCCGCGGCTGCGCCGGGCGATCCGTATCTTTTCGAGGGCAAGAAAAATCCGTTCGCGTTGTATTTGCAAAATTGGTCGAAGCGCGACACGATCAAAACTTCGCTGCTTGATAATGAAGAAAGCTTTTTCGCGGGTACCACGTCGATTCAAGCTGCGGACAAAGAGGGCTGGGTGGTTTCGGTGACGCCGAGCGGCGGCTGGGTTCCGGCGTGCATCGCGGGCAACACCGGCGTCGGCATGAGCCAGCGCATGCAGAGTTTCGTTTTAAATGAAAGCGAGAATCCGTTCAACGTCGTGGCCCCGGGCAAGCGGCCGCGCGCGACGCTGACGCCGACGCTCGCGCTCAAAGACGGCAAGCCGTATCTCGCGTTCTCCGTGCAGGGCGGCGATTCGCAGGATCAAAAT
>CAYZFF010000242.1:1519-7057 GCA_964477305.1 uncultured Cytophagia bacterium
GCGATTTATTTCGATTGGGCGCACGGCAGCTTTTGGGGCGGCGCCAGCAATCACGGCGATGATTACGGCATTGCGTGGTGAAATAAACCGCCGGCCCGTGCGTTTTTTGCCGTTTCAGTTGCCGGGTTTCTTTCTTAAATTTTTCAGCATATCCATTGGATTTGCGCCTTCGGTGATTTTGACGTCTTTGGGCAGCGTCAATTTCTCTTCAGGTATGCTCGCATTGTCCTGCAGGCGCACCGCTTCCGTTGTCATCATCTGGCCCATCATGTTGACGACGGTTTTAAGCGTCACGCCCTGCCAAACCCACGACTTGGCGTTCAGGTTCTTGATTTCCCACACGTCGCACGGTTTGCCGAGCACGGTTTCCGTGCCGATCTTGCGGCCGCCCATGCGCGCTAACATTTCCTCGCCAATCTCTGTGGCATCCTTGCCTTCACGTTTGGCGGCTCCGGTCAATTCTTTCATGAACGGCGTCGGGATTTTCGTGCCTGTTTTCGTGTCTAAATCCACGTTGTACGTCCATTCGCCGTCGAGCAATGTCATCCGGTTTTGCTTGACGACGATCGTTCCCGCTTTAATTTCCGTCTGCGTGTACTTGGCTTCGCGCATACCCCAGCGGTCGAAGTAGAGAGTTTCCGTCCCGGTCTGCATGCCGCTCATTTTATACTCGACGATGGCCACGCGAATTTTGTAGCGGCGAAATTCTTGACTCCAGCCGTTGGCGGCGCAACTGGCCAGCAAAAAAATGGCGAGAACGAAGCCGCAGCGGCCATATAATTTAAATACGGTGGGTTTCGTGGTCACGTCATGCCTCCAAAACGTTAAAGTTGATTTGTGATTATCTGCAAAGTCTATACGTCCGGATGCCGTATTTGCAGAAAGAAAATTCATTCGGAGCTTCCGCAAAAATGCACGCGCAATCCCAGCTCGCGCATCGCCGCGGCTTTCGCGAACATGCCACGGCGCGCGCTTTTTAAATCCGGCGCATAAACCACCTGAATGTGATTCGATTGGTGCCGCGCCATCATTTGATCGCGTGAAATGCCGCGCAACACTGCGTGCATGATCGGCCATTGCGGCGTCGTGAGTTGCCAGCGTTCCTGCGTTTCCGCCTCGGGCAATTTTACCACTTCGGCGATGCCGGTGTCGTATTGCAAACGGTTATTCGCAATGAAGACCCGGCTCCACACCACAAAGCCCGGCTTGCTCACGCCTTTCAACGAGCCGCCGCCGAGGCGAAAATACATTGCCGGCTGGCGCGCGCTCGCTGCGCCTTCGTAGCCGTCAATAAAATGCGCCGGCGGCGCCGCGCCGGAAATTTCCAACACCCAGACAAAATCATCGATGCCTTCATCTTTATAATGCCGGCCCCAACGCAAATCATGCAACGTGTTTTCCGGCGGCCAACCCAACTCGCGCCACAGATGATACGTCACCAAACCATCCAGCCCGGCGCATTCATCAACCTCATTGAAATGCGGCAAGGCTTCGCCGGCAAAAAGTTCTTTGCCACTTTCTTCATGATAAACCGGAGGCCGATCAACATTGTTTAACAGCCCCTCGACCAAATCCGAGGCTGGCGTGAGATCTTTCAAACCCTGCTGATATTGAATTCCAATCGCCGCGCAGCCAAACTCATCGGCGAGGCGAACCGCGGCAATGTACATTTTGCATTGCTCCACGACTTGGGCTTCCGTCAACTCCGCCGCCTCATCTTTGCCAAAATAAAATTTCATGCCCTTCGCCAGCAACCAGCCTAAAACCAGGCGCGCTTCATGCGTCGAGACCGTTTGCATTTTGGCATACAGCGTCGATTGGCTCAAACGCTCTTTAAATACGCCGGTGGGGTGGAGGAGTTCATCCGGAATGATGGCGTTGTACATGCCCATGCAACCTTCATCAAACACGCCGAGAATCGCTTTCTTACGGCGAAAGCTTTGCGCGAATTCTCTGCCTATTTTTTCGGCTTTATCCGGCACTTTGGCCTCTTTGTAAGAGATCACATGCGAGACATCGTGCTCGATATTGCCCTTTTGCAGCCAACGCTCCAAACCTTTGCGAAAGAAACGATCGGTGAAATCCTCGCTCCACAAGGTCGAATAACGCACGCCCGCTTTCGTGAGTGAAGCATTGAGATTCAATAAACCCACCAGCCCCGGCCACTGGCCGCTCCAATTGGCAATCGTTAAAATCGGCCCGTCGTGCATAAACAAGCCGGCGAGAATATGATGGCTGTATTGCCACACGGCTTCAGCCACGATGATCGGCGCTTTGCGCGGAATTTGATTAAAAATTTCAATGCCGTATTTCTGGCTGTCGATGAAGCTGTGTCTCTTTTGCGGGTCATACGTATGCGCGCGCTCGATTTTTCCGCCGAGCTTTTCCACGGCGGCAACGATTTTTTTCTCCATCTCCGCCTGCGCCGGCTCACAATTCTGATTGGCCGCCAAACGCAGATCACCGTTGGCGACGAGATAAATGGTTTTCATAGCCTCCTCAAAAAATGGCGTTTTGTAATTATTTGCTGAATAAGCAAAATCAAGGCTTCCGCCTTTGTACACGCTCCGCCGTTAATCATAGCAATTAAGTTTGTGATTGTCAAATTGTTTTTAATGAGAGAATTTCGTGAAAGAATTTCGCAAGATTCACTTGTTTACGATGGTGGTTTTCATTAAATTCTGTTTATTTAAAAATTGTAACCAGTGACCAGCGACCGGCAACCAGTTATGAAAGTGCTGCTTATCCAACCTCCCGTGGAAGATTTTTATCAAACCACGATCCGAACGCTGCCGGTGGGTTTGCTCTATCTTGCCGCCTCATTAAAGCAATCCGGAATTGAAGTGGAAATTCTCGATTGTCAAGCGACGGGAAAAAAACAGACCATCGAGATGCCGCCGGAGTTTGCTTATTTGAAGCATTATTATCGTTCCGGCAATTTAAGTCCGTTCAAGCTGTTCAGCCATTATCGACATTACGGTTTGCCGTGGGAAGAAATTCGTGAGCGCATTCGATCCGCCAATGCTGATGTCATCGGTGTCTCATCTTTGTTCACGCCGTTTTATCGCGAAGCGTTTCGTGTTGCAAAAATTGCGAAGGAGTTGGATGCGTCGCGCCCGGTGATCATGGGCGGCGCGCATGTGAATGCGTGTCCCCAACAAGTGCTGGCCAATCCCAACGTCGATTTTATTTTACTCGGTGAAGGCGAGCGCACGTTGCCACAACTCATTTCTGCATTCGATGCGGGAAAATCATTTGATTCAATTTGCGGCGTCGGTTATAAAACAAACGGCAAACTTCATCTTCCCGAACACGGCGATCTCATCGATGACATTGAAACCTTGCCGTTGCCCGCGCGCGAGTTGATTGATCCGGCGCGCTACACACTTGGCGGCAAACGTTTGACGATGCTCGTCACCAGCCGCGGCTGCCCTTATCATTGCACATTCTGCTCGATCTTCCTCACCGCCGGCCGTGAATTTCGCACGCGCTCGATTCAAAGTATCATTGACGAAATGAAAATTTGCCGCGAAAAATTCGGCACGGAGATTTTCGATATTGAAGACGATAATTTCAGCTTCGATCAAAGACGTGCCGCAAAAATTCTTGCGGCCATTCGCGAGGAATTTGGCGAGGGGCAAATTGAGTTGCTGGCGATGAACGGCATCTCCGCCGCAAACATCAACGAGCCGTTGGTGGATGAAATGAAACGCACCGGCTTTCGCGCGCTGAATCTCGCACTGGTCACCAGCGACAAGCAACAACAGCGGGCCACGAAGCGTCCCGGTTCTACCAGCCATTTTGATCGCGTCGTGCAGAAAGCCGCAGAGGCCGGCCTCGAAATGGTGAACTACGTTATCCTCGGCCTGCCCGATTCGACGATTGAAGAAATGCTCGATTCGATCATTCATTTGATGCAACGCCCCGTGCTCATCGGCCCCAGCGTGTTTTACGCCACGCCCGGCACCGAGAGTTATCGCCAATGCCTCGAACGCGGGTTGTTGCCCTCAGCAGAATTGGCCCTGCAACGCTCGACCTGTTTTCCCGTTGAAACAAATAATTTTTCCCGTCGCGATTTGGTTACGCTTTTTCAACTCACGCGCTTCTTGAACTTCATCAAATCAAGATTGGATGGGCAAACGACGGATGGCGAATTGGCGCTCGAAGAATTGCTGGCGGCGCCGGCAGTTCCTGAATTTACGCCGCAAGCAGGTGAGACTTATTCGTTTTCTCATAAACTCACTGAAAGCGAAATTGGCTGTTGGCTTGCGCGCGCCGTATTGAATGAAGGAAATTTGCTGGGAATGAAACTGGCGCGCCGTGAGAAAGACCGATTCGTCTATGAGGTTTATCAAGAAGAAGCGTCGCGAAGCGTAATCAAATTTTTTCTGGAGAAAGCTGCCGAAAAGTCGATTCATGGCGTGAAAAATCATTTTGCTTGTGCGCGGCTGGTCTGTCATTTGAATCTTGCGCCCGGGCGTGTCGAGAGCAACTCTACAGGAGAAGGTTTATGATGTCGATTGTTGACAAGATTTTAGGTCAGCTCTCGGGCTTTGATTTATGGTTCGCCATCATCTTGCTTATTATCGGACTGGCGGGATGCTATTATCTTGGCGAGACGATGCAGGACGGCAAGAGAAAGGTCAAACTCCAATTTGCCTTGATTGGGGCGCTGGTCCTGATAGGTATTTTGGAAATTGCCGTGCATACCTTCCTGTTTTCGCCGGCGGCCGTTTTTTCCAATGAGACTGCCGGGATTTTGGTTTTGCGTATCGAAGGCGACGACGAAAAGAATTCTCTGCAACGGGATTTGGTCCGCACCCTGAATACCGAATTGAGCGAAGAAGCGCCTGGCTTTAATATTATCGTGCGCTCTGAAAACAAGATGGTGTCGGAAGATCTGGGCCTGGCGCTGGCACATCAAGAAGCCCGGCGCTTTGGCAAGAAGAACCGAGCGCAGTTAGTCATCTGGGGGACGCAGGTTGGCGAGCAAAAATTTCATCCGCGGCTCACCATTGTGGAAGATCAGCCGCGAACTTTAACCTTTGGGGAGCGAACACTCTCTGCGCAAAACCTCGGCGAAGTGAATCTCTCGTCGGAATTGGTGAGCCATCCGACGCACGTCATCAACTTCGTCATTGGGTACACTCTTTTTGCGCACAAGGATTTTGGTGCGGCGCTGGCACGCTTCAAAACAATTTTGGCCCGGCCGCTGCCCAGCGCGATTGAGTTAACGGATAGCCGCTACTTTGCCGGAAATTGCCATTTTTATCTGGCGCAAAGTTCCAAAGAGCCTGCCTGGCATCTGCAGCAGGCCATCGCTTATTATGATACCGTTCTCAGTTTTTATACGGAACAAAATTTTCCCAAAGCCTGGGCTATTGTGCAGAATGACATCGGCAATGCGTATGTGGATTTACCCACGGGCGACCGCAGCGCGAGTTTGCAAAAAGCGATTTCGGCTTACGAAGCCGCGTTGCGTGTTTACACGGAAAAAGATTTTCCTACCGGCTGGGCTATGGCGCAGAATAGCCTGGG
>CAYZFF010000243.1:0-7046 GCA_964477305.1 uncultured Cytophagia bacterium
CGGAAATTTCAACTGCAACCACAAGGGCATTTTTGGGGATGCATTTTGTCGATGCGAAAACCGGCTGGGCCGTTGGCGGCGGCTCGATTTATCGCGTCATCTTCAAAACCACCGATGGCGGCGACACCTGGACGGCGCAGAACGTGCCCAGCGGCGAAGCGTTGACGGACGTTTTCTTCATCAA
This sequence comes from uncultured Cytophagia bacterium, assembly GCA_964477305.1. Taxonomy (GTDB): domain Bacteria; phylum Zhuqueibacterota; class Zhuqueibacteria; order Zhuqueibacterales; family Zhuqueibacteraceae; genus Zhuqueibacter. The sequence continues at coordinate 185 of CAYZFF010000243.1, forward strand.
TGCCACCACGGGCTGGACCGTCGGCATGAACGGCGCCATTTTCAAAACCACGGATGGCGGCGCGAATTGGGTGGCGCAGAACAGTGGCAGAGCCACCGACTGGCTCGAATGCGTTTACTTTAAAGATGAGAATGTCGGATTTGTCGGCGGCAGCGAAGGCATTTTGCAAACGACAAACGGCGGCGCCAGTTGGACCTTTACGGATTTGGCGGGATGGGTCGACGATCTGGTTTTCGTTGATGCGCAGAACGGATTTGCCGTCGGCGCCATCGGCAGTACACTTTCCAAGGGCATTGACGGCTCCGGTGAGATAGATGTTGGCGGCGGCGGAGACCGAACCTGGCAGACGACGGACGGCGGGAAGACATGGACCCAAACGTTGTCTTCAGGCACCAAGTGGTTGCTCCGCGCCAGCTTCACCGATAGAAATTCCGGATGGGGCGTGGGCGAACTGGGCGCCATTATGAAATATACCGATGCGCTGCCATTACCGGCACCGCCTTCAAACTTGGCCGCCGCGGCTATTTCCAAAACCGCGATCAAGCTGGCCTGGGCGGACAACGCCAACAATGAAAACGGATTTCATTTATATCGCAGCGCCGGCCTCAGCGGCGCCTTTAATCTGCTTACGACGCTCGCCGCCAACACCGTGAGCTACATCGACACCGCGCTGACTTTCGGCACGACCTATTGGTATCGCCTCGAGGCGTTTAACGCCATCGGCAATTCGGCGCTCTCGCTGGACGCATTTGCGACGGCGGGAAGTGTTGTGGCGGTGGAGCAAAATCATGAAGTTCCGACGCAATTTGCGCTGGAACAAAATTATCCCAATCCTTTTAATCCGGCAACTTTCATCGTCTACTCGCTGCCGCAGCCTGCGCAGGTTGAGCTGAAGGTTTATGATGTTCTCGGCCACGAGGTGCGGATTTTGGTGAATGATAAGAAGCCTGCTGGCGTGCATCGCGTGCAGTTCGATGGCGAGGGCTTGCCGGGAGGTTTGTATTTCTATCGCCTGCGCGCCGGGGAGTTTGTGGAGACGAAGAAGTTGGTGATGGTACGTTGAAGTCTGAACAGCTGGTCAGGTTTTCTCACCGTCCGGTCAATCTACGCGACCGGGCGGTGGGGAAATTGTAATAAACTCCAGAGACGAAACTTATTGTGAAAAATAATAAGGTTATCCATTGCTTATGTATGCAATGCAGTATTATAAACAACCCTTGGCTGTCATCGATAAGGTCGCGCATGCACTTTTGGTAACTCTTTTCCTTCTCGTCTCGGAATAAAAAAGTGTTAAAGAATAAAATGAGGTTACGCAATGGTAGGTACTTTAAAATTCGAATACCTATGGAATTTATCGAAGAAAATTTTGGCTCGGTGAAAGTCTTTCGCTTGGGCGGTAAAATCATGGGTGATGCGAAAACACAAGAAATGTGCAATCGCATTAAAACATTGATTAAAGCCGGGGCCCCGGCTTTAGTGATGGATTTTCAGCACGTCCGCTGGATTAACAGTTCCGGTGTCGGCGCCATGCTCGCGTGCTTGAACATGTTGCGCCAGCACGGCGGCGACCTCCGGTTCGCAAATCTGCAGGGCATGACACAGCAATACTTTCATCTTTCCAAACTGGAAACCGTCATTAGCATCTTTGATAGTGTTGAGAAGGCTGTCGCCAGTTTTACCGAACCGGTTGAACAATCGGCGAAGCAATGATACGAGCCGCGGTCGGACAATTCCTCATTGCTGGCTGGCGCGTGCATAAACGCTGCGGGAGTATAGCTTCGGATTGCTCAAAAAAACATTTTTGCAATCCGGGCATTCAAAATAGTAAAAGTTGCCATTGATGGAACTTTCCAGGCCGGTTTTGCTCGCGGTTGCTTTTTGCAGCGTGGCGCCACAGACGGCACAGCGGGCGTCATGGCTGGTTAAATTGGCCGGTGTGTAAGCCTTGGCATGCAAGGTCGTAATGTATTGCGCCAGCGCGCTGATTTCTTGCTGCGTCAATGGAATCGGCGGCATGTCGCTCGGCTCGACGTGCGACAGGCGATATCTGGCAGCCAGCGTGTCTTCAGCCAGATGGATCGCGGTCAATTTCGGTACGGCGACGCTATCCGGATTGTGGCATTTGCCGCAATCATGTTTATAAAAGATGCTTTCGCCCAGCGCAATTTGCTTTTGCAATTCTTCTGGTGTTGGCGTGGCCATTTTTTTTCCACAGGCGAGGCCGCTCACGAACATGGTGATTAGGCCAAGGCGGCGAATGAAAGTTGAGGTTAACATAACCCGCTCCTCACGTGTTATGAAAGGAATCCGTACGGATGTGAAACAAAGAAGTAAGTACAATGGTTTTCAATTTTTATTAATAAAAACGCAAAGGCAGTGCCACAATCTCATTGGGCCAAAAAACCTGGCCACAGCTTGGTAATGAAAAGGTTGCGAATTTCTTAGAAATCAGATTATCAAAAAAATTCTTATCTCTGCGAATTTGTGTCGTTTAATTCGCAATTTCGGGAAAATCAGTGCTCCGCGAACAATTGTGTATTTTGTAAATTCTTGATAATTCTTGCTTCCCTTGACCGGTTGACGTTCTCACCTGCGGTACGATTCTTGAGCAACAAACATGTAGGATACGTGTGCAATTTCATCTATAGTGACCGCTCTTACCTTGAAGGAGAATCAACTCATGCCTGACCAACTCCCCAATCGCAAACGTCCGAAAGCCGATTATCGAATGCGCACCCATTTGATTCATGGCAATTATGCGAGCAAAAAATGGGATTACAATCATCACGTCGTGCCGCCGATATCATCGTCCGCGACGTATCGTTTAAGTTCAGCGCACCGCGGCGCACAGGGTTTTTTTGAATTTGCCGGCGAGTCGACGGATTTTGTCAAACACGTGCCGATTTACATTTACGATCGTTTAGATGAACCGACGCGCGGCATGCTCGAAGAGAATCTCGCGTATGCTGAAGGCGGCGAAATGTGCGTTACGTTTGCCACCGGCATGGCGGCGATCAGCGGCGTGCTCGGCATGCTCTGCGAGAGCGGCCACGAGATTGTGGCGCACCAAATTCTTTATGGCTGCACATATAGCTTGACCACGCATTGGCTGCCGCGTTACGGCATTCAAACAAAATTTGCCAATCTCCAAAATGCCGAAGCGCTGCGCGAAGCGATCACGCCCAAAACGCGCGTGGTGTATTTTGAAACACCGGTGAATCCTGATTTGAGCTTGATTGATATCGCGGCGGTGCGCCGTGTCGTCGACACCTTCAATCAAAATCGGCCGCCGGAGAAGCAAATTAAAATCGTGGTGGACAACACCTTTGCGACGCCGTATTGCCAGCGCCCGATTGCGCTGGGCGCGGATTTCTCGGTGCACAGTTTGACGAAAGACATTGGCGGCTTCGGCACGGACATGGGCGGCGCGGTAATCGGGCCGCAGAGTTTCTACAGCCCACTGCTGCTGTATCGCAAAGATTTTGGCGGCGTGCTCTCACCCAAAAATGCGTGGAATATTCTCGTGTACGGCCTGCCAACGTTGTCGACACGCATGATCAATCAACAAAAAACCGCGCACCGCGTCGCGCGTTTTTTGCGGGAACATCCCAAAGTGGCGCGCGTGGTTTATCCCGGTTTGGAATCGCACCCGCAATTTGAGTTGGCCAAAAAGCAAATGCTCAATTACGAAGGCAAATTTTCCCCCGGCGCGATGATTTATTTTGTGTTGAAAAACGGGGCTAATATCAACGCTGGCGAGCGCGGTGAGAAATTCATCGACTATGTCGCCGATCACGCTTATTCGATCACTCTCGCCGTGAGCCTCGGACAAATCAAAACGCTGATCGAAAGCCCGTATTCGATGACGCATTCGGCTTTGCCCGATGAAGAAAAACGCCGGTTCGGCATGGAACCCGGCGGCATTCGACTTGCCGTCGGCCTTGAAGATTGGCACGATTTGATCGAAGATTTGCGCGAAGCGTTGGAGCAAGTGTAGCGCAGACATCCCGTCGGCGGCGGGCAAAACAGTTCGGTGTTAATTATGAATTCAAATATTCAAAATTTTCTGGCGCAAAAGCGCCTCGCCGTTGCGGGCGTCTCGCGAAATCCCAAAGGCGAAGCTGCCAATCTTATTTATCACAAACTGCGCGAAGCCGGTTATGAAGTTTTTCCGATCAACCCCAATGCGGAAATGATTGCCGGCGAGCGTTGTTATCCGAATTTGAAAGCGGTTGCGCCGGTGGTTGATGGCGTGGTCATCGCGACACGGCCGGAAATTGCGGAACAAATCGTTCACGAATGCGCAGAGCTTGGTGTGGCGCGCGTGTGGATGCATCGTTCGTTTGGAACGGGAAGTGTTTCAGAGGCTGCCGCCAAGTTTTGCCAAGAGCATCAGATCACCGTGATTGCCGGCGGTTGCCCGATGATGTTCTGCCCACCGGTTGATTTCGGCCACCGGTGTATCCGGTGGATTTTGAAGGCGACCGGCGGTTTGCCGAAGTAAATTTCATCGAGGTTGCCATGAGTAAGATGCTCCAGGACATTCCACTTGAAAAACAAATTGCCAAATACATGAAATGGTGGGAAGCGCGGCGTGAGGAGTGGCAGCGGCACCCCATTTCTTCGTTGCAGCAACCGGTGCCAAAACTCGGGCCGTACATCAGCTTGTCGCGCGAGTTAGCCAGCGGTGGTGCGGAGATTTCGCGGCGGGTGGCAGAGAAATTAGGCTGGCAACATTACGACCGTGAGATCATCGAAGCCATCGCCGGCAAAACCCATGTACGCGAGGAGCTGGTATCACGTTTCGATGAGCAAATTCAAAATGCGCTGGAAACCTATCTCCGCAATCTGTGCACCAAACAGTTGTTGGACAACACGCACTATTTGCACCATCTCACGCAAGTGCTTGTCGGCATCGCGCAATATGGAAACGCGGTGATTCTCGGGCGCGGCGCGAATTTCATTTTACCCCCGGAAACCGGCTTGCGGGTGCGCGTGGTGGCGCCGTTCGAATTGCGCCGCCAGCGTTTGATGGAATGGAAAAACGAAAGTGCAAAGAATGCGGAACTGCAAATTGCCACGCAGGACAAGGAGCGCCGCGACTTTCTTCAATATCATTTTCGCTGTAATCCCGACGATCCGTGCGTCTATGACGTCGTGATCAATACCGGCTATATCAGGACGGCCAGGGCGGTAGAAATGGTTGTGCAAATGACCAAAACCAAATTGCAATTTTCATAAACAGGCATTGTGTCACAAAACCTCAGTCGCAATATTGTGCATCCTTGCATTGGAATCATCATGAGGTTCGTAATGGTGAATAAATTGATGTTCAATTCATTTCTCGGGAGGGGCAGATTATGTCTCATCAAAAGACCCCAATCGCATTGCAGGTCCCCGAACAAATCACGGGACCGCTGAATCCCATCATGAAGACACTGGGATCGGCATCGGGCGTTCTCAATGCTTTTCCCAAGCTCGCTTTGCACATGATGGTCACTTTTTATCTCATGCTGATCATTATGGCGATCTTAGTTGATTCGGAAAGCCCTCCGAGTCTCATGGCCTTCGTTTTGTATTGGCATTGCTTCGCGGTTCTGACCTTGGGTATCCCCAGCCTCATCTTCTGGCTATGCAAATCACCACTGGGAATGCTGGCATGTTTAGCGGTAGTTTTTTTGTTAATTCTCATCCTGCATAACAATTTTGCCAATGCACTGGAAACGATTGAAAGTTGGCTAAAATTTGCGCTGCGAGAGTTTTAAGAACACCGGGCACACATGAACAAATTCAAACAACCTCAGAGACCGGAATATTCTATGGCAGGATGTTTTCCATCAGTACGACGTGGATTTTGACTACCATTAATTTTGCTTGAGGGCCTTTGTACACTGTTTAAAGCCAAGCGCTGCCGGCGCAACGCTTGGCTTGTAGCAATTCCTTTGCTCCGCTTTTCCTACTTATTCAACAACATCTTTCGTACTTTCGTAAAGCTCTCGGTTTCGAGACGATAGAAATAAAGCCCCGAGCCGAGTCCCCTTGAATCAAAACGCACGGAATAAGAACCGGCGGGTTGGCGTGCATCCACGAGGGTGGCAACTTGCCGGCCGAGCACATCGTAGATCGCCAGCCGTACATACATCGCGCGTGGCAGAGCATACACGATGTTGGTTGAAGGATTAAACGGATTCGGATAATTTTGCTGCAATTCAAATTTAATGGGAATGACATCGGCGCCGTTTTCGGCCACACCGACCGTGCCGAAAATATTGACGAAGAACATGATGTTGCGGTCAACTTGGCCCGTGCGCGGCAAGATCTTTTGCGAGATGCCGCCACTGCCGTCGGGCCCGATGCCAAAGTCATCGTCATTCACCACGGCGAGCAGATTTTCTTTCACTAGCGCAATGCCTTCGGGCTTGTCGTGCGCGTAGCCCGGCACGCTGACGAGAATATCGAGCACCAGCGTTTTGCTCACCGGCACAATTCCCGCCGCATTCAACTCCTCGACTGTCAGTTGCTCGAGCGTTTTGCCATTAACCAACTTTCCGGCTTCCGCATCGGTTGGATCGCTAACGTCCGTGGCGCCGGTGAGATTGATTTTGTAAACGCGCTTATAAACCGCCGGCGCGCTCGCGTTGCCGGGAAAATTGCCGTCGCGCTCCAAGACATGAAATTCAGTGTTGGAGAGCGCAATAATTTCGCTGTTCGCGAGATTGGGGATTTCCTGCAAATAAATGTACTGCTTCGTAGCACCCGACGCGAGGTCGAACGTCACAATGCGCGTGAGGCGCGAGCGGCTGCGGATATTGTTGCGGTCTTCAAATGGATTGTCCAGCGCGGATTGCATAATGCCAACCAA
>CAYZFF010000244.1:0-7044 GCA_964477305.1 uncultured Cytophagia bacterium
TTTCCGGTGTCTTAAGAAGTAGAAACACGGGGAAGCGATCATAAAGTGATGATCGTCCAAATTCATCTTGCACTGCTTCGTGAGTGGTTTTCAATGCTGCGGGCGCTTCTTCGACTATCAATTCATTTACATCTCAAACTCTGGAGGTTTCACATGCCGTTAGGAATGTTTGTCAACCCGCTGCCGTCTTTGAAAGCGGACCATCTGCTGCAATTTGATTTTCCGGCCAACAAAGACCAATATTGTGCCGCGCCGGCAAAACCCAATATTAATTTGGCAGCGCCGGGGATCGAAGAACTTTACGGAAAACTCGGCACCCCGAAGATGGAGCAAGGCCATCCGTTTATGTGCGAGTACAAACCGGAAACTGAAGATCCCAATGTCAGCCCGTATCAGGATCAGGTCATCGACATTGATCGCAAAGCGGTCATTTGCCACACCGGCCGTTTGAGCGGCTCGATGGTGCGGTTTCTCGCTTGCGACCATATCAGATCGCGCATCAAAGTGGTGGCGCAGCCGTTGACCTTCAATGGCGAGGTCGTGAAAATCGATGAACTCAACGTCTCGTTGGCGCCGCAAGCCAAGGCCGTCAACGTGTGGTTCTGGAAAGACGCGCTAAAACGCGACGAGTTGGTGTATTCGGTTTATGTCAAATTCGATCCGTGCAAAGTCGGCTTGAAAGCAGAAAACGTTTATAAGCTGATCCTGCGCTGGGAATTTGTCGACACCGGCATCACGCCGAACGAACGCCTGCCAATCTCTGGTTTTGATGAGACGGTGGCGTTTGAAGTGATCAGACAAACTGTTGAGCTTTAATCGGGCGGGCCGGCGCTGAGTTATTCACTTTGACTCAGTCCGGTGGGAACAAGGTTATCTGCCAGGCTAACGTCACAGTTGGCCTGGCGGATATCACAACGTTTTCGGCCCGGTGGCACCGGTTGCCAGGTCGTTTTTTATCTTCATCGGATTGTCGAAGCCAGGTTGGGAATATGTCGAAATCAAAAAACCGCATCAAAGCGGGGGCAAAAGAAAAAATGCAATCACCGCCAGAAAATGAGCCAGTGGAATTACGCCAGCAGATCGCAACGTTGATGCAGCGTAATCAGGCGCTGGAAACACAGAATGCGCAGTTGCAACAAAAACTGCGAGAGGCCGAAGCCTCAAGTCGCCGCACGGGTATAACCGAAAAAGCCGAGAAACCTGAAATCCAGCAGTGGCTTCAAGAGCATGAACGCCGGATTGCCGAGCTCGAAAGCAAGATCAGCCGGAGCAACGCGGTTGCTCGGCCTGAGATCATCACTAATCATGCCGTTCGTCGCGAGGCCATTTTGGAAGGTGCCGTCCCGGCGCAGGCTCAACCAGTCAGTTTGCCGGCATTTAAACCTCCCGCGGCATCGCAGACTCAAGCAGCGTCTGGCGCTGAACCCGTGCCGCGAGCGCAATCCGCCGTACGAGGCTCGAGAAATGATGCGATCAATTCACGCATGCGAGAATTTTCCAAAGGGACTTCAGCTCTTGAAGAGGTGCATTTTGAGCAAGCCCGCCGTATCATGCCAACGGGCGCACCGCTTACAGCCCATCTACCCTTTGTCGTTCACGCGCATTTGCAACTGCCAACAGCGCCCTCGGCAGAGGGGTTATCCACCGATACGGATTTTTATTCAATTCACGTGGTGGCGCTGGATCCGCGCGTGATGACGATTAAAGCCGAGAATAGTCTGGTCGGCAAGCTGACGGCCGGCGTCAGAAATTACGATAACGATGTGCCGTTGCCGGAGTTAGCGCCGGGGAAATATACGTTCAACGTGCACACAGTGATTCCGGCGGCGCGGGTCGGAGAAACAAAAAAATTTGAAGTGGTGGTGCAATAAAGGCTCGCAAGGCTGGCAAGCTTAGTTCAAGTTTTCATAGATGGTTTTATACTCATTGGGAAAGTAGTTGCCGGAATGCCGTATGTCGCGCTTGGGATTGTTAACTTTTAATTCGCCGGTACGCCAGTTATCTCGCATTTCATAATTGCACTGAGGGCAGCGATAAATAATCCACTCCCCTTGACGAAAACCTTGACACTCGTGATGTTCCGAATTTGACCAAACGGTACTTGACATGGTGATTCTCCTTTGGTTTGGGTTCAAATGGTTGGGTTGACTTGGAGAATAAACAACACCGCAGCGTGAATCTGAATGGCGCTGTAAAATACATAAGTTCATGATCAAAGTCAAGCGTTTCGTAAAAGCAAGCCGTCTCATTACAGACATTTAACAGTTGCTACCAGTTGCCGCAGCTTTTTAGCTTTATAATTTTAGGACCGCCACAACCGTAAATTGAGTTTGGAAATTCTTTTCCAAGCCGTCAGGTGGCTTGGAAAATGGTTTCATAAATCATCATTCACCCAATTATTTATTAAGTACCAAGGAGGTATTTATGCCGTTAGGAATGTTTGTTAACCCGCTGCCCAAATTAACTGCCGATCACTTGCTGCAGTTCGATTTTCCGTGTGATGCGAAAGATCCGTATTGCGCTCCGACCGCCTATCCGAACATCGATCTGTCGGCGCCCGGAATCGAGCAGTTGTACGGGATGTTGGGCACGCCGAAAAAAGAACAGGGGCACCCTTTCATTTGCGAGCAAACCCCTGTCGAACAGGAAGACCCGTCATCGCAAGATCAAGTGATCGACATTGATCGTAAAGCGATTATTTGCCACACCGGCCGCTTGAGCGGTTCGCTGGTGCGCTTCCTCGCTTGCGACCACATTCAGTCGATCGTGAAAGTCGTGGCGCAACCCTTGACCTCCAATGGTCCAGTGGTTGAAATCCAGAGACTCGCCACCGCGCTGGCGCCGCAAACGCCGGCCAACAATGTGTGGTTCTGGAAAAATCCGAAAACGCGTGACGAGTTGCTGTACACGGTGTACGTCAATTTCGATCCCTGCAAAGTCGGTTTGGAAGCCGAAAATGTCTACAAACTGATCCTGCGTTGGGAGTTCTATGATTTGGGCAGCAACTGCAAAGAACGCCTGCCGATCTCCGGCTTTGATGAAACCGTATCATTTGAAGTGATCAGCCAAACCGCCACCATTTGATGGAGCCGGTGCGCTGAATCTGAACGTGGGGAATAGTCTCGTTTTCGCAACAGTGAAGCGAGACTAAGTGGGGCCAGGAAAATACATTTCAGAAAGGATTTCTAAAATCAAGCCAACGGCAACCTCCCCGGCTTCGGCGCCATGACTTCTCTGAGGACATGGCTGCATGGAGCCGGAGGGTGCCGTTGTTTTTTTGTGGGGGGTATTTCTACTGCCGATTTGGAGCCGAAACGATAAGCTCTCATGTATTTGTCAGAGTTTTATCCTGTGTTTATTGCAGGGACGGGCATGACATTACTTCATAAGCCGCAACAATTATAAAAATCGTAAATGCTCAACCCTAAATTTTGAATTCAACGCCAATCATGGAAATCGAAGCCCAAAACTGGGAGCGGGCACAACAGGCACTCGAACGGGCCGTCGCATTACATCTCGACGACCCGAACGTGACGTTGATCGATCTCGGCTACTGCCGCCACGCTGCGCTGGACAATTACGCGGAGTCGAATTTAACGGTGCGCGTTCATGTGCGCCAGAAATTAACCGGTGCGGCTTTTACCGCTTTCGCAGCCGAAGAACCAGGCCGCGTCATCAGCGCTGAACGTCTGGGATTTCCGGTTGAAGTTTTACCGGCGATTTATCGTCTACAGCTCTCGTCGAGAAACGCCTCCGCGCAACCGGAACACGCCAAGGCTTACGATCAACTCTGTGGCGGCCTCAGTATCTCCGGCGAATGGCGGCAGAGCTTCGGCACGCTCGGCGGCAAAGTCTGTGACCGGCAAACCGGCGAAGAATTATTGTTGAGCGCCTGGCATGTATTAAGCGGCACGAAAAACAATAATTCTCCAGGCTCGATTTATCAACCGGCGCGCGAACACGATAATATGCCGCGGCCCAGTATTGCCGAATATCGGCGCGGCGCAATGGCCAATCATCTGGATGCGGCGGTGGCGCAATTGACTTCTCCGCGCCAGTTGCTATGCACGCAGCTCGGCTTAGGCAACGTGACCGGCGTGACTTCGCCGCAACTTGGAATGCAGGTGGTCAAATCCGGATGCGGAACCGGCGTGACCAAGGGCTTCGTCACCGGCATTAACGGCCACTCGCTACAGCGTTATGCCGGTATTAGCCATCTCATTCGTCACATCGTTCAAATTACGCCAGAATCGGCGGACAGGATAATTTGTTCCTACGGTGATTCCGGTGCGTGGTGGTTGGAGTGCGCAACGCGGCGAGTCGTTGCCATGCATTTTGCCGGCAGTCAGCAACCCAATTGGGCCATTGCGCTGGCCATGCCGGAAGTGTTGGCAGCATTGGATGTGGACATTGTAACCGCGCCGGAAACCGCCGCGCCAATCGTTGCAATGCCAATCGAGCAGGCGCCGCCGCTTAATGCGGAGTTAGAAATTTTATCCGAATCTTTACCATCGGTAGAATCAAATGTTACGATGGTTGACGAAAGTCCTCTTGAATCGCAAGAACATTTATCTCTACCACCGCCGCTGCTTGTTCCGTCTGGCGAAATAGCGGTAGAACCGTTCGAAGACTTGCAGCCGCTACAGATCGTGGTTGCAGACGCCATAGATGAATCGCTAAAAGATATTCCCCAGTCGCCGCTCATGCCGGCTCGTACTACGCCACCCTCATTTCTGCTGCCGGTGTCGATCTCGCCATGGCCTGCCAAGCCGCGTGAGGTGGCAAACTGGCGTTTAGGGTTTGCTGTTTTTCGGATGAAAGCGACTATGTTATCACAGCGCCTAAAACCTGCTGCAATTTCTTTATCGAAAAGATTAGCGGCGCTGATTTCGTCATCGGGCAGACCAGCAGTTATTGAAGAAGTCGAAATAGAAATTCTCGACGACGACGTTATGCCGCCAGTGCCATTCAATAAAATAACGCGGCGTCACCACAAGTCCATCGCTTTGTGGCGCGAATTTCAAGCGACGATTTACCGGCAACAATGGCATTACGCCGCCATCATTGCGCTCATCGCCACCATTCTTATTTTCGGGGGATTTCTGATTGCTTTCGATACGGTCGAAAGCCACTTGCAAGAATACCGGCAAAACCGTGAGCAGCAGTTGGCGCATTTGCAAAAGCGGTTGCAGGAAGTGCAAAGCTTTGCGGTATTTGACTCGCTACGCGAATGTCAGATTAACCGAGTTAATCTCATTATCAATCGCTTTAATCCAGAAATGGCTGGGGTAACGAAATATGATCTGGCGCGCGAAATCGTGACATTAAGTCAGAAGTATAATCAGCTTGAACCGGATCTCATCTGTGCGGTTATTACCGTGGAAACCCGCTGGAATCCCGAGGCGGTTTCCTTTGCCGGCGCAGTGGGTTTGATGCAGATGTTGCCTTCAACGGCTCGCGGCATTGCGGAAAAAAATGGCTTGCGGGTGGACTCTCCCGCAGAGATTCTTTTTGATCCAATCGATAATGCCCGGCTGGGTTGCCTGTATCTCGGATATTTGATCGGCAAATACGGCTTGGAAGCGGGATTGGCGGGCTACAATGCTGGTGAACGATGGGCTGCAGAGTGGAAAAAACATGGCCAGGCACCACCCGGCCTGCCGGATGAAACGCGAGCTTATGTGCCCAACGTTTTAAAATATTATAAAACTTATCAGAATACCAAAGCTTAACGCCAGTCTGGCACTGCTTGATTTCGCGAGAGGCGGGCTACGTCAATCTCTATTCGGCAAGAGCAAACGAAGATTTCGTTAAAGAATTCACTACCCAATGCCGTTGGGTCAAAACTGAATCCGCTCAACTTTTTTCTATCACCGGCGTCGTCAATATTTACTCAGCTTGCACATGGATCAAAGTAAAAATCTCATGGTTATGGAGTTTTTTTCGTCCGCTTAAAAAATCCAATTCAATTAAAAAAGCAAAGCCGTGTAATGTCCCGCCCAATTTCTGAACGAGACGGCCTGCCGCGGCTGCGGTGCCGCCGGTGGCCAGTAGATCATCCACGACAACGACACGCTCACCTGGCGTAATGGCATCAACGTGCATTTCGAGCGCGTCCGTGCCATATTCCAGCGCATATTCTTCGCGAATGGTAGCCGCCGGAAGCTTCTTCGGCTTGCGCGCCGGGACGTAGCCCGCGCCCAAACCTAACGCCAACGGGGCGCCAAAAATAAAACCGCGTGATTCAATCCCAACGACTTTCTGAATTTTTTTATCGCGAAATTGTGCCGTCATCAAGTCGATGACCTGCGCAAAGGCCTGCGGCTCTTTCAGCAATGTCGTAATGTCTTTGAAGCCGATGCCGGGCTTGGGAAAATCCTGGACGGTGCGAATGTAACGTTCAAGTTCTTGCATAGACAACTCTTTCGTTGAGTTGTCATTCCGAAGGAATCCTGTTGCTTTTCAAAAAGTATCTTAAACTGAAACAGGATTCTTCCAGAATGACACCTGGTTAAAGCCTGGCGAATATTGCCGAGTGCGTTCAATCCGTGATCTGAAAATTAGGAAACTGATTGGTGTACGACAACCATTCGACTTGAGCATCGTCGACGCGAGAAAAACGCGAACCTTTTTTTACTTCTTTGACAAACTCCCGCAACTCTTCCTCATCGCCTTCTGCCAGGGTTTCAACGCGGCCATCCGGCATGTTCTTCACCCAACCTTTCAGATAATGCCGCCGCGCTGAGTGATGCACGTGATAACGAAAACCCACCCCTTGCACCATGCCACTGACAATGACATGAACGCCTTTTTTCATATTGCTCCTATCCGTTTAAGAAGTAGATTAATCGCTTTCGCCGCCGTTGTCACCTGAGAGTCAAAAAGGTATTTTGCAGGCTAACAACGGGCTTATTCAATTTTAAAGCAAACGCTACGTTGTTACTTCCAAGACTTCGGACCTCGGACTTACAGGCTTCGGACAACTTCAAGGGTACAGCCGATGCATCAAACGCGCAAACGGAATCGTCTCGCGGACGTGATGCA
>CAYZFF010000245.1:0-6968 GCA_964477305.1 uncultured Cytophagia bacterium
CCGCCGCGCCGCAGAATTGCATATGACGTTGCATCAGGTCATCACCCTCGCCGCCATCATTGAAGGCGAGGCTGTGGTCGATAGCGAGCGTGCCGTCATTTCTGCCGTATATCACAATCGTTTGCGGCAGGGAATTTTGCTGCAAGCTGATCCAACGATTCAGTATATCGTCCCCGGCCCGCCCCGGCGTTTGCTTAATCGGCACCTTGAAATCGACTCGCCGTATAACACGTATCGCTACCCCGGCCTGCCGCCCGGCCCGGTGAATAATCCCGGTATCGCTTCAATTCGCGCCGCGCTGTATCCGGCCAACGTCAACTACATTTTTTTCGTCGCGCGCGGTGACGGCTCGCACACCTTTACGCACACGTTGCGGGAACATCTGCGCGCCAAAAGCGATTTTGACAAAGTCCGTGCGCGCGTCCGCCGGGAAAAAGCGGCTTTCAGCAATGGCAAACAACAATGAACAATAATTGCCAACAGGCACGTGAAGCTTTTGCTTCGCAACGGCGCAATGCCAAAGCTCACAGCCGTTGGCATTGCACCCAGAGAGGGGAGAATAAATCCTGAACGGGAAAAAGTACGATCACCTTCTGGACGCACTCAATGTCGAACAGCGCCATGCGGTTGCCTGCGAGGATGGGCCGGCGCTGGTGCTTGCGGGCGCGGGCAGCGGCAAGACTCGAGTGCTGACGCATCGCATCGCGTATTTGATCGAACGCGGCGCCGTGCGTCCCGATAATATTCTCGCCGCAACCTTTACCAATAAAGCCGCGCAGGAAATGCATGAGCGGCTATCGCGGCTGATTTCCGTTGGGCTATCGCGGCATCATCACGAAGGCCTATGGGTGGGGACTTTTCATTCCATTTGCGCTCGCATCTTGCGACAAAACGCCGACCGCCTCGGTTTCTCCCGCCAATTTTCAATTTATGATTCCGAAGATCAACTCGGCCTCATTCGGCAAATCGTTGCCGATCTCGGTATTTCCGCGCCGAATCTCACTCCCGGCTATGTTCATTATCGCATCTCGCGCGCCAAAAATGGGTCCGGCCTGATCGCCGAGGACGGCGACAAACGCGATGAACACGTCGCGCAAGTTTACGCCCATTATCAGAAGCGCTTGCGCGAAAACAACGCGATGGATTTCGACGATCTGCTGCTTTATCCGCTCGAATTGTTTCGCCAGCACCCTGATATTCTCGCCAGTTACACGAATCGTTTTCGGCATGTTTTGGTCGATGAGTTTCAAGACACCAATCGTACGCAATATGTTTTTCTCCAGGCTCTTGCCAGCCGCACGCGCAACGTATTTGCCGTCGGCGACGATGACCAGTCGATTTACCGCTGGCGCGGCGCAGAAGTCCGCAACCTCCTCGACTTTGAGCAAGATTTTCCCGATTGTAAAATTTTTCGGCTCGAGCAAAATTATCGCTCCACCCGCAATATTCTCGACGCAGCGCATTCGGTGATTGCGCGCAATCGCGAGCGGCTGCCGAAAAAATTGTGGACGCAGCGCGAAGCCGGCGAGCCGGTGGTGCTGCTGGCCGCCGAAAGCGAATTTCACGAAGCGCAAATTATCCTCGATAAAATTTCGCAGGAAATCAGTTATCACAATGGCGCGGCGCATAGCCATACTTTTAAAGATTGCGCGATCCTTTACCGCACCAACGCCCAATCGCGCGTCATTGAAGACACATTACGCCGCGCCGGCATTCCGTATGTCATCGTCGGCGGCCTGCGTTTTTATGAGCGCAAAGAAGTGAAAGACGTGTTGGCTTACATGCGCCTGGCAACGAACCCGGCGGATGCCGTGAGCTTGCGCCGTATCATTAATTACCCGTTGCGTGGCATCGGCGAAACCACTATTCAGCGGTTGGAAGAGTTTGCGCGCGACAATAATTTGACCCTTTTGCAGGCACTCAGCCGGGTGGGAGAGATTGCGGCGATTAAAGCAGGGCTGCGCAATAAAGTTTTTGAGTTTTACGAATTCATTAATCGCTACGCGAGTTTGAAAACGGAACTATCGCTGTTGGAATGGGCGAACGCGCTCGTCGATGCGACTGGCATTATTCGACTGCTGAAAAGCGAAAACGCGCAGGAGCGCATCGACAATATTCGCGAGTTGCTGAATTCAGTGAACGAATTTACCAAACAAGTTCCCAATGCCACGATCGAGGGCTATTTGGAGCGGGTCTCATTGATTACAGACCTCGACGCCTGGGATGAAAAAGGCAATGCGGTGACGCTGATGACGCTGCACAGTGCGAAAGGACTGGAATTTCCTATCGTTTTCATCGCCGGATTGGAAGAAGGCTTGTTTCCCTTGATTCGTGAGGGTTCCGCCGATGCGGATATGGAAGAGGAGCGGCGCCTGTTTTATGTGGGCACCACCCGCGCCAAAGAAAAACTCTTTCTCTCTTATGCGATGTGGCGCAATCGCTTTGGCAACGAAACGAAAAGCTGTTTGCCCTCGCGATTTTTAAATGAGCTGGACGAGAAGTTCGTGCAGCATGAAGAAGTGCGCCGCCATCGTCTACTCGACATCGAAGACGGTTCTGAATCGCGGACGCGCCGCCACGAACACGTGGACAGCGTGCCGGACTACGAAAATGAATCGCAAGACGGCGAGCGCCTGCAAATTGGCAAAATGGTCAAACATCCGCAATTCGGCCTCGGCGAAATTCGCGCCATTGAAGGCCGCGGCGAAAACACCAAACTCACCATCGATTTTGAGAAAGTGGGCGTCAAGAAAATTTTGATCAAATTTGGGAATCTGCAAATTTTATGACACCGGCTCACCCGGAGCGGAGTTTCTTATCCGCAGGTTAAAATCATTCCATCACGACTTGCGAATACCGTTGGCAGAAACTAATCACATTATTCGATTTGTTCGAGCAATTCCCGCGTCTTGCGTTCAAACCTTGGCACGTCGAGAAACATATCACGGCGCTTTTTTTCGGCGCTGAGTTGATGCATCCAAAAGTCCGGCGGTGTTGGTTTGTCCGTCCAGTGGGCGCGGTGATTGTACAAAAAGTAAGTGTCCCACGCCAACGGCGCTTCGAGCGCCAGCACGCGCCGCCAAATTTTCCCCGTTAGTTTTTCACCATCCCAGAAATAGCGTACACGCGCATCAGTAAACTCTTTCACGCGCTCAACCGCCCAGTTTCGGTTATCGTTAGACAACACCGGCAACCAAATAATATAGGCCTTCAATCGTTTATTGTTGACATTTTTCAAAACTTTCTGCACATCGGAGAACCCCCGACGGCATTCCATTCAGGTTGGCGAAAGTTGCGTGATGAAGCGCACGTAGCCGCTATCACGTTCAAATGTTTGGCGCAAAAGCTCGAACTGTGGCAAGTCAGTGAGTTGAGTGGCTGCAGTATTTGAATTGGCAAGGTCGATACGTGTCGAGCCGTACCTAAAAAATAACCCAACGGCCATCACGATAATTGGCAAAAAAAGCAGAGCTTTTTTAATATGGTTTGACAGCATAAGCAAAACTCCACGGTATGGGATGAGTAAATAAAAGGCTGTACAAATATTATGCTACGCAGCGGCGAGGGAATCAAGTTCTTTTTAATATATGGTGGCGTTCCTGACATAGGGTTGTCACAATCCGTCAGTATCTTGAATTTGCAACAAGATGGAGATTTTCGTTTTCCAACTTTTACATTGAACAGGCGCCGCAAAGAAGCGTGCGGATGATGAAGAAGTGGACGACAAAGCTTGATCTTTTCGCCGACGATCCGCCACGCTTTGCGAAACCAATTGAAACAAAATGATCGCGAGACTGTAAAATTATCTGTTAAAATCATCAAGCTTGCTTTTTAGCTCTTTTTGAATTATTTAAAGAAATGGTTCCATTCTGGCCAACAAAGAAATCACTTCTAAGAGGCTTGATATGCAAAATCGTTTCATCGTCTCGCCGTTCTTTATCGATAAAGATTTGCCACCCCTCGAGCATTTCGCGCATCCAGATTGGCTTATCAACAAACCTCTTTTCGAAAGCCAAGATCGCTTCAGCCGCATGGCCAAGATCAGCGCCGGTATCGCGCAATTCGTAACTTCGACATGCGAACACGGCGAGCGGCCGGTGAGTCTCGCCGGTGATTGTTGTACAGCGATCGGCGTGCTTGCCGGATTGCAACGCGCCGACATTCATCCCCAACTCTTGTGGATTGATGCGCACGGCGATTTCAACACCGACGAAACCAGCCCGAGCGGCTTTATTGGGGGAATGCCCTTGGCGATGATCGTCGGGCGCGGCGACCAAACTTTAGTACGTGCCGCCGGCCTGACGCCGCTGTCAGAAACCGAGGTGATTTTGGCCGATGCCCGCGACCTGGATCCGGAAGAAAGCAAAGCCGTACAGACTTCCGGCGTCCGTTATGTTAGAAATATTGAAACCGTGTCGCAGCAGATTACGGCCGCAGCGCTTTACGTTCACCTTGATGTTGATGTGATCGATCCGTTGGAAGCGCCGGCTATGCTGTATCGCGCGCCGAACGGGCCGTCGCTCAAGAAGCTGTGTACGGTGCTGCAAACGCTCGCTCAAACTCGAAATATTGTGGCGGTGTCCATGACTGTTTGGGATTTTGCGCAGGATGTGGATAAGAAAACCGCGAAGAGCTGTATGGAGCTTTTGGGGGCTTTGATTAACTCGTAAAAACTCAAACAGATCAATTCGGCTACTGACATAGGGTTGTCATAACGCGTGCGTATCTTGGTGGGGTAATCCATACAATTAGCGTTCATTTTATATAGGGAAAAGCCCGATGCGAAAAGTAACTTTTGGCGGCGCGAATAGCCTTGACAATTACATCGCCCGCAAAGACGATGCCGTTGACTGGCTGTTGTGGTGCAAAGAGGCGGGAACCGTTATGGCTGAGTATTGGCAAACCGTTGATACGGTTTTGATGGGCCGGAAAACGTACGAAGTTGCCATGCGCAACAGCAAAGGCAACACGAATTCTTATCCCGGCATAAAAAGCTACGTCTTTTCGCGGACCTTAAAGAAAGGCGTCGACCCCAATATTGAAATCATTTCGGAAAACGCTGCCGGTTTTGTCAAAAACTTGAAAAGCCAAACCGGCAAAGATATTTGTGTCATGGGCGGCGGCGACTTTGCCAAAACACTTTTCGAGGCCGGCCTGATCGACGAAATCGGTTTCAACATTCACCCGGTGTTGCTCGGCTCCGGCATTCCGCTTTTTCATGAAATGCAACACCAGATCAATCTGGAATTGCTGGAGTGCAAACCCTTTAAAAATGGTTGCGTTTTGTTGACCTATCGGGTGAAAAAGAATTAGAATTTTCATTCATGCACAAATTATTTTTATAAAGCATTCACGTCTAACCAAAACAGAAAGGAACATAACGATGGATCAAAAAGCGCTTTTCCTAAAATTTTGGGAAAAAGAAGCTCCGGCAACGCGCAAAGTTCTGGCGCGTATTCCGCAGGAAAAATCGGATTACAAGCCCGATCCCAAATCGCGCAACGCCCGCGAGATTGCGTGGCTTATTGTGTTGGAGGAGAAGATACTCGTTGACGGCTTAGAAAGCGGCAAACTTGAGTGGGCGGATATGCCGGCGCCGGCGACCATGAAAGAAATTCTCGAGGCGTATGATCGCTGGCACAATGATCTAACAAAACGCCTGCACAAGTTCGATCAAGCGGCATGGGAAAAGTCTATTCCGTTTCTCTATCAAGGCCAGGAAGTGATGCGCGATACCGGTTATGAGTTTGGTTGGGGATTTTTGTTCGATCAAATTCACCATCGCGGCCAGCTCTCCACTTATTTGCGCCCGATGGGTTCGACGGTGCCACAGATTTACGGCCCGAGCGCGGATGAGCCGATGTAATGTGGGTAACGTGAAACGTGTTGCGATCTTCCAAATCCAAACACGTTTCACGTATCACGGCACAAGATCTTTACGTGAACAGCATTTAATAACGAAAGGAATCACACAATGGAAATGCCGAAACTAACCGACGCCCATCGCCGGCTCGATAAACTCGTCGGCCACTGGATTGGCGAAGAGAAAATTCATCCATCCCCATTTGACCCCCAAGGCGGCATGGTGACGGCGCGCCTCGAAAATCGTTTGGCGCTTAACGGTTTTGCCGTCGTGCAGGAATATGAACAGGAGAAAAACGGCGCCGTCGTTTTCCGCGGCCACGGCGTTTTTCGCTGGGAGGCGATGCAGCAATGTTATGAAATGCACTGGTTTGATTCGCTGGGTTTTCCCCCGAGCGTATTTCGCGGCAATTGGACCGGCGAGGTGTTGACCGTAGCAAGCCAATCGCCGCAAGGCCACAACCGCGCGACGTTCGACTTCGGCACGAAAGGGCATTACAAATTTCTCATGGAAGTTTCGCCGGACGGCAAACAATGGTTTCCGTTTATGGATGGGCAGTATTCGCTAAAGCGTTGATGGCGCTCAAAGACTTGCCCGCATGAACGAAGAATTAACGAGATTCGTTCGCAAGGCGTATGCGGTTGGTTTCCAGGAATATTTTGAGAGAAAATAGCATGCCGGTTCTTCAACAAATCGCTTACTTTAAAAACCGCCGCGATGAAATTCCGAATCAAGAGTTGGCGCGGCAGTTAGCAGCCGCCAGCGATCGCAAAGGTATTCGGGAGATTGCCGAAAATCTGCGGCACGAGAATCCGTCGGTGCAAAGCGATTGTTTAAAGGTGCTGTACGAAATCGGCTTCCTGCAACCGGAGTTGATTGCGAATTACGCCGGCGATTTTCTTCAACTGTTACAAAGTAAAAATAATCGCTTGGTGTGGGGGAGCATGATCGCCCTGTCAACTTTAGCGGAGATTAATGCTGACGAGATATTTTCCCGAGTGAAAGAAATCAAGCAAGCGATGGCGAACGGCTCGGTGATCACGCTCGACAATGGCCTCAAAACTCTGGCAATCATCGCGTCGAAAAAGGAGTCGTATCAAAAGCA
>CAYZFF010000246.1:0-6964 GCA_964477305.1 uncultured Cytophagia bacterium
TCAATAATTCAGCGCACATCGGCGGCTTTATCGGCGGGTTTCTCGCGGCGATGCTGCTCGGTTACACTGAAAAACGCCGCGAGAATATGACGATGCAAATCGCCGCTTTCAGCGCCATCGGCATAACCGTTATTGCTTTTGCAATTGTGGTGTGGAGAATTTTATTCTGAGCTTATTGAACAGACTGCCCAGGCTTGTCGCAGGATGACAATTTAATCAGCAGCGCCCTTAAGCTGCACCCCCAACTTCGCGCAAATTTCATCACAAAGAAATAGCCCTTCCTGGGTCAACTGCAAGCGTTCATCACGCCGGATCAACAGTCCGCCTTTTTCCAATTCCGGCACCAAGCCGTTAAATGTTGCATCAAACGACTGGTGAAATTTTTTCGCAAAGGCTGCCAGATCGACGCCGTGACGTTGCCGCAAACCGAGAAACGCGGTTTCAAACATTTGCTGGGATTTCGACAATTGTTCCGCGCTGTCTTCCGGCAAACGCGCTGCCGTGAGCGCTTCGAGATATTTGCGCAAATTTGCCACATTCCAAAAACGCCGCTTGCCGTCAAACGAATGCGCCGAGGCGCCAAGGCCGAGATAAACACTACCGTCCCAGTATTTAATATTATGCTTGGCTTCGAAATCAGGTTTCGCAAAATTGGAGATTTCATATTGCCGGTAACCGTGGCTTTCGAGGAAATCTATGGTAAACTGGTAGAAAGCGCGTTCATCTTCCTCGCTCAAGGGTTCCATCTCGCCCTTACGAATTTTTACATCCAACGGCGTGCCGTGTTCAATCGTCAGATTATACGCGGAAATATGTGTCGGTTGAAGTTCAAAAGCCTGCTCTAAACTTTCTTGCCAACGCGGGATCGTCTGTTGCGGCAGCGCAAAAATAAAATCCATGTTGATATTTTTGAATCCGGCGTGCCGGGCCATCATCACGGCATCAATTGCCTGCTGGGGCGAATGTATGCGGTCGAGCCGCTCTAATTCATCCGCATGTAACGATTGCACGCCGAGGCTCAAGCGATTGATGCCGGTGGAGCGATAGCGCGCCAGTTGCTCGCTCGTCAACGTCCCGGGATTGGCTTCGATGGTGATTTCAGGATGTTGTTCAAATTGGAAGGCGCCGAAAACCGTATCGAGGATTTCAGCAATCTGTTGGGGGGAAAGCAATGAAGGCGTGCCACCGCCGAAGAAAATCGTGGCAAAACGTTGCCGCTGCCAAAACGGCTCCGCCGCGCGCAGGCCGATTTCTTTTTTCAACGCCGCAACATAGTCCGGAATGCGCGACGACACGCCAGCCACCGTATAAAAATCGCAATAAACACAACGTTTTTCGCAGAAGGGAATATGAATGTAGAGCGCAGCGGTGGGCATTTTATTTAACAACGCAATAAATATTGCCCAGTCGCTCGTAGCGGCCGGGCAATGATGAAACTCATTTGATCAAATCGCCGATACGCAGCCAGCGTACTTTATTGAAAATTCGATAGAGCGGCGCTTGCTTATCCCACGACCAATAAATAATGAGCGCTTCGCCGACAACATTTTCTGCTGGAAGAAAACCCCAGTAACGGCTATCCGAGCTGTTGTCGCGATTGTCGCCCATCATGAAATAATGCCCGGCCGGAACTTGCGTCGGCCCGTAGTTCTCGGCGTGAAGGTTATGATCTTCGTAATGCCGAATCGTGTAGGATTGGCCTTTTGCGGTGGTAACGGTGGAAAATAAGATGTAATGCCCTTCTTCGGGATCATACTCGCGCTTGAGGAACTCCTGCTTGCCTTCCGGTTTACCGTCAACATAAACCACGCCGTCTTTCATCTCAATCGTCTGCCCACCCCTCGCAATACACCGCTTGATATAATCCAGTGTGGGATCTTGCGGATATTTAAAAACGATAATGTCGCCCGTTTCAGGTTGTTTAAAAGCCGGCAGGCGCCAGAACGGCAGTTGAATATTAACAAATGGAATCCCATCCGGCGTGCGTGCGCCGTAAACGAATTTATTCACCAACAAAAAATCGCCGATGAGCAGCGTGTCTTTCATCGAGCCGGTGGGAATGCGAAATGCTTGCACCACAAAAGTACGCAGCACCAGAGCTGCCAGCAACGCCACTAAAATGGCTTCCGTATATTCGCGCGCCTGGCTTTTGCTTTTCTTTTCGGACACGGCTTTGGTTTTATTCATTGGCAATACTTTTTCAGCCATGGAGACTTCCTTAATAACATTTAATTCTTGTGGGTTGCTTTTGGGCAAAATCAATCGCCAGCGAATTTAAACAGAAAAAAATTATCCGCTGGCCGCTTTTCATCCGTGGGCAAAAATTAAATTTGTTTCTAAAAAATTTTGCACATTAAAATCTCAGTCTTTAAAGAGACTGCTACGAGCTTGTTACTGTTCGACTTTCAATACGGCTAAAAAGGCTTCTTGCGGAATTTCCACGCGGCCAAGCTGCTTCATCCGCTTCTTGCCTTCTTTTTGCCGTTCGAGCAGTTTGCGTTTACGCGAAATATCGCCGCCGTAACATTTGGCGGTGACGTTCTTGCGCATCGCCGGCACCGTCTCCCTTGCGATAATCTTGGAGCCAATTCCCGCCTGAATCGCCACCTCAAACATCTGGCGCGGAATCAGTTCTTTGAGCTTCTCGCACACTTTGCGCCCCCAGTCGTAGGATTTCTCGCGATTGACGATGTGGGACAGCGCATCGACCGGTTCGCCGTTGATGAGAATGTCCAATTTCACCAAGTCGCCCTCACGGTAGCCGATGAACTCGTAATCGAGCGAGGCATAACCTTTGGAAAGCGATTTCAGTTTGTCATAAAAATCAAAAATGATTTCCGCCAACGGAAATTCATAGGCAATATCGACGCGGTTGGCGTCAATATAACTGGTGTTTTTATAAATACCGCGCCGATCCTGGCACAGCTTCATGATGTTGCCGATGTAGTCCGCCGGGGTGATGATTTGCGCTTTGATGTACGGCTCTTCGATATGATCGATTTCGCCGATAGCCGGCAGCATCGAAGGATTGTCGATCACCAGTTTTTCGCCGGTCGTTTTAAAAACCCACAACTCAACGTTCGGCACCGTGGTGATGATGTCCATGTTATATTCACGATCCAGCCGTTCCTGCACGATTTCCATGTGCAGCAAACCAAGAAAGCCGCAGCGAAAACCGAAGCCGAGCGCTGCCGAGCTTTCCGGCTCGTAAATCAGCGACGAATCGTTGAGCTTAAATTTTTCCAGCGCGGCGCGCAATTCATCATACTCTTCGCTCACCGTCGGGAACACGCCGCTGAACACCATCGGCTTCACTTCGCGATAGCCCGGCAAAGGCTCCGCCGCCGGCCGCCCGGCATCGATGATTGTGTCGCCGACTTTTGTATCTTTCACTTCTTTGACACCGGCAACGCAATAACCGACTTCGCCCACCGCAAGCTGCTGGCGTGAAAAACGTTCCATGCACATAACGCCAACTTCGCTGACTTCAAATTCCTTTCCCGTTGAAAAAAACTGGATGCGCATACCCGGTTTAATGGCGCCGTCAACCACCCGAATGTTTGCAATGGCGCCGCGATAACTGTCAAATTTCGAGTCAAAAATCAGCGCGCGCAACGGAGCATTGGCAATGCCCGTCGGCGGCGGAATGCGTTTAACTACGGCCTCCACAATTTGATCAACGCCGAGGCCTTGTTTGGCGCTGGCCAGGATGATGTCGTTTTCCTCAATGCCGAGAATATCGACGATTTGTTTTTTGACGAGGTCGATTTGCGCCCCCATCAAGTCAATTTTATTGATGACTGGAATGATGGTCAGGTTGTGCTCCATCGCCAGATAGAGGTTGGAAATCGTTTGCGCCTCCACGCCCTGCGAAGCATCAACCACCAGGATGGCCCCTTCACACGCGGCCAGACTGCGCGAAACTTCATAACTAAAATCGACGTGCCCCGGCGTATCGATCAAATTGAGAACATACTCATTGCCGTCATTGGCTTTATACGACATCGTCACTGCATGCAGTTTGATGGTGATGCCGCGTTCACGTTCCAAATCCATATTGTCGAGCGTCTGCGCCACGATTTCTTCTTTGCGCAGCGCGCCGGTCACTTCGAGAAAACGATCCGCCAGCGTCGACTTGCCATGATCGATATGTGCAATGATACAAAAATTACGAATGAATTCACTCATGCTTTTAGAATTGACTACTCCGCCAGAAAATATTTTGTTATGTCTGCAAACCGTTCGGGCAAAAACCAGGCGCAAATGATCGACTTGCCGTTATTTTATTGCCACCGACAAATTATATCAATCTATAAAACTTTCGCTAAAGAGGCAACAGAAATTCCGGCCCGTTGCGTTAATGTCATCTGGCGACTGGCCGGTTATCACCAACGCATGCCATCCTACCATTCAAATGACGGCTGGCAAAACAAGCACAAACTCATTTTGCCAGCCAATATTGTGTTGCTCAATTTTTGCTCAACAAGTCGCGCCACGTTTTGCGGCGTTTGCCTTTCTTCAGCCAAACCGCAATGCCGACGCCGGCAAGCACACCGGCGGTAATGCCGAGTCCGATCAGCACCTGCTTGTTCGGGCGCCAGCTTTGATCTTCATGCGGCATAAACTCGCCAAAAAACTCCTCGCTGCCATCGGAAATGGGCGCGCGCAGTTCGAGGCCGGCCGCCTCATCATTGTGGCTGCGAGGCTCTTTGGCTAACAGTTGATCCCACCAGCTCATTTTTTCCTCCGTGGTTTTTTGTGAATTATTTTCATTTTGTTTTTTTGCTTTGCTTTTTGGCGCGGCGCCTCGACGAGCACAAAATCCAGCACGCGTTCGCTGGCGTCGGCGCGCACCACCCGCACGCGCACTTCGTCGCCGAGGCGATAAATGCGTCCGGAGTTCTGCCCTTTCAAGCGATAAGCCCGCTCTTCAAAAATATAATAGTCATCGGCAAGATCGCTGATGTGCACGAGACCTTCCACCATAAACTGCGGAATCTCAACGAAAATTCCAAACGATACCACGCCGGAGACCAGACCGTCAAACTCATCACCCAAATGCCGCGTCATAAACTGCGCCTGCTTCATTTTGACCGAAGCGCGTTCGGCCTCCTGCGCCACCAGTTCGCGCTCCGAGGATTGCTGCGCCGCATAACTCAATTTGCGGCTGAACGCTTCGTGCATTTCGGGGCGGTAACCGCTCGCATACGCCTTCAACGTCCGGTGTACAATCAAATCCGGATAGCGTCGAATCGGCGAGGTAAAATGCGAATAATGTTTGAACGCCAAACCGAAGTGGCCGAGATTCTCCGTTGAATATTTGGCTTTCATCAACGAGCGGAGCATCATGGTTTCGATCACGTCCGCCGCCGGTTCGCCGTGAATTTCGCTGAGAAATTTGCTCAATACTTTCCCCGTAATCATCTGCTGTTGATCAAAATTATAACCGAAGGCTTTGACAAACAGCGCAAACTCTTCAATCTTGACCGGGTTCGGCGGCTCGTGTATACGATAAATAAACGGCGGCTTGTTGCGCTTCTGCGCCAGTTTCAAATCAACATGCTTCGTGATCGTTTGATTCGCCAGCAGCATAAACTCTTCGATTAAGCGATTGGATTCCTGCCGCACTTTGCGGCGAATCTCAATCGGAAAGCCGGTTTCATCGAGAATAATTTTGGCTTCCGGCGTGTCAAAATCGAGACTGCCGTTACGCAAACGCCGTTTCGTCAAAACCTGCGCCAGCGCGTTCATTTCGCGCAAGGCTTTATCCAACTCGGCACTGATCTTTCTTTCATCGTCGTTGCTGGCCGTGTCTGCCGAGCTGATTTCACCATCAATAACTCTTTGTGCTTCTTCGTAATTAAAACGCCGTTTGCTGTGGATGATCGTCTCAGCGATTTTGTAATTGGCCACTTCACCTTTCGGCGTGATTTCCATGATGCACGAATACGTGAGCCGGTCGGTGTGCGGCTTCAAACTGCAGAGTTCGTTGCTCAACTTCTCCGGCAACATCGGCACGACGCGATCCACCAAATACACCGAAGTGCCGCGCGCCAATGCTTCTTTATCCAACAGTGAACCTTCTGTCACGTAATAACTCACATCGGCAATGTGAACGCCAAGTTCGACGTTGCCATTTTCCAAATGGCGTAAATTGACGGCATCATCAAAATCCTTGGCGTCCTCCGGATCAATCGTGAAGATCAATTGCTCACGCAGATCAAGCCGTTGTCGCACCAATTCTGGCGTAATATCGAGTCGCAATTCCTCCGCCGCCTGTTCAACCGCCGCGGGAAAATCCGCCGGCAAATCAAACGAGAAGGCGACCGAAAGCACATCCACACCGGTCTCGTTCGGGAAACCCAGCACTTTCACAATGCGGCCTTCGGGATTTTGCGAGGGATCTTCCCAACTCGCAATGGCAACCGCGACCTTTTGCCCCGGTTGCGCGCTGCCGAGAGCTTCATCGGGAATAAAAATATTCTGCAGCATTTTCATGTCGTCAGGCTTGACAAAATACCAATGCTTGCCTTTTTGCAACGTCCCAACGATATTTTGCCGCGAGCGTTTGACGATTTCGACCACCCGGCCTTCCGGCCGGCGCCCCGAAGGTTGCGCAAAGAGCTGCACTTTTACCGTGTCGCGATTCAGCGCCGTGCTCATATTCTTTTGCGAAATGAACACGTCTTCTTTGCCCTCGCCCATAAGGAGAAACGCATAGCCTTGCGACTTGATATGCAAAGTGCCCATCAGCGTCGAAGTCTGCTGCAAATGTCCGTAATGGTTGCGCGCGTGTTTGGTTATTTTACCTTCGCGCGCCAGCGCCTTCACGAAATCACGAAACTCACTATATCGCGTTGGGGGCACTTTAAGCGCCCGCGCCAGCTCCTTGGCTTTATATTGACGATTTTGTTGGCGGCTGAGAAATTCCAGCACGCGATCGGTTAATTCTAACATTTTTTAA
>CAYZFF010000247.1:0-6940 GCA_964477305.1 uncultured Cytophagia bacterium
CAAAACGCAGGGCTAGCGCCTTTTTAAATTATTTATGCAAAGCTCAATAGTTGCAAAAGTAGCCTTCACAAAAAAAATCCGTTGGCCGCTTTTCACCCTTCGCAAAAGCTTACATAAGGAATAGAATGAAAACCCATTTCTGGAATTTCATGATCATCGCAGCCACAGTTTTAGCAGCAACACAACTCGCCTCAGCCCAGAATCCGGCCGTGCGTTATCATCTTGCCATGAGCCAGCCGCACACCCATCTATTTGAAGTCGAAATCACTATTGCCGGACTCACCGCAAACGAGAAAACGGTAGATTTCATCATGCCGGTGTGGCGCTCCGGACGCTACGTGCTGTTTGATTTCTCCGGCGGCGTGCAGGAGTTTTCTGCCGTCGCCAACGGCGTGGCGCTGCCTTGGCGCAAAACCGATAAATCCACCTGGCGTCTTGAAAATAACGGCAGTTCCAGTGTGACCGTGCGCTATAAAGTTTATGCCAATGAATTCGAACAGCGCACCCGGGGTCTGAATGATCGTCACGCCTTTGTGGATGCCAGCGCCGTGTTGATGTACGTGGAAAAATTTCGCCGGCTGCCGTTGACCTTGCAAGTTGTGCCGTTCGGTGATTGGCACGTCACTACCGGACTCGACGCGGTGGCCGGGCAGAAAAATTTATTCCACGCGCCCAATTATGATCATCTCGCCGACTGCCCGTTGGAAATTGGCACGCATAAAGATTTTGATTTCGAGGCCGCAGGCAAGCCGCATCGGCTCATGATTTACGGCGAGGGGAATTGGGACGCGCCGAAAATGATTGAAGATCTCAAAAAAATCGTTGCCGTCTGCCGCGAATTTTGGGGTGAGTTGCCGTATGCGCATTACACTTTCATGTTGCATTGCACGCCGGCCGGCGGCGGCGGCACCGAGCATATCAATTCAACCATCATGGGAACCCGGCCCTATATTTTTCGCGAGCCGGCCAGCTATCGCGGCTTTATCGGCTTGGCCGTGCACGAATTTTTTCACACGTGGAATGTCAAGCAATTGCGGCCCGCCGGCATCACGCCGTACGATTTTACCAAAGAAAACTATACCGAAGAACTGTGGCTGGCGGAAGGCGGCACTGATTATTACACGACGGTGCTGATGCGCCGCGCCGGTTTCACCACCGTGGAACAGACGCTCGAAGCGCTCGGCGCGCTGATTCGCAATGCCAAAACGCGGCCGGGGCGAAATATCCAATCCGTCGCTGAATCCAGTTTTGATGCCTGGGTGAAACTCTGGAAAAATTCACCGAATGCCTTCAACGCCGAAGTTGATTACTACGAAAAAGGCGAGCAAATCAGCCTGTTGCTCGATCTGGAAATTCGCCGGCGCTCGGAAAATCGCGCCTCGTTCGACGAGGCTTTGCGTTCACTTTACAAAAAATTTCCGTTAGGCAAAAAAGGCTACACCAATGCCGACGTGCAAAAGGCCGCGGAAGCGTTAACGCAGAGCAGTTTTGTCGAATTTTTCCGCGACTATGTTAATGGCACCAAAGAAATCAATTTTGCGGAATTTCTCGCCTGTGCGGGCCTGGAAGTCCTCGAGAAAAAGCGCGATAATGCGGCGCCGGATTTGGGCATGCTGGTGGCGCCAACCGGCGAGCGCTCGATCATCCGGCGCGTGAACGCCGGTTCTGCCGCGCAAGCCGCGGGACTTGATCTTGGCGATGAGCTGTTGGCGTTAAACGGCAAACGCGTCCGCAGCAGTGATTTGAACGATCGCTTAAAAGATTTTAAACCCGGCGATAAAATCACCCTAACCGTTTTCCGCGACGAGCAATTACGCCAATTTGAAGTCACGTTGTCCGCGCCGGCATCGGATTACCAAGTGCAACGCGTGAAAGCGCCGACGGAATTGCAAAAGAAAATTTACCAATCCTGGCTGGGCGTTGAATGGCCGGCGGAAAAAGCTGCGGACGAAAAAAAGTAGCGCCAATTCTCTGATCTATTAAAATATCCGAAGGAGGAAGGAGCATGATGAACAGCAAAACTTACACGCAACTCAGCGTCATGATGTTTTTGCAGTTTTTTATTTGGGGCGCGTGGTTCGTGACATTGGGCACCTATTTGTTTAAGCTCGGTTTCAGCGGTGGTCAAGTCGGCAATTCTTACTTGATGAACAACATTGCAGCGGTGATTGCGCCGTTTTTTGTAGGCATGCTCGCTGATCGCTTTTTCGCCTCACAGAAAGTTATGGGCGTGCTGCATTTGTTGGGCGGCATCGTGATGTATATTGCTGCCGGCCTCACCGACGCTAAAACATTGATTCCGACTCTACTGCTCTACAACCTCTGCTATATGCCCACGCTCGCGTTGGTCAATGCGGTCTCATTCAATCAGATGGACAGCCCGGACAAGCAATTTCCGAAAGTGCGGGTGTGGGGCACCATCGGCTGGATTGTCGCGGGTTTGACGATCACGTTCATACAGTTTCAATTCAATCCGGAGGTGGAAAAAAGCGACGTGCCGATGAAAATGGCCGCGGTGGCATCACTCATAATGGGATTGTATTCCTTTACCCTCCCGAACACCGCGCCGCAAAATATCGGCAAGGATGTTAAAATTGGCGACATCCTCGGCCTCAAGGCGCTGCGTCTGCTCAAGGAAGGGTCTTTTTTTATTTTCGTATTGTGCTCGTTTCTTATTTCCATCCCGCTGGCGTTCTATTACGGCTTCACCAATCCATTTTTAAATGACCTTGGCATGCAAGGGGTGGCCGGCAAGCAAAGCATGGGACAAATGTCGGAAGTGATTTTCATGATTCTCATGCCGTTTTTCTTTGTGCGTTTAGGCGTGAAAAAAATGTTGTTAGTCGGCATGTTGGCGTGGGTCGCGCGTTACGCTTTCTTCGCTAACGGGAACATGGATTCGGGGGCCTGGATGCTCTATCTCGGCATCTTACTGCATGGCATCTGCTATGATTTCTTCTTCGTCACCGGCCAAATCTATGTCGACCAAAAGGTCTCGAAAGATATTCGCGCCAGCGCGCAAGGCTTTATCGCCTTGATCACTTATGGGGTCGGCCTCGGAATAGGCTCATGGTTTGCAGGCCAGGTGGTTGAGACTTATAGCTCAACCTCGATGGTTGATGGTGTTGAAAAAACGTTGCGCGCCTGGCCCACGATCTGGTGGATTCCTTGCGCGTTCGCGGCTGCCATCGCATTGCTTTTTGCGCTGACGTTTAAAGACAAGTTCACCCCTAAAAAAACTTGAGCAAAACGGAAAAGCATTGACGGCATTGCATCGTCTCAAATGATTGGCCGATTTTTCGCTTTTTATACTCATCTTGCATTGCCTCAAAAGCAATCATTGAAAACTTCTATGCGGCGATCCATCATTTCCTCTTTTCTCTGCAGCCTGATTTTAACGGCTTTATGCGCTTGCCATCTCATGCGCAGTTCCGCTTCCAGCGCTTCGGTCAACGTGATGACTTTCAATATCCGTTACAACAATCCGAATGACGGTGAGAATGCCTGGCCCCGGCGCAAAGAACTGGTTGCCAATTTGGTGCGCTTTCATGAAGTTGATTTGCTTGGCATGCAGGAAGCGCTCAAAGATCAACTGGATGATTTATCTCAATTGCTGCCGGAGCTGAGTTGGATCGGTGTGGGTCGAGATGACGGGCGCACCAGAGGTGAATTCTCCGCCATTCTTTTTCGTCAAACGCGATTTACGCTGCTGCAGCAGGGCACCTTCTGGTTATCCCCCACCCCAGAGTTGCCTGGCAGCATCGGTTGGGATGCAGCGATCACGCGTGTTTGCACGTGGGGCAAATTCAAAGACCGCAGCACGGGGAAAATCTTCTTTCTTTTTAATACACATTTTGATCACCTCGGAGAGAATGCGCGAGAAGAGAGCGCCAAGCTGATCCTGAAAAAGATACAAGCCTTCGCCCCCACGGAACCGCTTGTTGTCACCGGCGATTTTAATGCCAATGAAAATTCCGTGGTGTACCAAACTTTGACGGCAAGCGCAAATGAAAATTCCAATTTCCGCTTGTTTGATACGCACACCATTTCGCAGTTCCCCCACTACGGCCCGCTGTGGACGTTTCATGGTTTCGGAACTGCAACGGAACGGCCGCGGATTGATTATATTTTTGTCAATCACCGCGTAGCCGTTCGGCGCCACGGCACGATTGCCGAAGCTATCGACGGACGCTATGCTTCCGATCATTTACCCGTCATGGCAGAATTGATTTGGAAATGACGGCGAATACCGTCGGTATTAATGTACATTTGCATGCTGTCATGCACAATAGGTTTGAAAGCAAAAGCTTCATGCATCACATTTTATTTTCTCCGAGGAGGTTGTACTCATGATGAATCGTCGCAAATTTTTGCAACAGGCGGCGCAAATAACGGGCGGTCTGAGCCTCGCCGGTTGGGCCGGGCCAATGTTATTTGGCGCCAAGGCCAGCACGCCTGCGCCGTTGTTCAAAATTTCGCTGGCGGAATGGTCGCTGCACAAAACCATTTTTGCCGGGAAATTAGACAATCTTGATTTCGCCAAAACCGCGAAACAGGATTACGGCATCGAGGCCATTGAGTTCGTCAATCAATTCTTCAAAGATAAAGCCAAAGACCCGGCCTATTTGCGCGAGCTAAAAAAACGCGCCAAAGACGAAGGCGTGCGCATGTTGTTGATCATGTGCGACGGCGAAGGCCGCCTCGGCGATCCCGATGCACAAAAGCGAACACAGGCCGTAGAGAATCATTACAAATGGGCCGACGCGGCGAAATTTCTCGGCTGTCATTCCATTCGCGTGAACGCCGCGAGCGAGGGCAGCTTTGAGGAACAACAGAAACTGGCGGCAGACGGCCTCGCGCGCTTGACGGCGTACGGCGCCCAGCTCAAGCTCAATGTAATCGTTGAAAACCACGGCGGCTTGTCGAGCAATGGCGCGTGGCTCGCTGGCGTCATGAAAATGGTGAATCAGCCGCGTTGCGGCACGTTGCCGGACTTCGGCAATTTCTGCTTGAAATATGCAGAAAAAGGCTGCGCCGAGGAATATGATCGCTATCAAGGGGTGCAAGAGTTGATGCCGTTTGCCAAGGCCGTTAGCGCCAAGTCCAATGATTTTGCGCCAAACGGCGATGAAGCGCAAAAAGATTATCGCCGTTTACTGAAAATTGTCTTGGCTGCCGGTTATCACGGCCATGTCGGCATTGAATACGAAGGCAACGTATTGAGCGAATCTGACGGCATTCGCGCGACGAAGAAGTTGCTGGAAAAAGTTCGCGCCGAGTTGACGCAGGGGTAAATAAAAAGTTTTTGTTTACTGTGGGAAGCTCGACTATTTTATTTGTCTAAAAATTTTTCATTTCTTTATCAATCAGGAAAAAGTTTTATGCTGAAAAATCAAAATGCAAGCCGCATGTCGCGGCGGCAATTCTTGGGCACCGCAGGCGCAGCAGCGGCTTTTACGATTGTGCCGCGCCGGGTGCTTGGCGGTTCTGGTTATATTCCGCCGAGCGATAAGATCAACCTCGCGGTCATTGGCGTCGGCGGGCAGGGCACGTATGACATGACGCAGTTCATGCAATTGCCGGAAGTGCAAGTGATCGCGGTCGCCGATCCGGTGCAGGAGATGGATTACAGCAAAGTATATTTTGGCGGCGTCAAAGGCCGCGAGCCCGCGAAGCAATTGGTGAATGAAACCTATGCCAAGCAAACCGGCAACGGTTCCTACACGGGCTGCAACGCCTACGTTGATTTTTACGAGATGCTCGAAAAAGAAACCGGCCTCGATGCAGTCGCGGTGGCGACGACGGATAATTTGCACGCGTTTGCGGCGATGGCCGCGATGCGTAAGAATAAACATGTGTATTGCCAAAAGCCGTTGACGCATGATGTTTGGGAAGCGCGACAGCTCACCCTCGCGGCGCGTCAGTACAAAGTCATGACGCAGATGGGCAACCAGGGCCGCGCCGGTGAAGGCAACCGTTTGATGGTGGAATGGATCGAAGACGGCGCGATTGGCGATGTCGTCGAAATGCATGCATGGACGGATCGGCCCGCAGGTTATTGGCCGCAGGGAATTTCGCGGCCCGATTATGTTCCGGCAGTCACGCCGAGCACCATTGATTGGGAGCGTTGGATCGGGCCGGCGCCGATGCGCCCGTATCATCCGGGTTATTTGCCGTTCTATTGGCGCGGTTGGTGGGATTTCGGCACCAGCGCGTTGGGCGATATGGGCTGCCACATTTTAGACACGCCGGTGTGGGCGTTGAAGCTCGGCCATCCAATTGCGGTGCAGGCGAGTTCTTCGCCGTTTACCGAAGACAGCGGCCCGATCGCTTCAGTGGTGACGTATGAATTTCCGGCGCGCGACAAAATGCCGCCGGTGAAACTGCTGTGGTACGAAGGCGGATTGACGCCGCCGCGGCCGGTGGAGATCGAAGCGGGCCGCCGCATTGGCGATGGCAGCGGCATGCTGTTCATCGGCACCAAAGGCATGATCATGTGCAACACGTATGCGGAGCAGCCGCGCCTCGTTCCCGAAACGAAAATGAAAGCTTACAAACAGCCGCCGAAACGCCTCAAACGCGTGCCCAACGGTCTGGCCGGCATTTATGCAGATTTCATTAACGCAATTAAAACCGGCGAGCCAGCCTGCTCGAATTTCGACGTCTCCGGTCCGCTCAGTGAAATCGTGCTGATGGGCAACCTCGCCGTGCGCGCGAATGCGGCGTTCCAAGACAAAGGTCTGCGCGGCCAACGCCTACTGTGGGACGGTGAAAAGATGGAAGTGACCAACATTCCCGAAGCGAACAAATTCGTCAAACGCGAATATCGGCAGGGGTGGAGTTTGTAATCCCGTCGGTCGATTGAAAATATTTCGGATTGATGGATTACAGCGTTTTCTATTTGGATGAATATGTTGTCATTCCGAGCGCCAGCGAGGAA
>CAYZFF010000248.1:0-6930 GCA_964477305.1 uncultured Cytophagia bacterium
ATAAACGCCAGCAACGCGAGCATCCACATCACTTCATTTTTCAGCGCTTTCTTGCCGATGCGAATCACCGCAAACGCCACAATCGCCATGACTGCCGGTTTGAGGCCGTAGAAAATCGCGGCGATCCAAGCGAGTTTGCCGTAGGTGACGTAAACGAAACTCAATCCCCACAAAATAAACGCCGAGGGCAGCACGAACAGCGCGCCGGCAACGATGCCGCCGGGCGTTTTGTGCAGTAACCAGCCGACATAGGTGGCAAGCTGCGTCGCTTCCGGGCCGGGCAGCAACATGCAATAATTCAGCGCGTGCAAAAAACGCGTCTCGCTGATCCATTTTTTCTTTTCGACCAGCTCGGTGTGCATGATCGCGATCTGGCCGGTCGGCCCGCCGAAGCTGATGAAGCCGAGCTTGAGCCAGAAGCGCAATGCTTCGAAGAAAGTAGGGTGCGGCATCGATGATGAAATTTTTTAAACCACCAAGACTCGAAGACACCAAGAAAAGCTTTTTAATTTGTGCCTTCGGGTCTTGGCGGTCGATTGAAGTTTCGGCAAAGTTGTTTTGCCTCATAAAAAGTATAATCTTTACTCCATGACAAACAACAATTATTTCGCCAACGCAAATTTCTTGTTGATTAAAACCAGCCACCGCCGTATTTTGAAAGATATGAAAAAGGTTCTCTTCATTCTTTTGCTCGCCTCGATAGAGTCTGCCGCGCAGAGTCAAATTCAAATTGTTTATCGCGGCGTTATTTTGGACGAGGCGCTCGGTGCCGCAAAACTCTCGCAGCCGCTCGGCCTGGACATTGATCCCGACGAAAATATTTATATTGCCGACACGGGCAACAATCGCCTTTTGAAATGCAGCCCGCGCGGGGAGTTGTTGCGCGAGGTCGGCGGCTTCGGTTTTGACAAAGAACAATTTGATCGTCCCGTCGACGTGTGGGCCGGGAACGGTTTGGACGTCTTCGTGGTTGACTACAATAACCAGCGCCTCGAGCGCTACGACAAAGACCTGAATTATATTTCGTCATATTATTCCGACGAATTGCAAAATGAGTCGCTGCAATTCGGTTATCCCGCCGCGGCGGGCCTTTCCAGCAATGGCGAAATTTTTCTCGCCGAGCACGAGTTCAATCGCGTGCTGCGCATCGACGCTTTTGGCAAACCGCTGTCGAGTTTCGGCGACTTCACTTGGGGCGAGGGCCGCTTGTCGCGTCCGGCGAAACTATTGATCAGCTCGCGGCGCGAAATTTTTGTGAGTGATTCCACCGCGGAGGCGATTGCAGAGTTCGATAACTACGGCAATTTTGTGCGCCGGCTCGGCGAAGGCATATTGCGCGATCCGGCGGGGTTGGCCGAAATAAAACATAAAACGCCAGACGGCCATGCGACGTTGCTGGTGGTGGCGGATCGCGGCAATCATCGCATCGTTGGTTTGAATCCAGCCGGCGAGGTGATCTTGGCGTTCGGCAAAATGGGTCGCGCACCGGAGCAACTGCAATTTCCGGCGGACGTTGCGGTTGCAGGCAATCGTATTTTCGTTTTGGACACCGGCAATAATCGCGTGCAGAGGTTTGAATTGAAGAGCGGCTTGTAGTAGTGCCTTTAGGCACAAATTTCATGATCCCCAAAACAGTTTTTTTCATTTTGCAAAGTTTGCGCCTGCCCCGCTCCGCTTCAATATTTTTTTATGGCAGCGGGGCGGAGAAGGCGCTACTCCGAACAATCCGTTGGCCGCTGTTATTCATTGGTGCATGCCTTTGCACTTCCGATCTTTTTGCGCAAACGCTCCAGTCTTTTCCCTATTCACTCGCCAATCGCCGGCTCGTCCTCGCCGTTCCCCGGGATAGCGCAGCCCTGGCTTTGCCCGATAGTTTCATCATCGCCCATTCCGACACCTTAAAACTTGGTAAATTGCTTTTGCAGCGCGGCCGCGATTATCGCCTCGATTATCGCACCGCCACTTTGCAACTGCATACTGCATACTGGAAACTGGAAACCAGCGATTCATTGATTTTAACCTATCGCCGGCTGCCAATTGTTCTGCCGCGGCAATTCGCGCTGTTCAAATTATCCCAACCCGCAAAACCGGATTCGGCGCTGCCGCTGCGGAGGGTGTTGACCACCGCGCGCCAGGACAATCTGGCGGCGACGCGCGAAAGTATTGGCGCGAATTTAACTAAAAGCGGCAGCCTCACGCGCGGCGTCAGTCTCGGTTCGGAGCAGGGACTGAAAGTCGATTCGGGGTTGCGCTTGCAGCTTTCTGGAAAGCTTTCCGATAAGACGGAAGTCGTGGCGGCGCTAACCGATCAAAACACGCCGATTCAGCCGGAGGGCAACACCCAAACGCTGAACGAGATTGACAAAGTTTTTATTCAACTCAAAAGCGAGCGTTTTCAGGCGACGCTCGGCGACTTTCAAATCGAATATGGCGGCAGCGAATTTTCGCGCTACAATCGCAAGTTGCAGGGCGCCAAAATTGCCGTGGGCCATTCGGAGCTGCTGCCGTCAAATTTTCAATTGCAGCTTTCCGCCGCCGTGTCGCGGGGAAAATTTACGACCAACCAATTCAACGGCGTCGAGGGCAAACAAGGCCCGTATCAACTACAGGGCGATCGCGGGCAAATCGACATTTTAATTTTGGCGGGAACCGAGCGCGTCTGGCTCGATGGGCAACCGTTGACGCGCGGCGAGAATAATGACTACGTGATCGAATACTCCAACGGCCAAATCACGTTCACGCGCAAACGCCTCATCACCAGCGACTCGCGGCTCACGGTGGATTTTCAATTTTCCGACGAAAGCTTTCGGCGCAATTTGTACAGCGCGCAGGGGCAGGTGACCGGTTTCAATGAAAAGCTGAAATGGCAAACGACGTTGTTGCGCGAAGGCGACGATCAGGATAACCCGTTGGCGTTTACACTCAACGAAACAGAGCGGAACTTGCTCGCGGCGGCCGGCGACGGTATCGCGGCGCGCGATGGCTCGCGCTTCGCCGGTGAAAAGCAGGGAAACTATATTCGCCGCGATTCCATTTGGGTTTATGTCGGCCCCGACTCCGGCGATTACGAAGTGAAATTTTCCGACCTCGGCGATGGCCGTGGCGACTATGCGTATCGCGGCTTCGGAAATTTTTTTTATGCCGGCAAAAATCAGGGGCGTTACGCCCCCGTCATTTTGCTGACGCCGGCGGTGCGCCAGGAAGTGTTGGACTCGCGCCTCGAAATCGCGCCGTGGCCCGGCGTGACCATCATCAATGAGCTTGCCATCAGCCAGTTGGATCAAAACCTTTATTCCAACCGCGATGACGGCGATAACACCGGCCGCGCGTTGCTTTCCAGCTTGCGTCTCGAGCCGCAAAATTCGAAATTCGGCCGCATAAGTTTACAGGCGCGGTTTCGCAAAAAAGATTCGCGCTATCGCGACATTGATCGCGCCGACGTCGTGGAATTTAACCGGCGCTGGAATCTGGCAGAGGAAGCGAGCACAACCGCCGAAGAGATGCTGGAAGCTTCCGCCACCTACGCGCCGCTCACGGGATGGAATTGGCGCGGCGGTTATGGCCAATTAAATCGCGGCTCGGCCTCCGGCCGTTGGGAAGCCGGGATGGATTTCAAACGCGCCAAACTGCCGGAGTTGCAATATCAAATTGAAAACATCTCCCGGGAAAAGACGGCATTTAATTCTGCTTCGGACTGGCGGCGGCAGCGTGGCAGTGCGAGTTATGCATTCTGGAAATTCAAACCGCAACTCGGTTATGAAAACGAAAATCGCCGTGAAGTTTTGGCCGACACCGCTTCCGGATTTCGTTTCAACAGTTACACCGCCGGGGTGGAAACCCAAATTTTCCGGCAAATGAAAATGACCGCGACGTTCAATCAGCGCGACGATGACACCCGCCAGCGGCGCGGACTGCTTCCCAGGTCTTCGGCGTTCACCCAAAGTTTCGCGCTGGCGCTGGAGCGCTGGAGAGCGCTGGCCGCCGATGTTGCGTTCACGCATCGCGAGCGCCGCTTCACTGATCTCAACCAGCAGGATGTCCGCACCGACCTCGCCGACGTGCGCGTGCGGTTCGCGCCGTATCAGCGCGCCATCGATACCGACTGGCAATATCAAATCACCAACACGCAAACCGCGCAACAACAACGGGTTTTCATCAAAGTCCGGCAGGGCGAGGGCAATTATCGCTACGACGCCGATTTGAACGAGTATCTTCCGGATTTGTTTGGCGACTATGTGTTGCGCATTCAACCGACGGAAAGTTTTGTGCCCGTCGTCGAGTTGCGCGCGCGCAGCAATATTCGCATTAATTTCGCGAGCCTGCTGCGCACTGCCGCCCCGCCGAAAAAATCAACCGAGGCGCCGCGTCCCGACCTTCCTTTAAAAGAAAAAACCGACCGTCGGGTCAAAAATTGGCGCGACTATCTCAAAGTCGTGACCACGGAAACGTTTATTCGCCTCGAAGAAAAAACCGGCGATCCGCGCGTGTGGCAAATTTATCGGCTCAATTTGTCGCGTTTTCAAAATCCGCAATTCACCCAATTTGGCGCGCAGAGTTTGCGGCAGGATATTAATCTGTGGGAAAATCATCGCGCGCGCTCCTTGCGTTATCGCTTGACGGCGTTGCGCGAGTTGAACAATCAATTCTTCGGCGAAGGCTTGTCGCGCCGCCGGCAGTTGCGTCACGAGTTGCGCGCCACGCTGGCATTTTCGCCGCAAGTGAGCAGCCAAACCGAATTGATTTTTAACCGTGAAGATCGCACATTTGACGCTATCGCGCGGCGGCAGAATCGCCTGGTGTTGAATCGCACCGGCAGCTTTGAGCTTTCCTATCGGCCCCGCGCCGTTTGGGAAATCGCCAGCGCCGCCGAAGTTTCGTTTGATACGGATCGGGCTTATGCCGATCCCACCGAAGTGACGGCCTTCTCTTTAAAACCGCGCACCACGTACTCTTTTCGCGGCAAAGGCCGGTTTAGCAGCGAGGTGGAATGGGCCCAAGTGCAGGCGGCGCCGGCAAATCGCATTTTGCCTTTCGAAATAGCGAACGGCAATCGCCCGGGCCGGACGCTGCGTTGGAACTTTGCTTTTGAATATCGCGTGTCGACGAACATCAATATTTCCGCATCGTATCTCGGCCGCAACGAACCGCAGCGCCCAACGTTGCATTTGGGCAAAGTGGAAATGCGGGCGTTTTTTTAGGTATGGGAATTTTTATGGCTTGTTTAAAATCAACAAAACTTGTGAGACATTTCGAGGGGCTGTCATTCCGCAGGAATCTTGTTTCCGATTCACATCTGTGCCGGCAACAAACAGGATTCTTCCAGAATGACATTCAATTAAAGTGGTGCGCTTGCATAATGCTCGCTTGCATTTTTTTTGCCGATGCGGCAAAAGGGCAAGATTCGACGAGCATAAAAATTTTGTGGCGCGCCAAAGGCCATATAACCGAGAGCGGGCTGCGGCAAATCGACGGCTTGGGCAAAAGTCGAATTGGCGCGCCGGATGCCGCGATCCAGCGCGTGCTCGCGGAATTGCAACAACGCGGTTTTTATTTCGCGCAAATCGACAGCGTGCAGCGCGGCGCGAAGGCCGCGACGGTTTATGCCAACAGCGGGCCGATGGTGCGATTCGCGGTTGCAGTGCAATCGACGTTTAAGAATGATTGGACGGAGCTGCGCGGCATGCACGACGAGAAGGCGCTGCAACTGCGGCTCAACAACGCGCTCACTGATTTTGCGCAACGCGGCTATCCGTTCGCCATTTTTTTGTTTGACTCGCTTGTCGTTGTTGCGGAGAAGCAGGCAACGTTACATCTAAAATTTGACGCCGGTCCCGCCGTGCGAATCGATTCTGTTCTCATTCGCGGCAACCAGTTGACCAAACGCGCGGTGATCGCGCGCGAATTGCCGGTGCAGCGCGGCGATCTCTACAATCTTGCAGAGGTCGAGAGCATTCCGGAACGGTTGAAACGATTGGATTTTCTCCAACAACCCGTCACGCTGCCGCAACTCGCGCTGGATTCGTTGGGGCGCTATGCGCTGCAAGTGGCGGTTGTAGAGCGCAACAGCAACTTGTTCAGTGGCGTGGCTGGATACAATCCTGGTGACGACCGGCAAAAAGGTTATGTCACCGGGTTGATTGACGTGCAATTCGGCAATCTGTTTGGCAGCGGCCGCCAACTGGAGGCGCATTGGGAGAAACGCGACCGGCAAACGCAGGAGTTGGCGCTGCGTTATCGCGAGCCATGGGTTGCCGGTTTTCCGGCGCACGTTTCCGGCGGCTTTCAGCAGACCATTCGCGACACCAGCTACGTGGAACGCCGCTGGGATTTGACGGCGGAGTTGCCGCTGGGAGAAAATTTTTCCGCGAGCGGCCACCTGGCCCGGGAGAATCTTACGCCGGACTCGTTGACGCAAGCCCGCTTCAATCTGCCCGCCAGCCGCGTCACGAGTGTGGGCGCGTCGCTGCGTTATGATTCCACCGATGATCCGCTCAATCCCCGGCGTGGAATTTTTTATGCGACAACGGTAGAGACCGGCCGCAAAAATTCGGAGATCGCTGGAACGGCGCGGAAGAGTTTTTCGCGCGACAAAATCTGGGTGGATTTTCAATGGCTGCTGCCCATTCATTGGCCGCAGGTGCTGAGTCTCGCGGTGCACGGCCGGCAGGTGAAAAGCAATGCGCCGCCGGAAATTTTTGTGACGGATCAATTTCGTTTCGGCGGGGCCACGACGCTGCGCGGCTATCGCGAAGAGCAATTTCGCGGGTCGCGCCTGGCCTGGAGCAATCTCGAATATCGTTACTTGCTTTCCTCGCGCACGCGCGCGTTTGTTTTTTTTGACGCCGGTTACTATTCCGGCTTTGAATATGCCGGCGCCGCGACGCCGCGGCAGGAAGTTGAAAACAGTGTTTACGCGTGGGGCCTCGGCGC
>CAYZFF010000249.1:0-1345 GCA_964477305.1 uncultured Cytophagia bacterium
TGTCACGCGCCACGCCAGAACCAGCGCGGCAATGAGCAGCAGCGCCGCGAGCAAAAACGGCGCACCGGGAAGATGCCAGTTGCGGTGCGGGCCGATGAAATTGGCGAAGATGCGCGTAAACAGGCTCGGACCGAGCATGCCGGTGATGCCCATGATGCTGCTGTTCGCGCCCTGCAATTGGCCCTGCGACGAAGAATCGACACGCCGGGTCATCAAGCCTTGCATCGAAGGCATGTATAGTCCCATCAAGGCGAAGATCGGCATCCCACT
Source organism: uncultured Cytophagia bacterium (assembly GCA_964477305.1). Lineage (GTDB taxonomy): Bacteria > Zhuqueibacterota > Zhuqueibacteria > Zhuqueibacterales > Zhuqueibacteraceae > Zhuqueibacter. The sequence continues at coordinate 271 of CAYZFF010000249.1, forward strand.
CCAAAACGAGTTTGGCGTACGCGCCAACCCATAGATCGTAAATCCGATTGCGCCGCAAATGAGCGCGGTGAGCAATGCGCGTCGCTCGCCAAAACGCGCGACAACACGCCGCACGACACCGCCCTGCACGATCATCATACAAACACCAATCGCAGTAAGTGTGAGGCCGACCATACGCTCATCCCAGCCGTAACGAAAACTCGTGTAAAGCACGAAAACACTTTGCAACGCTTGATGCGCGAGAAAATAAAGCGCCGTGACAGCGGCGAGGCCGAGCAACTCCGGATGCGAGCGCAACAGTTTCAGCGAGCCAACCGGATTCGCTTTTTTCCACTCGAACGCCGCGCGGCGTTCCGGCGGCAAAGATTCCGGCAGCACGAAGAGGCCGTAGGTGGCGTTGATGAGCGTCAATGCCGCGGCACCCCAAAATGGCAACCGCGGATCATACGCGCCAAGCAAACCGCCAAGCGCCGGGCCGAGAATGAAGCCGAGTCCCCAAGCTGCACCCACCATGCCGAAACTCGCGGCGCGTTTTTCTGGCGGCGTCACGTCTGCGACATACGCACTGGCTGTGGTGAAACTCGCGCCGGTGATGCCGGAAATGACGCGGCCCAAAAACAACCAACTCACCGTTGGGGCAAGCGCCATCACGATATAGTCAAAGCCCAATCCGAAGTTCGACAGCAAAATCACGGGACGGCGGCCAAAACGATCAGAGAGCGCGCCGAAAATCGGCGAGCAAATGAATTGCATCAACGCCCAGACCGAGCCGAAGAGGCCGTACATTTCCGCAGCGCCCGCGGTGTCGCCGCTCATGAAACGCTCGATCAGTTTCGGCAGCACCGGAATGATGATGCCGAACGACAGCACATCGAGCAGGATGGTGACGAAGATAAAAGGCAGCGCGGCTTGCATAAAAAAGATAAAAGGATAAAAAGATTCATTTAGAACAAACTACTTGAAACACGGTCGAATTTTATAAATGAAGTCCTTGTGACTTGCGCATTCATCTGCTTCCTCATAATTTGTGCAAATCAAAAATCGGCTCCATCTTTTCCATAACTCGCCTCGCAAC
>CAYZFF010000249.1:1445-6923 GCA_964477305.1 uncultured Cytophagia bacterium
TATTATCCTATTAGCATTCCTGCAATCGTCGCTGTCATCCAACTCGCCAACGCTCCGCCGAACATGGCGCGGAGGCCGAGCTTGGCCAAATCACCGCGGCGCTCGGGCGCCATGCCGCCGATGCCGCCGATTTGAATCGCGATGGAAGAAAAATTGGCGAAACCGCAGAGCGCGTAGGTGGCGATGATGACGCTGCGCTCGCTCATAGCGCCGCTTTTGATCAAGTCGCCGAGATGCACATACGCGACGAATTCATTGATGGAAATTTTGGTGCCGAGCAAATTGCCGAACTCGAGACAATCTTTCCACGGCACGCCCATGAGCCACGCCAGCGGCGTGAACACCCAACCGAAAAGGGTTTTGAGGTCGCTCGGAAAATAGATGAAACCGACCTTGGCGAACAGATCGTGAATGAGACCCATGCCGGCATTGACTGCGGCGATGAGCGCGATAAATGCGATCAACATCGCGCCGACATTCAGGGCAAGCTTTAAGCCGTCAGCCGCGCCGATGGCAGCGGCCTCGACCACGTCGCCGGCAATTTTTTCACGGGGAACTTTGACGCTGCCGCGTGTCTCCGGCACTTCCTTTTCCGGCAAAATAACTTTGGCGATGAGCAGTGCTGCCGGCGCCGACATGACGCTCGCGGCCAGCAAATGCGCCGCCGGAATGCCCATGAGAATGTAGCCTGCCAACACACCGCCCGCCACCGTGGCAAAACCGCCGCACATAATTGCCATTAACTCGGAATTGGTGGCCTTCGCCACGAACGGACGAATGAGCAACGGCGCTTCGGTTTGGCCGACAAAAATATTTGCCGAGCATGATAATGACTCGGCGCCGCTGGTGCCCATCGTTTTCGCCATGCCCACGGCGATAACTTCAACGATTTTTTGCATGAGGCCGAGATGATACAGAATCGACATCACCGCGGAAAAATAAATAATGGTGGGAAGAATGCCAAACGCAAATTGAAAACCGAAGGTGTTTTGATATTCCGGCTTGACGAGATTGCCGAAGAGAAATTCCGTGCCGTATTTGGTGAAACCGAGAAATTTGGTGACCTGATCGCCCGTCCATTGGAAAGCAATTTTGCCAACGTCGGTCCAGAGAATCAGGACAGCAAAAATCAGTTGGAGCCCCGTTCCCCACAACACCACGCGCCACGGGAAATTTTTGCGATCATACGACATCAACCACGCGATAAAGACCATCGCCGCCACGCCAACGAGACTAATCAGTCTTTCCATGCTCTACTCCCTCCGCGGAGTTTAGGTTGAACTGCGTTTGCGAATGATTTTCAAATGCCTGCGTTCTCCTAAAAATTTGATTGGCGCATCCTACTTTCGGGGTGGATTCAAACTCTGCAAAAATTGCCGCGCATTTTTTCGCATGTCGGCAAAACGCTCATCGTTTAACTTGGCGGTGCGCTGCAAGAAACGGCGAAAATAAGTCGCGGCTTGGGATGAATCGTTCAGCGTTTGATAAACCGTGCCGAGAAAATAATAACAATCGTAACAGTCGGCACTCAACTCAATGGCTTTGCGATAAGCGGTGATTGCCGCTTTATTTTCATTCTGGCTCATGTGTGCCGCGCCGAGCATGTAATGCTGGCGGCTGCTGAAGTCCAGCCCCTGTTTGGAGCAGGCGATGGCCTGGCGCATTTCCTCTTCGGCGGCGCGATATTTCTTCAACTGATAATAAGTCAGTCCGAGATTGAAATGGCTGAAGGCAACCGTCGTGTCCTGCCGTACCGCGGCGGCAAAATAAACTGCGGCGGAATCAAACCACGCGCGCCCCTGATAGGCGCGTCCGATGTCCGTCAGCACGCCGGTGCTCGAATCACCGGTCGCCGCCAAATAGGATTTCAAATAACTCTCCGCTAAATCATAACGGCTGTGGCGCATGTTCAAATAACATGAGCCGAGGCGACGCAAAATGCGTAGTTGGCTGGAGACATGATCAAAAAGTTTTAAATATGTTGCTGCGGCAGCTTCAAAATTATTGCTGCAGAAATACGCATCCGCCAGAAGCAAACGCGCCGCAAAACTTGTTGAGTCGGCAGCCAGCAGACGGCGCGCGAAGCCCTGCGCCTCAGCGCAACGTTCGTTTGCTAACAAACAATTGCCGAGAGCGGTAATAACATCCGTTCCGGCCGTCGAATCAACCGCTTCCACCGCGGCGGTGAATTGTTTACTGGCGCACAACAATTGCGCCAGTAATTTTCGCGCGGGCGCCAGCGTCGAATCGGCCCGTAACGCCCGGCGCACTTCCTCGAGTGCGGAGGTTATTCCGCCGCTGGCTTCTTCCGATTTGGCAATAAAATAATACGCACGGGCCTGAAAAACTTTGCTCCGGGCGGCGAGTTGCATCAACTGCATGCACGGCCCGTATTCACCGAGATTAAAATAACACAACCCCTGATAAAAAATCGCCGCCGTATCAGCCGGATCAACTTGGCGCGCGGCGGTGTAAAGTTCCAGCGCCGTGCGATAATCGCCAAACGTGAAGGCTTCAAACGCCCTTTGAGTTTGCGGCGTTTGCGTCCAGCCGAGTTGGGCGATCAATAAAAGTCCGATAATATAACACAAAAAGATTGGGCGCGCAAGCATGAATTTAGATTTGACTGGTTTATTCCAAAAACCAATAATTAAATCGTAAACGGCTTCACGATCCCCCACCGCATCAAAAGATAAAGCCCCAGCGTGTATAAAACTGAAATCGCAATGGAAATCCAGATTTCTCTTTTTTGCGGCGGCTGTCTACCTAACAACCGGCCGCCGCCCCAAAGCATAAACAAAATACCTGCAAGATTGCTCAACCAGTAACCGCCAATCATGCCAATTTGAAAGGAACCGGGGCTAAAAAAATTCACCGCATTGCCAACAAGCCAGGCTAGCGGCAGATTAATAAAAATATCATTCCACCACGATAGCGGCGACAGCATATACCCGATGGCGAAAATCAGGCCGGGCAAAAATTGTTTTTTAAATCTGGCAGCGCCATGGGCCGGCGGCGACTCTTTTTTGTCAATCAACTCAGGAATTTTCATGAACTCCAGCGAAGTCGGACTTGGTCCCCAAGATTTTAAAATTTAGGAAATTTCTCTGACCAAGTCCGACTTCTCATTTCGTATTTTATCGGAAACGCTTCGTATAAAGAACGCGATCGTCGCCATCCGCATAAAAATCCGGAATGCGTGCGACCTCGCCATAATGATGGCGTCGGTACAAACGGCGCGCCGATTCGTAACGCGGCAGCGAGGAAGTTTCGATCACCACCAATCGTGCCGGCTCAGTGGAACACGCCATGCGTTCGGGATGACAAACCTGCTGCTCAACATACTCGATCAATAAACTGCCGGCGCCGCGTCCATGTTGCGCGGGATCGACGGCGATCCAATACAAATCATACGTGCCGGCCGTCATCGGCGTCGGGCCATAACATACATAACCGACGGGTTGATCGGTCGCATCAACCGCGCAGGCGAGCCAATAATCTTTTTGTGCGGAATTGTTCAGATACACGTCAATCAATTCCAGCGCACAGAGCACCTCGGCCTCCAAAAAAACTTTGGTCGCACGCAAAATCCGCTCGATACTCGCGCGATCATCGCGACGCAAAGGCCGGATGGTTATATCCAACGAGATCATGGAACCCTTTCGATGGCTCATTTAAGGAACAGTTTTAAAGCAAAAGCTTTGAACACGGATGATGCGGACAACACGGATTCTCGCGGATTGAAAAAACAAAACATCAAAAAGCCGTGCAAATCCGCGTCATCCATGTAATCCGCGTTCAAAAGCTTTAGAATTTTTTCCAAGTTTGGGTCGTCATTGATGCACCCTACTTCACGCCCAATTCCTGCAGCAGAAAATCCGCGCCCGCAAATTTTTGCACCACCCACAGCACGTAGCGAATATCCACCGCAATCGAACGGCTGTATTCGGCGCTCCATTGATAGTCATTGATCGTCGCTTCGTAGCTGCGATCGAAATTCACGCCAACCAATTCGCCATTCGCATTCAGCACCGGGCTGCCGGAGTTGCCGCCAGTGGTGTCAGTGTCGTAAAGAATCGCCAGCGGCACGTCCTGCAATTTCTCGCTTTTGAATTGGCCAAAATCTTTCGCGCGCCATAAATCAATCAAGCGCGACGGCGCTTTGAAATCATCGTTCCCCGTGAGATTCTTTTGATAAACGCCCGCCAGCGTCGTGATCGGTGAGAACGCCACGGCGTCATTCGGCGTGTAGCCGCGAATGTGGCCGAACGTCAAACGCAGTGTGCTGTTCGCGTCCGGAATGAAGTCGGTTTGCTTCCACTGCTGTTTCACTTCGATCAACTGCGCAAAGAGTTTCGCCAGCGCGCCTTGCCGGGCGCGGTCGGCCTCGCGATTCTTTTCCAAATCCGCTTCCAGCGTCGCGGCAAATTCGATGAACGGGTCTTGCAACGCGCGAATCTCTTCCGGTTTCATCGTCATCAATGATTTAAAAAATTCGGCGTCGCGCAATTTTGAATTGGTGTGGGATTCATCGACGAATTTTTCGATGGCCGTCGCCGCCGAGCCGTTTGTTGAACGTTTAATGATCGCTTCCACCGCTGCGATCTTTTGGCCTTCCGGTAATTGGCTCGCCTTCTTCAAAATCTCTTTCATGAACAGCCGGTCGATCCCGTCATTGCGATCCGCATACGCCAGTTCCATGCGATCTTTCAATGCTGGCAAATTGCGATTCATGTATGCTGCTTCACGCTGCAAATCTTCTTTTTGCAATTGGCTGGACAATTTGAACGCGGTGTATCCGGCATTCAATAAAACTGAGCTGCCGACGATCTGCCCGAGAATCTGATTGCGATTTGCGTCCACCATCACTTCGCCGTAAGTTTTGCCGATTTCCGGCAGAACCGCTCCGTATTGCGCTTTGCGTTTGACGTCGGCATCAATGAACGCTTGCAGCTCGCGTTCTTCCTGCTGTTTCTTGGCGAGCAAATCGAGGCGATGAAATCCCTGCAGCTTGCCGCGATAATTTTTCATGCGATTGGCCAGGCCTTTGATGCGGCTGCTCAAGCGAATCGCGACTTCGGAATTGTCTTTGCCGGCGGCTTCCATCATGTCGATCTGCCAGGCGAACCAATCGGCATTAAACGGCAGAAAATATTTTTGGTGATATTCGTAAAACGCCGCGGGTTGATGCCGAAACGTGCGGCCGGGATAGCCAAGAATAAAAACGAAATCATTTTCACTGACGCCCTGCGGCGCCACTTTCAAGCTGCGCTTGGGTTTGTATGGAACATTCTCCGGCGAATAATCCGCCATCGCGCCGTCTTTCGCCACATACGCGCGCATAAATGAAAAATCGCCGGTGTGTCGCGGCCATACCCAGTTGTCGGTCTCGCCGCCAAACTCGCCGATGCTGCGCGGCGGCACGTACACGAGTCGCACGTCTTTGATGTTGCGGTAAATGAACAGCACATAACTTTT
>CAYZFF010000250.1:0-6879 GCA_964477305.1 uncultured Cytophagia bacterium
GGGACAAACCCCGCGCTTTCCAAAATTGTTGCGGCGGTTCGGGCACGCACGCGTTTTTTATCGCATGGAAAAATGCGGCGCGATTTGCGAACGGCACGTTAGCAGTCAACTTGCATCTCGACAAACTCTTGCCGCAGGCGGAGATTCGTTGTTTGCAGCCTTATCAAGGTTCGCTCACAATTCACTTGAAAGAATCTTGCACGGTTAAAATTCGCATTCCAGAATTTGTTAAACCCGATGAAATACAAGTTGCTTCGGAGGCTGTGACCGGCGCACAAAAAGTTTCAGAGAATTTCCTCGATCTCGGTCCATGTCGCGCCGGCGAAACGATTCGTGTCACGTATCCGCTGCCGGTTTTTCAAGAGGAGATCAGTGTCGGCAATCCCGGCTTTCGGCAATATCGTTATCGCGTAACATGGAAAGGTGACACCGTCGTGAAAATGGAGCCGTTGGGCAATGATTACGCAACCGGCTATTCTGATTTCGACAAAAAAACCGTCGCCTGTTTTTATGGCAAGGATGGCCCCGGCGCGCTTTATCAGCGCGAGCATTGGTTGAATGACGCCACACCGGCGTTAAGTCCGATTCATTTGGATGATGGCGTTTTGAATTTTTGGCACATTATTTAGATTTCAAACTTGAGAAATTTTATGAGTGCAGAAAAAACCGTTGCCCCCAAAAGAGGGTTGTTAAAATTCGTGTTGATGTTTTTGTTTGCCACGCTGTTCACTGAGGTGGCGATCTCGCAGCCCGAAACGATTTACACGTCCGTGCGCAGTTCGCGGCAAACGCGGTTAAACGCGAGCGATAATCCCACGATTGGTTTGTTCTTGAGCCGCGACGGCGGCGCCACCTGGGAACACAAAGGTTGGCGCGATCAAATCAAAGTTTTTTATGCTGAAGCCGGCGCCGATGGGACGCTCTGGTCGGCCTGTGGCAACGGCGTTCTACGCTCGACGGATGGCGGCGCGACTTGGAAGATTACCACGGACTGGGAGGTGACGGAAGTGCTCAAAGTGAAAGTCGATCCGCGCGATCCACAGGTCGTTTATGCGGCGACGGCTTATGGCATTTTTAAAACTTCTGACAACGGAAAAAGCTGGCAAGCGAAGAACAGAGGATTAGACAACACGTTTGTGTCCGACCTGGTGATTGATCGCGCCAACACTGCGCGTCTGCTTGCTGCAACGGAAGGCGGAATTTATATCAGCACGCATAAAGGCGAGAGTTGGGCGCCGGCGGCGTTGCATGGAAAAGGCGTTCGCACGATTGTGCAAGATCCGCTGCGCGCAAAAAGATTTTGGGCCGGCACAGAAGATGACGGCGTGTTCCTTTCCGATAAAAAAGGCGAGCGCTGGCAACCGGCCAATCACAACGCCCCGCTCACCACGGTTTATGCGATTGCCATCGATCCTAAAAATTCAAACTTAATTCTTCTCGGAACCCATGAAGGGGGCGTGTATCGTTCGACGGACGGCGGCAAAAGTTGGAAGCCGCGCAACAACGGCCTGCAGAACACCGTTGTTCATGCGCTGGCGATTCTGCCGTCAAACGCACAAATCATTTTTGCCGGCACAATTAACGGCGGATTGTATCGCAGCACAAACGGCGGTGAAACTTGGGAATTTAACAGCCAGTCGGATGGGCAAGTGTGGGGGCTCTCGATAAAGTAAGGCCCAGACTCAAGCCTCCTTGCCTGCACCCGGGTTCGTCTCCACATGCACAATCATGTTGGCGTTCATTGAACAAAAGTATAACGGGTTCGGTCTGATTACACAAAAGACAATTGCATGTGTTAAAAAATTTCCATTGTTATGTGTAATCGAATCGGATGGCTTCTCGCCATTTTCTTGTTAAATCATCATCTCTACAGCCAGAATTTAGATTTGCTCACCATTCATGCGGCGGGAAAACACCGCGGCATGGCTGGCGCCGGAATAGGAATAGCCGAGGGGATTTCCATGTTTGATTTAAATCCGGCTGGCTTGGCAAATTCACGTTATGTGTCATTTTCGACTGCACAGAGTTTTCATTATTACACCTATTCATTGTTTCGTGTTAATTCTGGTAGCGGCAGCGGCGTGTTGGATATTCCGTGGAATGGCTCAAGATACAATTTTGAGAATCTGCTCGTTGTCGCACCAATTCGAGAAAATTTCGGCGTTGGTATTGGATATATTCAGAAACTCAATCCGTTTCTCAAGAATAGCGCGCGCGCGATTACTGGCAGCAGTCTGATCAATCAACGCACGAGCGGCAGTGTGTATGCCATTACCGTTGCGGCCGGCATAAAACTCGTCGGGAATTTTTCACTTGGTATGGCTCTCGCTCGTTACGAGGGCAAGATAACCAGCAAGCTGCGTGGCGATAATCACGGCCGGGAGCTTGATAAAGCCGCGAGTTTACAAAGCGATTTGCAAGGAAATCACATTCAGATCGGCGCCACATTCAGTTTTTCCAAGATCAGTGCCGGCTTGGTTTGGGAATCACCGACGGAGCTAAGGGTTGTGACACAGCGAGAGAGTTCAGCGGACAGTTCATACAAGAGTTTCTTTCCCAACTATACGCAGACACAATGGAAATTGCCGATGATCATTCGCGGCGGTTTGGCCTATACGGGTCTGAAAAATTGCGTCGTGGCGATTGATTTTGAACGGCACCAATATGAGAAATCAAATGTGCAATTGAATCTTTACGAGTTCGGGCGGCCGCCGAATTGGAAAGAGGTCAATGTTTTTAGAATGGGCGTTGAATGTCTGTTATCACAAAGATTAAATTTGCCTTTGCGATTGGGATATGCTCGCATTCCGCAAATATATGCTTCGAATTTCACTGATAGTGTTTTGAACAATTCCGTTGTCGTGTCGAATGACACTCAGCAGAATATTGCCCAGCTTCTGACGGTGGGAACGACAATTGCTTTGGCGAAAATGCGATTGCATACCGGCGTGGAATACAAAAAGCTCGACTGGCACCGCGACGTACAAACGACGGTTAAAATTTCTGATGATTATTCCGAACGAAATTATGCTGTGTTTGTGGAGTTGGTTTACTCTTTAAAATGACTCCGGCTAACAATCGGCAGCCAGCGGAGGGGTGATAGAATCTGTTGTCAAAGCAATTTCTGGCTGGGCGGCGTTAATTTTTTTTGGAGGAATTTTGCTCATCGCCCGCTCGGTCAAAGCGGTAATGGTGAGCGAAGGGTTGACGCCCGGATTGGCGGAGATCATCGAACCGTCGCAAACGTACATATTCTCATAGCCAAACACGCAATTATCTTTATCGATCACGCCTTCGGAGCGATCTTTTCCCATCACCGCACCGCCTAAAATGTGCGCCGTTGTTGGGATGCCCAACAAAGTTTCGGTTGCCAATGCTGTGGGTTTGCCATCGACGATTTTGGCATAATGTTCGGCCAATGATTTGGCCTCAGGAATAAACGCCGTGGGCACCTCGCCGGTGTCCATTTTAGATTTCATACCCCAGCGGCCGCGCGAGAATCGCAGCGTGCTATCGAGGGTTTGCATGAAAAGTAAAATCTGCGTCCGTTTCGACCAATCGTCAACAAAATAGGTTTTCAAGTTTTGCCGGGGGTAGTTCAGAAAATCGAAAATAACTTTTGCCGCTCGACTTAAGGCGTTTTTACCGTGCACCAGAGGCGACATGAAAATCCGCCAGAAGCCCGACCCCGCCGAATAACGCACCGGTTCCAGATGGCTGTTTTCATCCGTGTGCAAAATGGAACCGATGGCAATGCCTTCCGAAAAATTTTTTTGATGATCAAAGGTCGTGACGCCAATCAAGCTTTCGGAGTTGGTGCGGATTCTGGCGCCGAGCTGGCCGGAAAGATTGGGCAAAGACGATTCGCGTAATTTCAAAAGCAAGCTCACCGTTCCCAAAACGCCGCCGGCAAATACAACCCCGCGGCTGCTCCATTCCCCCTTTTTCTGATACACTGCCGTCGAGGATTTCCATTTGACCCGGTAACCCGCCGCATTGGCAAAGGGAAGGACATCGTAAACTTCGGATTCCGCCTGAATTTTGGCGCCATGGCGTTGCGCAAAATATAAATAATTTTTATCGAGAGTATTTTTGGAATTATGGCGGCAACCCAACATGCAACCGCCGCAATAAATGCAGCCGGTGCGAGCCGGCCCGGCGCCGTTGAAATACGGATCCTGGACGGTAACACCGGGTTGGCCAAAATAAACGGCGACGTTGGTCGGCGCAAAATATTTTTCTTTGCCAATGCTTTGTGCCAATTGTTGCAGCGCCAGATCGCCGATTTCCAAACGTGGATTAGGCGCGGCGCCCAACATGCGGAGGGCAATTTGATAAAATGGTTTTAATTCGGTTTCCCAATCCGCCAAATGCGCCCAGGTCTCGGCGCTAAAAAATTTTGCTTTGGGCACGGGCAGCGTATTGGCATAAACCAGCGAACCCCCGCCGACCCCGACGCCGGATAAAATGGCGACATGGCGAAACACCGTCAGCTTGAATAATCCAAAAAATCGGAGCGCCGGCAACCACAACCATTTTTTCAAATGCCAGTTGGTTTGCGGAAAATCTTTGGCAGTCAACCATTTGCCTTTTTCCAGAACGAGAACTTTATAACCCTTTTCCGCCAGTCGCAGCGCTGCAACCGAGCCGCCAAAACCCGAACCAATGATGATGTAATCGTAATCAAAATTGTTTTGAGGAGTCATGTTCGTGGGTGATAAAAATTCTGCCGCCTGTCCTGTTTAATTGTGCTCCTGATTTATTTTGTCTAGTATTTCCACCAGCTCCGCATTCGCCGGAATGTCACTCATGCTGTGCCCGTAATGCGCAAAACGAATTTTTCCGGTTTTATCAATGATAACCTGCGCCGGCATGCGGCCTAATTTTAGCAGTTTGATCTCCTGGCCGTACAACTTGAGCACGCGGTGCTCCGGATCGGGCAAGCCGATAAACGGCAATTGATGATTGGCCCAGTAATCGACAAAAAGTTTTTGGGGTTCCGGCCCGACCACCACCACCACCGTTTCCCGATCAACAAAGCTTTGATAATCGCGGCGCAACTGCGCCATGTGCTGGGCACAAAATGGTCAAAGAAAGCCGCGATTGAAAACCAGCACGACGTTTTTTCTGCCGCGAAAATCAGCAAGTTGCACAGGATGATCGGCTAAATCGTTGAGGCGAAAATCCGGTGCAGCGGCATCAACCTGGACTCTGGGCAAATCGTTTCCTTTTATGTTTATGTTAGACCCTAGCGATTCCGGCCATACTGCTCGTGGCTCGAAACCCAATCAGATGAAGAGATTGCCGCGGCTAATGAGATTTCTCCGGCCAACACGGTGCCCGCGATAATTTCGGCTAATTTGTTGACTTTATTTTTGCCATTGCATCCTAATAATTCGAGGCATTCGCGCTGCGTCGCCAATCCTGTCCCACCGCCGTAGGTGGCGACAATCAAAGAGGGAATGGTGATCGAAAGATACAAATCGCGCTCGGGGGTCAACTCGGTGTAAATAATTCCTGCCGAAGATTCCGCTACATTCGCCACGTCCTGTCCGGTGGCAATGAACATGGCGGTGATCGCATTCGCGGAGTGCAAGCCATTGTTATTGGCGCCGGAAAGAATGGCGCCAATATTCGCGATGCCATTGTGATACGTCAAACTCTCCGGCTCGACGCGCATGTGCTGGATGAGCACGTCGCGCTTGATCGTCGCTTCCGCCGTGACGCGCTTCCCGCGCGTGCGCATGATGTTGATCTGCGAGGCTTTTTTGTCGGTGGCAAAATTCGATTCGAGAAAAAAATGCGCGATACCGTTGTAGTTGTCGATGATCCAACTGCACGCGGCAAAAGTGGCGCGTCCCACCATATTTTGTCCGGCGGCGTCGCCGGTCGAAAAATTGAAACGCAGAAAAACAAATTTGCTCGCCAAATATGGATCGACATATTGCAGCTTCGCGATGCTCGACGTGGCTTCCGCTTCTTCGCGAATCTTGTCCATCTTGGCGTCAACCCATTTCACAAAGTCGCGGGCGGCGCGGGCATCGGCGAACACGAACACCGGCGCGCGTTGCATCGCGTCACCCACGACGCTGCATTTCACGCCGCCGCACAGATTCAAAAGTTTGATGCCGCGATTGTACGAAGCCACCAGCGTACCCTCCGCCGTCGCGAGCGGAATAAGAAAATCTCCCTTCGCATGTTCGCCATTTATGGTCAGCGGGCCGGCAAACCCGAGCGGCACTTGCGCGACACCGGTAAAATGTTCGCAGTTGCCCTTAACGAGATGCGGGTCGAAGGAAAATTTGGTGACATGCTCCAGTTTTGCGCCGGTGATTTGCTCGACAAATTTTTGGCGCTGGCGAATGATCTCCGGTGAATAATCATCATCAAGCTGGCGCGGAATGCGAATGAGCTGTTCTGGCGTTTCGGAGATCGCATCATCGACTTTCAGCGTCAATTTGCCGAAGGGTTTGGTTTCAAATTCGATTTCAATGTGATGCTTGCCTTCGGCCAGCGCCTCACCCCGGGCGATCAGGTCGAGCGTTTTGCGCAGCGGAAAATCCAGCGGTTTTTTCGGTGAGATTTGATCGAGTCGGAGCATTTGATTATTGCCCAGATCGAAGACCAATGCTGCCCGTGGCACTTCCGCACCATTGATTTTAATTTTATTGACGCCGATCACTGTCGCATCGCTGAGACGATTTTTTAATGAAAATTTGAAGCCGGCGTCAATATTTTTTAAACTCCCAAACGTGTAGAGCTGCTTCAACACAAGGCTGGGAATCAACATGGCGGTTTCTCCGAAAAATAAATGCTAAATGAGTTTTCACAACCCGGACGAGCCGGAACCAAACAGGATAACGCTTTTAGTATCCTGAT
>CAYZFF010000251.1:0-6876 GCA_964477305.1 uncultured Cytophagia bacterium
TATCATTCCGGTCATCATCAAAATAATCTTCAAAGACGCGATTAAACCAGCTCATGGTAAAGCCTCCAACGGTGTTAAAACTTCCCTGTCATGATTCGATACGCTCCATCCCTACGCCGCGAAAACGATTGCCCTCGGGAATTAGCCAATTATACAAATGTAAAATTGCCGCTTCACTCGAACAACGAACATCCCAATGTTACACAAAAGAAAAAACTCACCCTGCAGTGCATTTCCTTTGCACCGTCGACTGATTGATTATGAACAAAGCAATTGTGCAATATTGAAATTAAAAATTACAAGATATAAGTAGCTGCAAAACGTAATTATGCAGATATTGGGGAATGAAAATTTTCTTTAAAAGAATAAAATTTTTAGAACGGTGGGAAGCTTGGATAAAAAAGCAAAATCAAAAGAAAAGAGCCGGGTCTGAACTGCGCCCGGCCTGTCACAAATTTGCGACAAAGTATTGCTTTACAAAGAGGCGCCCTCAACTGCCGCGCATTTGGCGCATCATCTTTTTCAGCAAGTCGCGATCAAGTTGCAGCAGTTGCGAAAACTGCCCGGCGCCCGCAATCGCCTCCCCGCCGTCAATGGTCACGCATTCACCGTTGACATACGCTGCGGCGTCACTCACCAAAAACACGGCCAGATTAGCCAGCTCGCCGTGCTCGCCAAAACGGCCGAGCGGGATGCGTTTTTTGTATTGTTCGCCAAATTCGGCGCTCGGAAACAAACGCTTCCACGCGCCTTCGGTCGGAAAAGGTCCCGGCGCAATGGCGTTCAGCCGGATGCCGTAAGCGCCCCATTCCGCCGCGAGCGAACGCGTCATCGCCAACACGCCGGCTTTGGCGCACGCCGAGGGCACGACAAAGGCTGAGCCATTTTCCGCGTAGGTGGTGACAATATTCAAAATGGTGCCCGGAGATTTTTTCGCAATCCACAGCTTCGCAAGGGTTTGGGTGCAATTAAAAGTTCCGTTGAGCACAATTTTTACCACTGCTTCAAATCCGCCGGGCGATAATTCTTCAGTAGCGGCAAGAAAATTTCCCGCAGCGTTGTTGACGAGAATGTGCGGCAGACCGGCTTGCGCGCTGATCGCAGTCATCATTTTTTCAACTGCGGCATAATCGCGCACATCGCAGGGAAATGTGAGCACTTCGCGGCCATTTCCTGTTTGCATAATTTCTGCGGCGCCGCTGCTCAGCCGCTCGGGAGTGCGTCCGCAAATCGCCAGCGTCGCGCCCAGTTCGGCAAAACGCTTGGCCATCGTTAATCCCAGACCCGAGCCGCCGCCAGTCACCAAAATAAGTTTATTCTGTAGCAAATCAGCCTGAAACATGCTGTCTCCCTATCGTTTAATTAAACCACCTGAACCGTCAATGTGTGATTGTCGCGCCAGTTCAATATTTCAATATACGTGCTGATTTATTGTACCGCAAGAAAATTTCGTTGCCGCGATTTTCAACTTTTCCTTGTCTCGCCCAATAAATTTTTATTAACGCCGATCATAACCCAACGCTACGTTTTCAATTCAATGTTTGCAAGCCGGAGGCTTGAAATGGAACAACTGAAAGTAGATGGGTTTATAAAAACATTTGTAAGTTTAGCCAAAAAGTATAGATTAAATAAAGCCAAGTACGGCCGGTTAATCCTCACACAATTCACAATAAGAAAAACGCTGCGAATGCGTGTCAGAGCAACATGCATTCGCAGGATGCAGATACTGGCGCAGCATTAAGGATGTTTTACAAAATTCAAAAAATAATTCTTCTACGGAGAACGCGCGATGCACCCAAATGAAAACCTTATCCAAAATTTTTATGCTTGTTTTCAAAAGCGCGACTATGCTGGCATGGCCGCATGTTACCACGACGAGGTGGAGTTTTCGGACATGGTGTTTATCAACCTCAAAGGCAAGCGCGCCAAAGCCATGTGGCAAATGCTTTGTGAGCGCGGCAAAGATTTGGAGATTACGGTTTCAGGCATTCATGCCGAGGCGCATCGCGGTCAAGCACATTGGGAAGCGCGCTACACCTTTTCCGCAACCGGACGCAAAGTTCATAATAAAATCGATGCAACGTTTCAATTTGCTGAGGGAAAAATCATCAAGCATCAAGATTCGTTCGACTTGTGGAAATGGGCGCGCATGGCTTTGGGATTGAAGGGAATATTACTGGGTTGGCTGCCCGCCGTGCAAACGGCAATCAGAAAAGAAGCCGGCAAAAACTTGGATAAATTTATTGAAACACTGGCCTGATCCAGAAGCAAGCCGGAAATATGGTTTGCTCATGGCGGGTTGGCGCAGCTTGCAATTTGTAGATATTAAATTTGACATGGCTTTTCTCACCTATATTCCTCAACCACCGCTACCGGATTTTGTGAAAATGTTCTGGCTGCTCGAAGGCCACACTCAAGTCGCGCCGGAACGCGCCCTGCCGTCGGCAACGGTTGAACTGATCATCGATCTCCGGCAAAACCGCCTGCGCGTGTTTGGCCGACAGCATCCCGAGCACGTTCAAAATTTTGACGGCGCAATGATTTGCGGTCCACATTCGGAATTCTTTGTGATCGATGCGGCGCGCGACGAATCGGTGCTCGGCGTGCATTTCAAACCTGGTGGCGCTTTTCCGTTTCTTAATTTGCCGCTCGGCGAATTGCACAACACGCATGTGGCGTTGGAAACGCTGTGGGGCGCAACCGCCGTGTCGCTGCGCGAACGCTTGATGGAGGCGAAAACCCCGCGAGCCAAATTTCATATTCTCGAACAGCACTTGCGCGCGCAACTCTTCCGGACATGGGCCCATCATCTCGATGGGCGTAGCCGTGTGGTGGCATTTGCTTTGCGGGCGTTTCAACAGGTGCCGCACCTGCAAACGATTGAACAGGTAATCAGCCAAATCGGCCTAAGCCAGAGACATTTCATTCAAGTTTTTCGCCGTGTTGTCGGAGTAACACCCAAACAATTCTGCCGCGTTCAGCGCTTTCAAGAAGTTCTGCGTCGTCTCTGGAAAAAGCAACAGGTTGATTGGGTGGACATCGCGTTATCCTGCGGCTACTACGATCAAGCCCATTTCATCAACGACTTTAAAGCGTTTTCCGGCCTCAATCCGACGGCTTATCTCACGCAACGCGGCGAACGTAATCCCAACCATGTTCCGCTCGCCACCTGAATTAGCACAATAAATTTATACCGAAAGTCATCTCTGCTTATATTTTAAACTGTCCATTAAAAAACTCGATCCGATGCGCAAAACCGTTCTCTTCTACGGCATTGCTTTGGCGGCGTTGACCGGCGTGCTGAAGTATATCGAATACAGCTTTTGGGTTCGCGATCTTCCCTTGGAATATTATCTTGGGATGGTGGCGATCTTTTTTACGGGACTTGGCATTTGGGCCGGCCTAAAGCTCACGCGCAGAAAAGTCATTGTGGTCACCCCGGACTTTAAGCTGAACGAAGCGGAACTGCAGCGGCTGGGCATCAGCAAGCGTGAGTACGAAGTTCTCGAGCTAATTGCCCAAGGTTTATCCAATCAGGAAATTGCCGAAAAACTTTTTGTCTCGCTGAATACCGTTAAAACTCATTCGTCCAATCTGTTTATGAAACTCGAGGTTCGCCGGCGCACCGAAGCCATCCGTCGGGCCAAAGAACTCCGGCTCTTGGCCTAAACTTTCGAGTGAATCGGATTTAAATCACACTTTCGGATGATGTGTTTAAAGCCGTGCTTGCTTATATTTCGACAACCGTTCTGGCGTTTTGTGATTTAAAAAAATTACCCTGCAAATACCCCAAAGGCGTCAGAATGGTGAACATTTATCTGAGGAGTTCATGATGCAAAAAGTAACCATCATCTTCGGTTTGCTGGCCGGCGTCATCGTCTCCGTTTTCATGGTTATCATTATGACACTGTGTGGAAACGGCATGATCGATCTTGACAACAGCAACCTCATTGGGTATGGCAGCATGGTTATCGCGTTGTCGATGATCTTCTTCGGTGTCAAATCATACCGCGACAATTTTCTGAACGGCGCCATCAAGTTTGGCAAGGGATTTCAAGTCGGCATGCTCATCACGCTCGTCGCTTCGTTGATTTATGCGATAGCCGGAGAAACTTATTATCAAATCAGCCCGGAGAGCCAGGTCGCTTTAATGGATAAATATGCGGCGCATCACCTCAATAAAATGAAGGAACAGGGCGCCTCACCAGCCGACATTGATCAAAAGGCCAAAGAAATGGCGGAGTTGAAGGAAATGAATAAGAATCCGGCGATTCGATTCGGTATGACGATGGCGATCATTTTGCCGGTGGGCATTATCATCACCTTAATCAGTGCCGCCGTTTTGAAAAAAAGAAGATTCCTGCCGGCATAAAAACTTAACGTTAAAACGATGGAGAGTACAATGCAGATTAAACTAACGAGCGTTATAGTAAATGATCAAAACCAAGCCCTGAAATTTTATACCGCGATTCTGGGTTTTGTCAAGAAAAAAGACATCCCGATGGGAGAAGCGCGGTGGTTAACCGTTGTTTCCCCCGAGAAGCCGGATGATATTGAGTTGCTGCTTGAGCCGATGGGATTTCCGCCGGCCAAGACGTATCAAGAGGCTCTTTTTAAAGCCGGGATACCATTGACGTCGTTCTTTGTTAAAGATATTCAAGGAGAATTTGACAGAATGAAAAAGCTCGGCGTGGTGTTTCGAACGGAGCCGACTCCGGCGGGGCCGGTTATTATCGCTACCTTTGAGGATACTTGCGGCAACCTCATACAAATTTGTCAGGTTTAATCGCGGCTATAAAATGTGACGCTGCCCATCGGCAGCAAATTATGCGCGAACGATTTTGCAGATGTAACAGCAGGCCTCAGCGTTGCGAGCATGCAAAAACTCCACTGCGGGATGTTCATTAAAAATTTGTCCGATCAACTCCTCAACATCGGCCGCACCAACCAATTTTGTGAACACCATTTTTTGCCTGGAATTATAACCAAGAAGTGACAATGGAAAATTAACTCTGTCGGCTTTAATCGCTGGTGGAAATCGGTGAACGTCACTATACGGCTCAACCTCTTTGGCATGAATAAAAACCGGGCCATTTTGATTGAAGGCATTACGTTCGGTGAACGGCGAATGACTAAAAAGCAAACGCTTATCCTCTCCCGGCACAAATGGCGCCAACGAAACCCGGCAGGGCCCATATCCGGTGGCGATCTGTTCAACAACTTCATTGCCAAAATCGTCTTTTCGCGATTGCCGAATGCGCCTGGCAAATTCTTGCGAGAACGGAATAATTCTAAACTTGCCCATAACTTTCCTTTCGACTGTGGTGTTTTCAATGTTCTGCAAAATCATTTCTCAAAAATACGAAATCGCCAGTTGTTAGTAAACCCGGTTCTTGCGGTTTTGGCGCGCTTGTACATTGCAAAGGTCAATTTTTTCCAATACAATTTAACAAATTCTCTTTATATTGTCATTAAGCCGAGCCGCCTCATTAGGCGGGATTTTTTAACCTGCCGGCGAGCTTTGCAATGACTATATTTGGAGAAAACCCACATGCCAAACCAAACGATTCCTGCCGGCTACCACACGATTACACCCTGTGTAACCATCCAAGGCGCGGACCAATTGATCGATTTCTTGAAACAAGTTTTTGCGGCAACGGAGATCGAGCGCATAACGAGGCCCGATGGAACCATTCAACATGCGGAAATGAGAATCGGAGATTCGGTGTTAATGATGTCCGAACCTCGCGGCGAGTGGAAGCCGATGCCCGGGTCATTTTATGTCTACGTCAGCGATGCGGACGCCATCTACCAACGCGCACTCGCTGCCGGCGCCACTTCGCTCATGGAGCCGACGAACACGTTTTATGGAAACCGCGAATCTGGTGTGAAAGACCGGTTTGGCAACAATTGGTGGATTGCGACGTATCGCGAAGAAGTTTCACCCGAGGAAATACAACGACGCGCCACCTCCCAAATGCAAGTTGGAAGCTGAGAACTCTATATCATTTCAGAACATCGTCTAAAAATCTGCTTGTCCTTCTGAGGATTTTTGCCCATATTAAAAAATGCGCTTCGTCAATTTTAAAAATATTTTACCGTTCTTCGCCGCGCTTTTATTGGCCGTCCAACTTGTCGGCGTGGTTTTTTGCGGCGATACCGATTGTCTGCAAGGCGGCACGGATGAAAATTGCGACGCATTGATTTGCGGTTTGCTCGGGAAACATGCCGCTGCCAATCCGGCTGCCGACGATGGCCAAGACAATTCCTGCCAATGCGTTTGCCATCTGTTGATTGATGTTCCCAAAATTACGCTCAACGCCGTACTTCTCGCTGCGGCGCCCTTTCCCGTCGGTGCAACGCTGCGTCTTATTTCTTCGCCCGTTCGCAGTATCTATCATCCTCCGTTAGTTTAAACCCGCCTCTACAATTTTCTACTTTTAAATCCCTGCCCTCTCAACACGATTTCTATTTTCATTTTTGAAGGGAAATCGGGAGCAGATCTTTTTTTGCACTTAGACAAAGGAACCGGGACGTGTTTCCATTTTTGCGTTCCTGCGTGGCCGCACTGTTTTCCTTTTTATTTTTGATTGAAAACAGCAACGCGCAGGAAGAAATATCTTTGCAACAAGCTATCGATTTAGCGTTGCGTCAAAATCTCCAGCTTGTAATCGCCCAGCAAGAAATGGCTGCCGCACAAGGCCGGAGCACGCTTGCTGCTACGTTGCCGCCCGCCGAAATTTTTTCCCGCTTCAACGAAATCAATTTCGATTTTGCCGCCGTCAATGAAATCGAAATCGGCCTCAGCCAGAGTTTTGAATTTCCCGGCAAGCGCAGCAGCCGCAAAGCCGTCGCGCATGCCGGCCGCCAAATCGC
>CAYZFF010000252.1:0-6848 GCA_964477305.1 uncultured Cytophagia bacterium
CGTTGCGGCATTTTGAGCGACAGCACGATCGTCTCGGCGACATCTTCGGGGCGGATGATTTCTTTTTTGGCGGAATGCGGCGAACCGGCACGGCCGGCGGCAAAATCCGTATCCACCGAACCTGGACAAACCACGAGCACGCGCACGCCGTGTTGGCGTTCTTCCAACATTAAACATTGGCTGAACGCGCGCAGGCCCCATTTGGTGGCGGCATAACCGCCGCCGTTGACAAAAGTATTTTTACCGGCGAGCGAGGCGAGGTTGATCACAAAGCTCTCCCCGGTTTTACGCAAATGCGGCAGCGCCTCGCGAGTGGCGAGAAAAACGCCGCGCAGATTCACGCCAAACATTTCATCCCATTGCGCCGTGGTCATTTCGGCAACATGATGGAAATGCCCGAGGCCGGCGTTGTTGACGAGAATCTGCAACGCGCCAAAATGCGCAACGGTTTTCGCGATCATCGCATGAACCTGTGGCTCTTCGCGCATGTCGGTTGGAATGATGAACGCTTCTGAATTGAGGGCGCGAATTTCCTGCGCGACTTTTTCCAACTCGTTTTGACGGCGGGCGGCGAGTGCCAACCTCGCGCCTTCTTTGGCCAATGCCAGCGCAATCGCGCGTCCGATACCGCGACCGGCGCCAGTGACCAAAGCGATTTTATTTTTAAGTTCCATTTCGTGCTCCACAAATTTTGGAAATTTATTAAATGGCAAAGCAGTTGAATAACATGAACAAATTGAAGTTTGTCACTCGCATAAAATATACGGCTTCCTTTTGAAAAGCAATGCTTTTTTAAGCTTGCTACAGTTACACGTTTCACGTTACACAAAAATCTCGCTTGGAATTTGCAAATTTTTTATTATACTTATTATCGTCTGCTCGCACGGCAACTCAGGATCGAATATTCACCCAACGTTTCAAGGACAAAAGGAATTTAAATGATTACCAGGAAGCTTTTTTTTGCCCTGCTGACTCTGCCCGTCTTTTTCGTTCTGCTCGCTGCCCGCCCCAATAACACCGTTCGCTTCAAAGGTGTCGTCGTTTACAATCGCACCGCTCCGCTGCCGCGCGTTGTGCCGGTTTCACGATCACAAGCACTCTGCGGGCCGGCTCTTCCCGACGAAACTGTTCTCGTTCATCCCAAGGGTGGTTTGCAAAACGTTATCATTATTATAGCAAACATTGCAGCAGAAAAATTACCGCCCCTGACCTTAAATTTAGAAATTAAAGCTTGCCGCTTCCAGCCGCGTGTTTTGGCACTTGGCGTTGGCAGTGTATTGACGATTCGCAACCAAGACGCCATGCTGCATGACGTCAAAGCCCGTTGGCAGCCGTTTATCGCCAATTGGAATCAAACCAGCACGCTAAATGTTTTTGGCGACGAGGCCGAAACAGCATTCAGTTTTGCTTTTCCGCAAAAAAATCTTCTCGCCCAGGAAAAACTGGAGAAACCCGGCCTGTTACATTTGCAGTCAGATCTCGGCCATGATTGGATGCAGGGCTATATTCTCGTCATGCCCCATCGTTATTTTGCGGTCACGAACGCTGAGGGCAAATTTGAATTACCGGCTTTGCCCGTTGGACAATACGATTTGCTGCTGTGGCACGAATCTCTTGGCGTTAAACGGCAGATTGTCGAAATTAAGGCGAACGACAAAAACGAATCGTTCCTCAAATGGTTTCCCGAAGATGCGGCCACGGCAAATCGCGCGGATTCGGCAGCGACCAATTAACCCGTGTTTGTATTTTCTGCAATTCCTTGACCGGTGCGGTGTCAAATTCTACAAAGGCGTAAGCTTTTAGAAAAAGAGAAATCGAATCTTACTGCACAACTACAGTGTTTCTATGGTTAGTTTTTTCGGCATCGGTTTTGATATGTTTTAAAAGTTGGTTTGCATCAAATCAATTACTTTCCCACAAAACTCAAACCACAGGTTAAGGAAGGAGAAGCATCATGAGAAAAACGCTACGGTTTGTTTTGATCGTTGCGACATTCTTATTCCTGCACCAAAACGTGCAGGCGCAAATCCATTTCACCGCGAAATTGAATGGCGCGCAGGAAAATCCCCCGGTCACGACAACAGCCACCGGAACCGGAACTTTTACATTAAATAGCACCGGAACGGAATTAGCCTACCAAGTGACCTTTGCCAATTTGGGCAGCGCCCTTAGGTTCGGGCACTTTCACAATGCTGCCACTGGCTCGAACGGCCCAATTGTGCGCGACCTCACCTTCAACGGCACCACGGCCTCCGGCGTGTGGAAAGCCAGTGAAGCCACCCAAGCGCTCACGCCGGCTTTGGTGAAAGAACTGTTGAGCGGTAATCTTTATGTCAATGTTCATTCGACGACTTTTGGCAGCGGCGAAATCCGTGGCCAAGTCCGTGTCGATTACGGCGTCGGGTTTTCGGCTAATCTTGACGGGGCGCAAGAAAATCCACCCGTCACCACGACGGCAACCGGCACCGGCTCATTCACGCTTAAAAGTTCGAGCAGCGGCACCGTCACCGAGCTTGAATATCACATTACGGTTGCGGGCTTGAGCGGCTCAATCGCCGCAGCGCATTTTCACAATGCCGCGACGGGCACAAACGGCGGCATCGTACGCGATATTTCTTTCAACGGCAATACGGCTGAAGGCTCGTGGAAAAGCGACGATACTAATCAACCACTGACCTCGGCCCTGCTGACGGAATTGTTGGCTGGCCGCCTTTATGTCAACGTTCATACCGGGGCCAATCCGGGCGGTGAAATTCGCGGGCAGGTGTTGGTCACCACCGGCATTGGCTTTTCAGCCAATTTGGAAGGCGCGCAAGAGAATCCACCGGTTACCACGAACGCGCGCGGCACCGGCACTTTTATGCTGAACAATGCCGGCACCGAGTTGACGTATGATGTGACGGGCACAGGTTTCGGCAGCCGCGTAACGCTCGGCCATTTCCATAATGCCGTCGTGGGCGTAAACGGCCCAGTTGTGCGTGATTTCAATTTTTTGGCAACGGCTACCAACGGCCTTGCGGCGACGGCGATTGGCGTTTGGAAAAGCACTGATGCCACCCAACCACTTACGCCAACGCTGCTCAATGCACTGCTGAATGGCAGCATTTACGCCAATTTGCATACCTCGCAAAATGGCGGCGGTGAAATTCGCGGTCAGCTCAAACTCAATCTCGGCATCAGTTTTTCGACAAAGCTTACCGGTTTGCAGGAAGCGCCGACGCCGGTTATCACTCGCGCCACTGGAACCGGCTCGTTTGTTTTGGCTGATGGCGGCAACGAATTGACGTATCAAGTGACGTATGCCAGCTTGGGCAGCGCCTTTCGCTTCGCGCATTTTCACAATGCCGCGGCGGGCACGGCAGGTCCCATCGTTCGTGACATCAGTTTTAACGGCAACACGGCGGCCGGCTCCTGGAAAAGCTCGGATGCCACGCAAGCCCTCACTCCTGCCCTGCTCATCGAACTTTTGGGCGGCAGAACTTATGTCAATGTACATTCGAACACCTTTGGCGCCGGTGAAATTCGCGGTCAGGTGGTCAACGACGTGAATACCTTGCCGTTGGTGACGCCGATTGGCACTTCCCGCACGTTGCAGGACACCACCTTCAGTGTTGCGTTGGAAGGGGTCGCCACCACAATTGATTTTCAACTTTCCAGCACCACAGGTTCAGAATATTATATTCAGGATGCTTCCGGCGGCTTGCGGGTTTTTATTCGTGGCAAAGTTGCAGCGCCGGTTGGAACGTTGCTGCGCGTGAAAAACGGGTTTATTTATACGATCAATAACCGTAAAAACATCGAAGTGCGCAGCAATCAAGTTGAGGCATTGGGCACCGCCCCGGTGCCGGCGCCCAAACTCGTGACGATTACGCAATACAAAGCCAATCAAGCGACCATTGAAGGACAATACATCGCCCTATCAAGAGTGCGCCTTAAAAGAGGAAGCTTTCCAGCGACCGGCAGCAATTCCACACTGATTCTCACGGATGCCTCCGGCGACAGCCTCGCGATGTTTATCGATCTCGACACGGACATCGATGGCTCACCAACGCCGGCCGGCGACTTTGATCTTGTCGGCGTCGCTACACAGTTCAATGCCGTAGCGCAAATTCAACCTTCATCAAAAGCGGATATTCGGCCCTCCGGTTCATTGCCGGTGGAATTGGTGGAGTTCCGCGCCAATGCGATTGGCACGGACGTGGAATTGAATTGGCGCACCGCCAGCGAAACCGACAATTATGGTTTTGAAGTGCAGCGCAAAACCAGCAGCAGCGAATTTCAAAAAGTCGGCTTCGTCGCCGGGCAAGGCACCACCACCCAAGCGCAAAGTTATAAGTTCGTCGACAGCAAATTAGCGACGGGCACCTATTATTATCGCCTCAAACAAATTGATCGCGACGGGAGTTTCTCCTTCTCCGCGGTCATTGAAGCCGTGGCGAGCATCGCGCCGGAGACATTCACGCTGCAGCAAAATCATCCAAACCCGTTCAACCCGGTGACGACCATCGAGTTTGTGTTGGGCCGTGCGCAACCGGCACGCCTCGCGGTTTATGATGTTCTGGGCCATGAAGTGGCGCTGCTCTTCAATGGCCAGGTCGAAGCCGGCAAATCTTATCGCTTCGAATTTGACGGCGCCCAACAAGCCAGCGGCGTCTACTTCTATCGTCTGCAAAGCGGCGAACGCACGCAGGTTCGCAAGATGCTGTTGAGCAAATAGCTCGTCGTTTGTCGTCGCGCCTTCAGGCGCTAAAATTCCAGCCGTACAAACGCTTTAGTAATTTCTCGAGTTTTCCGCTCGCGGAATTAAAAATCCCACTGTATGAAATGAAAATTTTATTTCAGTGGGATTTCTTTTTCGCCGCATTTTGAATTTTTTGCAGTCCGCAAGTATATTGCGGTTCCTTCTTAAGCAGAGCACCAAATTTTCTCTTCCGTTTTCAATTGAATTTATCCCTCAAACCAATTATATTCATTTACAGCATTATTTGATTACGCGTTCCAGCTTTTCTCGGCTCCGGACACTAACTTAATCTGTCAATTTTAAATTTTAGTGTTATAACTTTAATTTAAAAAAATGCTAAAATAAAACTTTTTGTTAGATACTCTCGTAAAAATATGCACGCCTGCTAAAAAGGGCAAATGTTAAAAGGAGAATTGTCGATGAACAGAAAATTTACGCATATGCCGCTACTGGCAGTTTTATCGATGCTGCTAATCGGCCCTCAAGCCGCAGCGCAAAGAGTCAAATATCTCGAAACGCCGAAGTCACTAAATAGCGTGCTGACCGGGTCCGCCAGATCTGTGCGCAGCAGCGGCGCCGTGAAATTGCCGGTGATCACGTGGGGCGGCGATATTGCGACCATCTATGCCAACGGCGGCGCCACAACTTCGAATGGCAGCATTTTACATGACGAAGGCCTTGAATTTGAAATTTTTCGCGAAGATAATTTTGTGACGCAAGCGCAAAAGTGTTTGGACGGTGAAACGCCTTATCTGCGCGGCACGATGGGTATGATCAATATGGCCGCTTCGGCATTTGCCGCCAAAGGTGTCAATTTAGTTCCATTCTATCAACTCACGTGGTCCACCGGCGGCGATGCGATGGTCGTGCGCGGTAACATCAAACGCGTGCGCGATCTGCGCGGCAAAAAAATTGCCTTGCAGGCGTATGGCCCGCACGTCGAATATCTCGGTAAAGTTTTGGCCGATGACGGCCTCACGTTTCGCGACGTCACGCTCGCGTGGCTTCCCGATTTGACGCTTCCCCCCTACGACACCAAAGGCATGGCCACCGATCCGGCCAGCGCGATGCGTGCCGATGCCACTATTGATGCCGCGCTTGCCATCATTCCGGACGCGCTCGCGCTCACTTCCGGCGGCAACATCGGCACCGGCGCCGAGCAATCCGTGAAAGGCGCCAAAATTTTGCTAACGACCAAAACCGCCTCGCGCGTCATTGCCGATGTTTACGCCGTGCGTTCGGATTATCTCAACAGCAATCGCAGCGAAGTTGAAAAACTCACCCACGGTTTGTTGCGCGGCCAGGAAGCGTTGCAGCAATTGCAGCAGCAAAAATCCTCGCGCCAAGCCGAGAATCTGCAACTGCTCGGCAAAGCCGCGGACATTTTGCTCGGTAGCCCGCAAGCCACGGGTGATGCCGAAGCGTTGCTCGGCGATTGTGAGTTCGCCGGCTATCCCGGCAACGTCGCGTTTTTCACCGGACAGGGCACGCTGCGCAACTTCGAGCGCGTCACCAGTGAAATTCAAAGCTCGCTCATCACGCTCGGTTTGCTCTCCGCCAAAGTTCCGCTCAATCATGCGAATTGGGACTATGCCAAACTCGCGACGGGCTTGAAAAATACGGCGGGCGTGACGCTTGCCAAACCGACCTTTGATCCCAAAAAAGTTGAAAAGAAACTCGCCGTCGAAACCGAAGCGTGGGCCGAAGAAGGCACGCTCTTTCTCTCTGAAATTACCTTTGAGCCGAACCAAAACGATTTTCCCGAAACGCGCTATGCTGCCGATTTTCAAAAAGCGCTGGAGTTGGCGCAAACCTACGCCGGCGCCTTGTTCGTCGTCGAAGGCCATTCCGATCCGCTCGGCGTTTTGAAAGCGCGCCAGCAAAATGAATCTGCCGCGGTGGTCAACCAAATGACGCAGAGCGCGAAGAATCTTTCTTATGAACGCGCCCAAGTCGTGGTGAAAAGTTTTCTCGCGTATGCAAAGAAACGTGGCATCACGCTGGATGAAACACGTTTCGTGCCGGCGGGCGTCGGCATCAGCAATCCGAAATACAATCCGCCCAAAACCAAAGACGAATGGGCCGCGAATCGGCGCGTCGTGTTTCG
>CAYZFF010000253.1:0-1763 GCA_964477305.1 uncultured Cytophagia bacterium
AGGTTCCACTTGCATTTGTCCTCGGGGACATTTATCATTTAAATAGGAAACTATTTTAGCTTCAGGAGAAATTCTATGAAATGGCAGCACCTCGTTATGCCGGTGGCAATTTTTGTTTGCTTCGCGGCGTGTGATAACGGCGCCAAACAAGGCCAGCCGGCGCCGGCAGGCTCAACCGGTTCGTTGCAAGTCGCAGAAACGACGCCGAACGTCGATTCGGCATCGACTTCTACCGCGCGCATTCTATCGGAGAGTGAAGCAGACTCGCTTTGGCAATTGCAGCAGAAAATCATGCAGCAACCCCAGGACCTTGTGCTGCGCCGCGAGTTAGGTCGACGCGCCATCGATACCAACGCCGGCATTATTTGGGCGGTGGGTCAGGGGCGAATTAACCCTAAAACCACGACGCCAAACGTGGCGTTAAATCAAGCTAAAATGGCGGCGACACTAGATGCGGGCCGCTGGGTGGCTTATTTATTGGAGTGGCAAAAAACGGATTACGCTGCCGACTTCGGTAAAATTCAAGCGCACGTTCCAGCCGTCAAAGTGGTGCGCGAGTCGATGAATGACTCCCTTTGCATCGTGTTGGCGCAAGTGTCGACGCGATAAGAGCATGTTATGACTGACGAATATAGCACACTCGCCGATTTTTATGATGACATCTACGCGTTTCGCACGCAGGATGTGGATTTTTATAAGGCAAAAGCGCGTGAGCTACCAGGGCCGATTCTCGAAGTGGGGTGCGGCAGCGGACGCGTGACGTTGCCGTTGTTGGCGACGGGCGAGGAGATTTACGGCATTGACGCCTCGCCGGCGATGTTGCAGATTCTCCGGCGCAAACTGGCTGGCCGTCCGGAGCTGCTGCCGCGTTTTTGCGAAGGCGATATGCGCCATTTCGATCTCGGCAGAAAGTTTCAGCAAATGTTCGTGCCGTTTCGCGCGTTTCTGCATTTGGACACGATAGATGAACAATTAACAACGCTGCGAAATTTTGCGAAACATCTGTTGGCCGAGGGGCGATTGATTTTTGATATTTTCGCGCCGTCGTATCGGCTCATGAGCCAGGAGCAGATGCGCATGGCATTGCCGGCTCAGCACTTGGCGGATGGCCGTATCGTGACCGTGGCAGATCAGGTCATGTATGCGCATCGCGAACAACGCCTCGAAGTCGAGCGTCATATCGACACCGTATTGCCTGACGGCGCTTTGCAACGGCGCGTTGAACATTTTCACCTGCGTTATATTTTTCGCTATGAAATGGAATTGCTGTTGCGCCAAACCGGTTTTGTTTTGGAAACTGTTTACGGTGATTTTGCCGGCCGCCCGTATGATTATCACAGCGGCGAAATGATTTTTGTGGCAAAACTTGTTTAATGGAAAATAAAATTTTTAAATGTTGGTGCCATAACTATTTTAAAATTTCTCCAAGGAAGGAAATATGATAACTTTCAAAATTCTAACCAACCGTTTGCCGGTAAAGTGGCAGGCTGAACTTCGCGAAGTCCTGGGCAGCGCCGCGGCGCCGGCCGCCGAAACCGCGAAAGACGAGAAAAGTGAAGCGCCGGAAATTGTTGTCGCCGCGGAGAACCTGCATGTTGTCGATGATTTGTTGCACTGGATTCAGCGGATGAATCGGCCGCAAAAAAACAATAAGAATGCGATTCCGAACCAGGGCGTCAGTTTGACGATTCAACGGGCGGATGGAAATCGCATCATTCTGACCGAGCGCAACGCCAGCGTCATCAAACAGTTTCTCGGCAGTT
>CAYZFF010000253.1:1863-6733 GCA_964477305.1 uncultured Cytophagia bacterium
TATGCTGCTCAGTAAAATACTTTGGTGGCTGGCGAGTCTCGGCGATAAGCCGCTCTCGCTGACCAAAAGCCTGCGCTATAAAATTGCGCTCGGCTTTTTGGTGTTGGTGTGCATCAATATTGCCACCAGTATTTTCGCGGTCTACAATTTTTCGCAATTAGGGGACACCGGCCGGATTTTACGTGAAAATTATCAAAGTGTCCGCGAGACCGATAATTTAATCGGCGCGCTTGAGCGGCAAAATGACGTGATGCAAACGCTGCTGCACGGCGATCTCGATTCTTCGATGGTGAAATTCACCGCCAATAACGAGCTTTTCCAAATCTATGTGCAAACGATCGCCAGCCTCGAATCGAAGACGGACACGGCTATTCTCGATAGCCTCCGGTTGAGCCACGAGCGATTTATCACCTCCTTTAACAAACTGTATTTGTATTTGCAGCAACATGGGGCTGCGAAAGCCGCGGAAACTTTGTATGGCATCGAAATTCAGCCGCAACTGACCAAACTCAATACGTTGAGTCTGCAATTATTGGATGCCAACAAAAAAGCCGTGGTCACGGCGGAGGAACGGGCGAAATTGATGTCCGATCGTGCCACGTACGCTGTGATTGTGGCGGCGGTGATTGCCTTGGCGCTCAGCATTATCGCGAGTGTCCAATCAACGCGCAGCATCCGGCGGCCGGTGCGCCGATTAACGCAGACGATTCGCCGCATTAGCCAGGGCCGCTTGAATCAAAAGATCGACATTATGGCGGAAGATGAATTGGGCGAGCTGACGCGCGAATTTAATAAAATGACGGAGCGGTTGCGCACTTATGAGCAAATGAACATTCTGCAATTGATCGCGGAAAAGAAAAAATCGGAAGCGGTGATTGGCAGCATTGCCGATCCGGTGATTTTAACCGACGAGGATAATCATTTGCTGGCGGTCAATCAAGCCGCCGCCAAAGTTTTCGGTATCGCGCTGGCCAATGGCTGGCAAAGTAAGCCGATTGAGGAACTGGTGCCGGATGCGCGCGTCGCCAAATTGTTGACGGCCGACGCTGATTTGCGGAATGAAATCGCGCGCCAGGATCAATTGCTGGCAGTGACGCAGGGTGACGAGGCGTTTTATTTTCGGCCGCGCCAGACAATGATTGCCGATGAGCAGGGCCACGTGCAGGGCGTGGTGACGTTGTTGCAAGATGTGACGCGGTTAAAAAAACTCGATCAACTCAAATCGGATTTTATGGCGACGGTGTCGCACGAGTTTCGCACGCCGCTCACATCGTTGAATATGACGGTTGACATTCTCCTGCAAGGTTTGCTTGGCAGCGTCAGTGTGCAACAGGGGGAGTTGCTGGCCACCGCCAAAGCCGATTGCGAGCGGTTGACGAAGTTGGTGAAAGAATTGCTCAATCTGTCGCGTCTGGAGTCCGGCAAATATCAGATGAAAAAGGATGCGGTCAATCTGCAATTGTTATTCGATGATGCGCTTAAACATTTGCGTGTGCCGTTGCGCATGAAGGATATTGCATTTGAAACGGCGGTTGATGCGACGCTACCCAATTTTTCGGCAGATCACGAGCAGCTTTCATGGGTGATCACGAACCTGGTAAGCAATGCGCTGCGATATACGCCGCCCGGCGGCAAGATTACGATCAGCGCCAGCCGGGAAAACGGTATGGCGCAAATCAGCGTGGCCGACTCGGGGCGCGGCATTCCGGCGGAGGCGTTGGGTTCGATCTTTGAGAAATTCGTGCAGGTTAAACAACAAACGGATGCCACACCAGGCAGCGTCGGCCTCGGCCTCGCGATTGCGAAAGAAGTGGTCGAGGCGCACGGCGGCAAAATCTGGGTGACCAGTGAAGTGGGAACGGGAAGCACGTTTTCTTTTACGATTCCGATTGGGCAATAATGGAAACACGTTCCGCAAAAGTTCTCGTGGTGGATGACGAGCCGAATATTTTGAAAACGATGGGCATCTGTTTTGACGCCAGCGGTTTTGAAGCGCGGCTGCTTGCGAAACCGCAGGAAGTGCTCGAGGTGATTCAGCGCGAGCGTTTCGATTTGGCATTTGTGGATTTGAAAATGGCGCCGTTGGATGGAATGGAAGTTTTGGCCGAGATCAAAAAACATGCGCCGGAGACGACGGTAACGATGATCACAGCGCACGGCTCGATTGACAGCGCGATTGAGGCAATTAAAAAAGGGGCCTATCATTATTTGCAAAAACCGTTTGACCTCAAAGAGTTGCAACTTTTTGCGATGAAGGCGCTGGAGTATCATCAACTGACGCAAGAAGTGCGCGAGTTACGGCAGAAAGTGGCAGAAACAGCGCAGGTGCTGGGCCTGAATGAAATGATCGTCACCCACAATCGCGAGATGCTGGCTGTGCTCAGCCTGGCAACGCGGGTGGCGGAAAGCGCGATGAGCGTGCTGATCGAAGGTGAGAGCGGCACGGGCAAGGAGTTGGTGGCACAGTTCATTCATCAACGCAGCCCGCGCGCAGGGAAGCCGCTGGTTAAAGTAAATTGCGCGGCGCTGCCGGAGAATTTGTTGGAGAGCGAGTTGTTCGGCCACATCAAAGGCGGCTTCACGGGCGCCGTCAAAGATCGCCAGGGCCGCTTTGAAGTTGCCGACAGCGGCACGATTTTTCTCGATGAAATTGCGGAAATCTCGCCGAGCATTCAGGCGAAGTTATTGCGCGTGATTCAGAGCAAAGAGTTTGAGCGTGTGGGTGAAAGCGTGACGCGCAAAGTGGATGTGCGCATTATCGCCGCCACGAACAGGAATTTAGATGAGGCGCTGAAAGAAGGCAGTTTTCGCGAGGATTTGTTTTACCGGCTGAATGCGCTGCGCCTTAAGTTGTTGCCGCTGCGCGAGCGCCCGGAAGATATTCCGTTGTTGGTGCAATATTTCCTTAAAAAGTTTGCCAAAGAAGCAGCGGTGGAAATTTTGCCGGAAGCGATGAAAGCGCTGCGGGCTTATCGCTGGAGCGGGAATGTGCGCGAGTTGGAAAATGTAATGGAGCGCGCCGTTTTGCTGGCAAAGGACGGTGGGATTGATTTGGCGCATTTGCCGGAAGAAGTGCGGTTGGCGGCCGACAAACCGGCACATGCGTTTTCGCTGGAGGAAATCGAGAAGTTGCACATTAAGCGGGTTTTGCAGCATGCGCAAGATTATGACGAAGCAGCGCAGATCTTGGGCATCGATCCGGCGACGCTTTGGCGCAAGCGCAAGAAGTATGGGTTTTAGATTTTCTAAGGCGTTACTGGTTTACGATAAAACAACGCCGTCAAACGCAATCCCATCATCGCCAGCAGCAAAGAAAAAAGCAGAACGAAATCCACCCAACCGCCGCCAACACCGGGAAGCTTGCCTTGTAAGCGGGGAAAATACGTCATAAAGAAAACAAACCACAGATAGTAAATACCCACCGTGTGCAATTGTTTCCAACGCTTGTGCCCGAGTTTCTGCACCGCGGCATTATTGGAAGTGGCGGCCATCGCCGCGAGCAGCAAATATGCCAGTACACCGCCCGCGAGCCGAAGTGGTAGTGGCCGCGCGCCGGACAACCACAAGTAGATGCCGACGCAGGCGAGATGCACAAAATGCACATACGCAAAGGTCAAACCGAGACGGCGGCGATTGGCGAGCAGCGCCGCTGATAATTCGCTGCGGAAGAAAAGATGCCACGCGGCAATGGAAAAGACCAATGCAAAAATCATAAAGGATAATCGTGCCGTATAACGCGCCACGGCTTGGGCCCCAACAATCGTTAAGCCGTAGCCAGCCAATGCCCCGCCGATGACGGCGATGAGTAAAACCGTCGCGACGCGAAAAGGATGCAACAGAATGATTTTGATCACGTGTCGATCTCCTTGCGGCTTCGATCTGGCACTAACAAAATTTTCCCGCCGGTCATATTGCTGGCGTACTGATGCAAGGCCTCAGCGGCGTTTTCCAACGGCAGTCGCGCGCGCACTTCCGTTTTCAGGTCGTTTGCGAGAAATTTTTGTATCTGCAGGGCGGTGCGAATTTGGAGAAGCGGATTACGCTTTTTGAGCCAGGTCGACAGCCAAAAACCCTCGAGGTGTTTGTCATCATAAATGAAAATGCGTGGATCGAGTTGACAAAGCTGTTGTGAAAGCCCGCCATAAATAATCACGCGTCCCCGCTTGGGCAGGGCTTGCAGAATGCGGCCTGTTAGATCTCCGGCGACAGCATCGAAGGCGAGCGAGGCGCTGCATTCGAGACAAAGTTTTTTAAGCTGCTCATCAAAATTTGCCTCGTTGCTGTTCAGCACATATTTCGCTCCCAATGCTTGTAACAATTCGACCTGTTCCTGCCGGCGCACAATGTTGATAACCGGAATATCGAAACGCTGGCCGAGGCGAAGAATCATGCGGCCGAGCGCACTCGCCGCGGCAGTTTGAACGACCGCATGATGGCCGCCGCGTTTCGCCATATCCATCAAAGCCCACGCAGTCAACGGATTCACGATTAAACTCGCCCCTTCTTCAAAAGAAATATTTTTTCGCAGGGGAATGCAGAATAACGTCGAGGTGACCATATACTCCGCCCACGTGCCGTCGCCATTTGTAGGCGCTGCACACGCCACCCGTTTGCCAGCGAGAGCGCGTGCCATGAAGCCGCCACCAGACGCGACGACGGTACCGCTCGCTTCGAAGCCGGGAATGATGGGAAGTGTTTTCTTGATGTACATTCCTTTAATAAATGAGAGATCGGAAGGATTGATCGGCGAAGCGGCGATGCGCACCAGCACCTGCCCGCTGCCGGGGCGCGGCACGGGCCTTTCCGCCAGCGACAAGCTTTCCGGCTTGCCGTCAAGCGCGTGAAGTTCCAGCGCACGCATGGAAGTGGG
>CAYZFF010000254.1:0-6726 GCA_964477305.1 uncultured Cytophagia bacterium
CAAACAAACGCATAACGGAATTGAATCGCCACCGCGTTCGGCATTTTAAGCTGCGGCGCGCCGACATTGGCGACAATTCGTGGTTTCAATGGATCGGCGAGACTCACAATTACCAAACCGGCATCACAGCAAATGTAAGCATAATTTCCCGCGATGGCCAAATTCGTCGCGCCGTTCAAAACGCCTTTCGGATTGAACGTCAGCGCGCGTTTCAAAAAGTTGTTGCGCGGATTGTTGTCCACCAGCGTCATCACATCGACGAGAATCAAGCCTTCGTATTTGTCCGCAATATAGGCGTAACTGTAAAGCGGATGAATCGGCCATTGCTCTTGATTCTCCGGGCGATGCACGCGCTTCGTGTCAATCGGCATGTTCGTCGGCAACGCCACCGCGGTCGCGAATTTCGTTTTCACCTGCGTGTCCTGCCCCCAAGGTGAAACCGGCGCCGAAATCACGCGCTCCGAAAAACCTTTGTTGTCCGTATTCGCGACATCATAAACGCGGAAGCCATCTTCGCCGTTCGCCGTGTAAAGATACTCGCCGCGCAATTGCAGACTTTGAATATTCGTGCCGCCGTGATGATATGCGGTTTCCAATTTTCTGCCAGTCGCCACATGCTTTTTATAAAAATCCGGATACGCGAGCCGGTGCAAATAGCTGCCGATCACCGCCTGCGGCTCGTCCTGTTCTGTCACCTGCACGGCTTCAAATCCCTCTTTGCCGTTGCCGACGTACGCAAATTTTCCGACGAAGTTGACGAAGTTCGTGCCCTGCAACAGCACCTGCGCCATCCATGCGTTGTTGTCGTTCTTCTCCGAAAGATGGCAATCGCTGCACGTTTTCGTTTCGGTTTTGCGCACCGTATGTGGCGCGTGCGGATTGAACGCTTGACTGCTGTAGCCCGGCGAAGAAATCGGCGGCTGCTGATTATAAATTTGCTCACGATTCGCATTGCGTGAACTGAGCAACAACGCGCTTGACGAACGCGCCGGCGCGACTTTATTGCCCTTCGTCGTGCCGTTGACACACAACATAAAGCCATCGTCGCGAATCACCTGCGGATTGTACGTCGTCCAATTCCGCGACGTCTCGCCTTCAAAATGATTCATTTCTTTTTTCCAATTTGCCTGCTGCGGCAAATGACAACCGAAGCAATTCGTCACCCACGACGAATGGCAGGTGTAGCATTCCATCTTTTCGCTCGAGTGCGCAATCATCGATTTATTCATCGGCGCCGCCCACTCGCCGCCGCCTTTTGCCACCAACTTGGCGGCGCGCGCTTTCGGATTGAATCGTTTGGAATTGGGATCGACGGCATCGGCAATTTGCGGCACTTCCCATTGCAGCGTGTCGTTGACCATCGAACGCTGAAAAATGCGACTGCCCTTTTTCGTAAATTGTTTTTCACCGAACGGCGTGAAGCGTTCCAGCAAATTTGTGCCGCCACTCGGCGCCGCGAGTCCCGAAGTGCGCAGCGTCGCGCGGTCGGTCACACTGCCGTGGCAATCAGCGCATTGAATTTCCATCGCATTGTGAAACTCTCCGTACAACTTGCCGTTGCCGTGATTATCCTGCTCGAAATGGCAATCGGTGCAGTGCATGCCTTTCTCCGCGTGAATATCTTTCAAGTGGACGGCCTTCTGCGCGTCGCGGCATTCATCGTCTTCGATCTCATTATCCGCATCTTCAAGCGGCACGACGCCGTGAAATTTATGTTGCGACTCCGGCGGAATAATTTGACCGTCCTTATCCAGCAAATTGCCTTTGCGATCCTTTTTAAACACCGCGCGAAAAACCCAGCCGTGGCCGTGATAATCCGCAAACTGTGTGCGCTTGAGTTTGGGATTGAGCTTCGTTACGGTGCGCAGAAAATTCGGATCGCTCCAATTGCCGCGCAGCACGGCCTCTTCCGGGTTCGCATCTAAAATGGCAAAAGCTTCGGAAACGGTGGGATATTTCTGTTTGTCGGGATACATCCACTTGCCGTCGGTTTCATAATCCCACATTTGAAAACCGAGATACGTATTCATAAAACCGTTCGGCTGGTGCATGTGGCACACCATGCATTGGCTGGTCGGAATCGCTTTGGTAAATTGATGCATGATCGGATGGCCCGATTGTCTTTTGGGAATCGCTGCATCCGCCGTTTGCGCAAAACCGCGATTGCCGAATTTCGCATACGGCCCGGAATGCACCGGCGAGCGATCATTCGCATAAACCACGTGACACGAGGAGCAGCCGCTGGCGCGATAATCGCCTGAGTGGTCGTTCGTGCCCATGAACGAAAGATTCGGATCATTCAATCGCGTTTTTTGCAAATTCAACACCGGCGAGCTGATGAGCAGCTCGGTGCCGAGGCCGCGATTGCTGAGTTTATTATCGGGCCGTCCCGGCTCATCCAAAATATTCGGAATGCCGATCTCCGAGGGATTGCCGCGCGGAATTTTCCCGCCGCGCTCGAAGCTTCTGAAATAATCGCCCGGCTGCGCAATCTCCCAACGCGGCAGCGGCAGTAAAAATGCGAGCACGCCTTTCTTCAATTCCTCCAGCGTCGGCGGCGGCACGGTGTTGATGCGCTGCGGTTCGCCGTCGCGGCTGTAACTTTCACCCAAAACATAATTCTTGGTTGAAACGATGCCATTGTTGTACGCCGCGCCACCCCACAACAAGCTCGACGTCGTCATCATGCTTTTTTTAACATTCAAAACTTCTTGCGCATGACATGGCGCACAGCTTTGCTCGGCCACGCGTAAATCGCTCGGATTGACGAAGCGAATGAATTCCGGGTTCTCTTCATTCAGCAACGTGTATGTGCGTTCCGGATTTGCCGAGGTCGGCCACCGCGTCGCAAAACGCGGCATGATGTGCGCCCTCGCCATCGTGTTCGCCGTCGCATCACCGCCGTGGCAATCCGTACAACCCAATTTCACCGCCGGCGATTTATGCATGCTCTCCACGCCAGCATGACATTTCAAACAACTCTTGCTCTTACGGTCAGCATCCGCTTGCGATTGGCGGATGAGTTTATTGTCTTGTGCGAAAGAGATGGCCGAAAATAATAAAAAGCCAATTATAAAAAGAAAATTATGCCGGATAAAAACCACCCGGCGGCGAATTAAAACTTTTATCAATTCGGTTGTTACTATTCGTTGGCAAAATCTTTCAGCGCTAAATTCCTCGACCCTGAGCAGTTTTTTAATCATCCTGTTTTTCTCAAATCAGTAAGTAAAGCTTAGCAACGTAAAAACCGAAAATAACGTTTGCTGCGACTGATAAATGCTGGTGAGTCCCGCCAGCGGCGACAATCCGGTGGCCGCCAAAGTAAAGATGGCGTTGTTATTCAAAAAGGGCCGGTAAATCAAGCCGAAGCCGTAATCGATGCCGAGATGGTTGCTGATCGCCGGTTGATTTAAAAATTGTTGCAACGACGTCGTGTTGACGAAGCGCAAATAATTGCCGTTGAACACCGCTTTTAATTTCGGCGTGACTTCGGCGTCGAACGCGAGATTGAACAACAGCAAACCCGGATTGACGAAATTCGGTTGGCCTTCGGTTTTGCTGCTGCGCAGGCTCGGCAGCAGGCTCGTTTTGTTGACGAGATTGACGCCCATTAATTTGATGCCCTGCAAGTTCCAAAAGCTGAACGGCCCGCCCGCAAATGCGGTTTGATCAATGATCGTGTCAAAACCCTGCCCGACGTTGTCCTGCGGATTCGGATCGCCGGAAGCATAGAACACCGAGGCGCGATATCGTTTCCAATCTTTATCCACCGAAAGCTCCAGCGCGGCCATCTGCGCATTGAGTCGAATCCGCTGATTGGCGAGCTGGTTGAAGGTATCTCGGCCCAGCACTTGATAAAAGGCATGATTAATATTGAGCGTACCGAAATGCCCATCGCCCGTCCAGCCGAGATAATAGGCATTAATCGTGTGCGGCCGCACCGTGCCGATAACCGCG
The DNA here is from genome assembly GCA_964477305.1 of uncultured Cytophagia bacterium. GTDB lineage: Bacteria > Zhuqueibacterota > Zhuqueibacteria > Zhuqueibacterales > Zhuqueibacteraceae > Zhuqueibacter. The sequence continues at coordinate 3,958 of CAYZFF010000254.1, forward strand.
GGGCGAATCGGAAACCCGTTGGTGTCCTGATAGATGCTGGCCCGGTCGTTATTATAATGAAAGCTCAATTGTCCGGTATAGCCAAGCGTGAATAAATCCTGCCGGTACAAATTCGCAATATAAACGCGCTGATTGCGATCTTGAAAAACCGTGTTCAGTTCACTGTTGGTATCTTTTTCCAACATGTAAAAGTAAGCGAGATTGTATTGATACCGATTCGAGCGCCAATTGCCGAACAACCGTCCGCCCAAATTCAGATCGCTAAAAATAAAACTGCGAAAATCGCTGCTGAATCGCTGAATTCCGGTTTTGAGAGAAACAAAATCAAAACTATCGCTGAGATTGCCGAGATGTTTTTCCAGCGAAAGTTCTTGAAACGCAATTTGGCGGTCGGTGCGATTCGCGCCACGTTGCGCGTTGATGTTGACGCCGTTGTTCTCGCGCAGCGCCACGTAATTCAAATTGAACACCGGCGTAATGCGCAACTCCCAATCGCGCGGGCGAAACGCCACTTGGCCGTGATAGAAATCGAGGCTCAATCTGAGCGTATTGAGCGAAATGACACGTTCGCCCTGTCCAAAAAAATTTTGACTCTGCACCGCGGCAGTGCTGATGCCGCTGGGCGTCGGCAGGCGCACGACGTCCACGAGATAGTCCGTCGCGGCGGTGAAAACTAAAAACGTGTTTTGGCCGAGAATCGGGTAATCGCCTTTCAGCCGGTTTTGATTGTAAGGATCATACCAACGCCCTTTGACGTTTTTTTCATACGGCGGCGTTTTGATGTCCCGCCAGCGATCCGAAATTGGCTCGAAATCTTTCGGCATTTTCTCGCGCAGCTTAGCGGCTGGCGGCGCATTTTTTTTAACGGCGGAGGAATCGCGCGGCGTTTGGCTTGCGGCTATAGAATAAAGAAAGCCCCAAAAGGCGACGAGCAAAAACAGGAAAAATCTATTTCGCATAATTTTTTTAATCAAGCTTACCTTAAAATTCAAAAAGTTTTTGAAACGCGGAGAAACAGAGATCGCGGAGTGCCACGGAGAAAGTTCTTAATGAATATTTATTGCTCTCCGTGTTTTCTCCGTGATCTCCGCCTCTCCGTGTTAAATTGGGCCGCGAATCAACAAAACTTTCAGAATTTTTAGTTTGATGACGTTGACGCTTGAAGGCGTAACTACAAACCTACTTCAAATCCGGTTGGCGCGGAAATTTGACGTACGGCAATCTCACATTGAGATATGAAATTTGATCGGAGCGCATCGCGAGCGGCGCCTCGAAACCCATCGCGCCGGCGGCGGCAATGTAATCGTCCTGATCGACGCCGTCGCCGCTGACCCCGACACCGCCGGCGAGCTGGCCGTTTTTATAAAGCGGAATCCCGCCGGGAAAAACCGTGAGGCCGTTTTGAAACGGCGGCCGGATCGGCATCAAGCGTTGATATTGAAAATCAAACTGGCCATCGACGTAAGTGTAAAGTGGTCCCATCACCGGCGGCCGCGCGCCCGGCAGCGTGCCCTGGTCGATGCCCGGCGGATAAAACCGCTGCGACAAAAATCCGATCGCGCGCGTGCTCATTGCCAACTGTTGATTCGCCGGCAGGCTGAGAATCGTGCGCAAATTGGCGCCGAGCGGATCAGCCGGATTGCTGAACGCAATCACCGACCGCGCCTTTTGCACGCACACGTCATAACTGAAAATCGTCGCATCCGGCGTGCGCCAGACGCCGAGCACCGTGCCATCCAGATCGGCGACGGCAATAAAAACCTGCGCCGGATTGCCCAGCGGCAAGCGAATCGCCGCGCGCGTGTTGGCGGCTTTGTTCGCCGCTTGCATGATAATTTGCCGCACGTCGCTCGCCGTCAACACCGAGCCGCCTTTGATGCGATAATCATGCGTCGCATCATACGTCACCTCACCCTGCGCCGGAAATTTTGCCGGCGGCGTCGGTTGAATCGGATAGGTCGGATCGACCGAACCACGCGTGGCGAGGCTGTCAAATGTGAACGTGAAATTTCCCACCGGCGTTGTGGCGTTTGAATACGGCAGGCGAATGCCGTCGAGGTAAATATTATCACCGCGCAACTGACCTGGCACCTGGTAGCCAACGATTGCGCCGAGGGCAATGATTTCGTCGCGAGCGACGCCGGCGCAACTCGTGTTAATGCTGTTGAGCAAAACAAATGTATCCGAGCCGCTGCTGATGCCCAGGCCACCGGCGAGCGCGCCATTTTTATAAATGGGAACGCCACCGGGAATATTCGTCAAACCTGGTTGCCCCGGCGCCGGAGGTTGCAGCGGACCCAGTGGTGGACGCGGCCCACCGTTTGGTTGAATGTCACTGTCACTGCGATTGGAAAACGGCACGCCAAACAACGGCCCGGCCGGCGTATTGTTGAACGTCGCCGTGGGCGGGAAATGGGTGCGGGTCGTAAAACATCCGGTAATTGTCGTGAACGCGTGTTGATTGCTGCTGATAAATGCGGCGGTGCGAGCCTTTGCAATTTCTCCAAACAATCCTTCTGAAGGCGCGCCAACACGCCGCGCGCCGCTCATGCGAAAAATGCCGAGCACGTTGGCTTCACGATCGACGATGGCGACGTTGATGGATTCGTTGAGACGCTGCGCCTGTTCCACCGCCTGCGTCATCAGCGTTTGTATATCCTGCACGGTCAATGCCGGCGTATCCGTTGGCGTCGAATTGATCGGCACCGGTGCAGAGTCGCAGCCACAAAGGCCGAGACAAGTCAATCGGATTGCAATCACACTCAACAC
>CAYZFF010000255.1:0-6669 GCA_964477305.1 uncultured Cytophagia bacterium
ATGTTGCATTATTGCGATGAGCTAATCGTCAATCCAACCTCGACACGACGCGGGGCGTAGTAGCGCAGCGGGTTGAGCAGTGTGCCCTGGTCGCCGGCGGGATTGAGTGAATAATCGGGGCTGCCGGTGTTGCTAAACACAAAGCCGCCGAAGGCAAAGCGTGCATCGAGCAAATTGAAGCCGCGGGCGAACAAACTCATATTCATGCCGCCGAGCTTGAAAAATTTTTCCGCGCGCAAATCAACCAACACAAACGACGGTTTGCGGCCGGAATTTCTTTCAAGATTGGAAACCAGGAAACTGAGAATTGAGGGCGTAAACGGTTGGCCGCTGCCGTAACGAATGATCGTGCTGATCGAAAAGTTATTCGGTTTCGACGCCGAGACGGTTGCATTCAACGTGTGTTGTTGATCCCAATTCAACGGAAGCTGCTCGGGACGAGGGTCTTCGCCAGCCTCGGCACGGGTGGCGGTTTCGCGCGGGTCACTCGAGTTGCCCTGCGCCCGCTGCCACGTGTAATCGATGGATGAACTGAGAATGCCGACCCGGCGTTGATCCAGCGCGATCGTAAAGCCGAGCACATTGCCGAAATCGACATTCGTCAAACGCGCGTATTCGGCGTTGGTGTAGGTGGAAATAAATTCAACACCAAGCAAATCCCGAATATCTTTGTAGAACATGTTGACATCGAGGCCGAGGTTTTCCGTCAATGCCTGTTTGTAACCAAATTCATATTGTGTGGTGCGCTCTGGTTTGATGTCGGGATTGCCAAGCACGCCGTAACTCACCGCGCCGGCTTGCAGCTCGTTCAAAATGTTGTAATCGGCATTGTTGAAAATTTGGCCCAGCGCGGGGAATTGATAAAAATGGCCATAGGCAAAAAAAACGGACGCCGTGGTGGTAATCGGGTACGACACGCCGAGGCGGGGGGCAAGCGAAGTTTTTTTCGTGGTGGCTTTGGGCGTGGAGGCCGGCGCCCCGGCAATTGCATTCGCCGGGTTTTGCAAATCACTCGGCACCGTCGCGCGCGCGTCAAAATATTCAAAGCGGGCGCCGGCGCGAACAATCAAATCGTTCCACTCCAATTGATCTTGCACATACGCCGCCAACGACACGGGTTTGTAGATCGAGATGCCGGGCAATTTGGGCGGCCGCGCGGTAAATGCTTGCAACACTTGATTGCCGGTAATCGTGTCTTGCACCGCCAAAATGTAACCGGGAACACCAAACTCAACTTTTGAAATTTGTGCTTCACCACCGATTTTGACGAGATGCTCACGCGTCACCTGACTCGTCAATGCGCCTTTGGCCACATAGGTGTTGGTGCGTTGTTTAAAACGGGTAAAATCGACGCCCTGCACTACCGCGGTGCCAAATTCGTAGGCGTCATCGCTGCGCGGCGGGCCGGCTTGAAAGTAACGCGCATCAAGCAAGTCCTCGTAGGCATAATCGTCATAGTCAAAATAATTCTGGCGTAGATTCAAATTGTAAAAGGTTTTGCTCGTCACCGTGTGGGTCCAATCCACGCCGTGCACGTAGGAAAAAGTCTTTTGCGTTGTCGCGCCCTCGGGATTGAAGCGATAGGCGAAATTATTACGCTTGCTGTCGATTTGGTTAAACAAAGCTTGATAGCTCAACTCAATATTTTTGAGCGAGCGATTACTGATCTTCGCCAGCCCGGACCACTCGCGATTATAACCCAACGGCATTTCGGCGTTATCGCCCGTCGGTTGGAAATTTTTGTTTTGAAAATCCGCCACATCGGTGGGCAGAAAACGGCGTGTGGCCGTCACATAGCCGTCGTCGACAAATCGGCGGCCGCTGAGGAGAAAAGTGGTTTGCGGCAAAGGCGTCGGGCCGCTCAAACTGAGCTGATAATTTTGTTGGGTAAAAGGTTTGAATTGATCGTCGATGAGACGCTTGCTATCGGAAAAAAGATAATCGCTCGCAAACACCTCGGCGCTCCACTGCAGGCGATCTGCGCCGCTTTTGAGCACGGCGTTCACCACGCCACTCATCGCCTGTCCGTACTCGGCGTCAAACGTGCCGCTGATGACTTGTACTTCCTGCAGCAGCGAGCGATCAATGCGCAGGGTGGAGGAGTTGTCGTAGGAATTATTGACGGTGACGCCGTTGATTTGGTATTGAACTTCGCCGATGCGGCCGCCGCGCACGTGGCCTTCAACAACGCCGGCTTGCAAATTTACGACATCTTGCAATTCCTGCACGGGTAAATTGGCGATGTCTTCTTTCGTGATGGTGGCGACGGTGCTGGTCAGATTGGTCTCCACCACGGGACGCTGCGCGACGACAATGACTTCCTGGCCCTTGACGAGTTCTTCGGCCAATTCTGTGTTGATTGTTTTGGTATTGTCGGAGATAATCAAAACATTTTCCACGGCGACGGCGCCATAGCCGATAAAACTGAATTGCACGCGATAGGTTCCGGGCGGAATGTTCAAGATGGTATAGTATCCGTCCAGATCAGTGACCGCGCCAAGCTTCGTGCCGATGAGCAAGACATTCGCGCCGGGCAAACCTTGCTTTTGCTTATCGGTCACGCGGCCCGCGAGTTTACCGGTGGTGCCGGCGGAAGCGGAATAGCAAAAGGCAAAGAGCAAAAGGCAAGTGATGGTGGCAATTCGCGCTAAACCGGGTTGATAAATTCGCCAAGTCATTATTGATTTTGTTGGCATGAACATGACGCGCCTCATGTTTTGTGGTCGCGCCTTTAGCAGGGTGCTGTAAAAGTCTAAAATCACTTAAAATTGTCATTCCCGCGAAAGCGGGAATCCATGATCTTCCTGGATTTCTGGATGCCCGCCTTCGCAGGCATGACGTTTTTCAGCAACCAGCCAAGCGCTGGACGTATGTAAAACCGAAACGTTTATTTTGTGCAATTTCTAATTGCAGCGTCCGCATGGCATCTGGAAAAAAATTAGAAAAACCAAATGATCTTTTAAAAAAAAGAAAAAGAGCAGGCGAAGTTCGACTTGGGCACGACAAATTTGCTAAGCAACAAAAAGTTTCGCCGCCCAAGTCAAACTTCGCACTGCATCATTCGACGCCTAAAGGCGTTACTACGAGCCTATTTCACCAACATGAACTTGCCATACAGCGTCGAGCGCACGTGTTGGGCGCCGGCAGGTTTCATTTCCAAACGATACAAATACACACCGGTAGTGAGGTTTTCCGGCGTGAACACGGTTTCGCGCGTACCGGCTTGTTGCAGGCCAAGCGGAATGGTTTTCACGCTGCGGCCGAGAATATCAAAAATCTTCAACGTGACGGTTCCCGGTTCCGGCATGGTGAATTGAATTTTCGTCGAGGGGTTGAACGGGTTCGGATAGTTACCGATCAACGCGAACTCTTTTGGAAGCGTGCCGGCTTCAGCGGCAACGCCGGTGAGCAACCGGGTCGGATCCATGAACGCCCAAATTGGCGTGGCATTAAACGAGCCTTCACGCATCCACCATGTCCGCGGGCCGTAATCGTCAGCGGCATTCACGAAGGAGTCGCCGTCGAACAACGTGGCACTGATGAACAGCACACCATCACCGCGGCCGGACGGATAGCCGAGTTTGGTCAAATCAATCGCCATTTCGATTTGATAGCCTTTGTCCGCATCGCTGGCGTTGTTGATTGTGGTGCCGGTTTTCAAAGCAAATCCGACTTTTGCGCCCTGCAGCGAATCAATCAGGAACGGCAGGAAGTTGTCAAAAATCGGCTTGCCGGTCGGATCGAAGCGCACGGTCAACTCGCGACGCAGCAAGTTATGTTCATCTGGATCGGTGGCCCGGCGATCATTGATGATGAAACGAATGCCGTCCCATTGATCGAAATTGTTGATCGACCACACGGCTTGATCGCGCGCATCGACGCCGAGATACAGCCAGTCGCCTTTGAACCACATTTTGATTGTCGCGTCACCGGGATCAAGTACCGTTGCGCGCTTGCCGCCGATTTCCGGTTGGAACTGGCCGCTGCGCCACGCGGCGATGCCGGGATAGGCCTCGCGCAATACATCATCGCCGAAGCGAATATCGAAGCTGTATGCGCCTTGCCATGCGCGTTCATCCAGCTTGCCGTCGATGGTGGGCGCGGCGATGGTGCCGCCGTTCGGAATCACCAACTCCGGACCAACTTTCGGCACCGGACCGGAACTCGTCGTTACATCCGGACGCACGTAAATGCGCAGCAGATCGTACGCGTTGGCATTGCCCCACGGGCCTTGCAACCATGCACGATTGCCGCTAAATCTGCCGCCTTGGAACGGCCACTGCCAATCGGCATCATAAATCGAGGCGTTGAATTCGACAATATCACCTTGCGCCCGGGTGACGTTATAGCCGCGTTCGGTGAGGCTGAATTTAAATTCCGTTGTATAACCTTGATCAACCGTGGCATCGTTGTTGGATGTGCCTTGCACGGTGGTGACGGCATCCCAAATTTTTGAATTTGTTGCATCACGCGGCCCGCCGGCAAAACCGAAGAAGCCGGGAAGTTTGCCCGGCAATCCCAGCGTCGTATCCGCCCACGGTTCGGTAACCCAACCGTAGAAGTATTCAAACGGATTGGCCATTCTGGTGAGGGCATCCCGCTGCGCGTGATTGCGAATGTTCATCAAAAAGCCGTCAAACCGGTTGAACAAACCGCCGCCGACGGAACTGTCTTTTACCGTGACGCCGAGATAAAGGTCGGTGCCATTCACCAGGAACCGAAACGTCGCATCAGTTGGATCGCTCGGCTCCGGGCCGCCTTCGTTTCTCCAACCGCTGCCCGAAATCAAATGGTCATTCGCGCCGTACTGCAAACGAATGTTTTCCGCCTGTGCCCACGCGGGTTCATCGAGCTTGCCGTCGAGTGTAATCGGCGTGCTGGTATTGCGCGCCCAAATTACGTTCGAACGCTCGAGCACGGTCGTTGCCGGCGGCGGCGGCAATAACGTGTATGGATCCATGTGTGCCCAGGCTGGGCCGGCATTGAAACCGCCTTCGCGCATCCACCACACGCGGTTGCCATAATTGTCTGCGGCATTCGTGAACGAATCGCCGTCAAACAACGTGGCGCTGATGAACAACAAGCCATCACCGCGGCCCGGCGGATAACCGAGCTTGGTGAGATCAATCGCCATTTCAATCCAATAGCCTTGATCGGTATCGCTAGCATTGTTGATCGTGGTGTTGGGTTTCATGCCGACGCTGACTTTTGCGCCGTTTACCGAATCCACAAGAAACGCCAGATAGTTTTCATAAATGGTTTTTCCCGTGGGATCGAAGCGCACCGTCAGCTCGCGGCGGAGCAAATTCCCTTCATCGGGGTCGCGTTTGGCACGGTCATTGATGATGACGCGAATGCCGTCCCATTGATCAAAATTGTTGATCGACCACACGGCTTGATCGCGAACGTCGGCCGCGAGGAATAAAAAATTGCCTTTGAAAACCGCTTTGAGCGTGGCATCTGCCGGATCAAGAATCGTCGCGCGCGCGCCGCCGATTTCCGGCTGAAACTGGCCGCTGCGCCATTTGCCGATGCCTGTGTAGGAATTGCGCAGCGCCTCGTCGCCGTAACGAATGTCAATACCGCGTTCGGCTTGCCACACCGCTTCATCCAGTTTGCCATCGATAACCGGGGCGTTGTGATTCGCGGCGTTCGGGATGATCAGATCGGGCCCGACTTCCGGCAATGAGGTTGAACTGACCGTCACATCGGGGCGTGCATGAAGGCGCGCGATGTCATAAGCCGAGGCATTGCCCCACGGGCCTTGCCACCATGTCCGGTTGCCGCTGAAACGGCCGGCTTGAAGCGGCCATTGCCAATCGGCATCATAAATGGAGATGTTGAATTCAACAATATCGCCTTGCGCTTTGGTGACATCATAACCGCGCTCGGTGAGGCCAAACATCACTTCTGTTGTCCAGCCCTTATCTATCGTCGCGTCATTATTCGAAGTTCCCTGTACCGTCGTCACGGCATTCCAGATTTTCGAGTTGTTCGCATCGCGCGGACCGCCAGCAAAGCCGAAAAAGCCGGGCAATTTTCCGGGCAAGCCCAGCGTCGTATCGGCCCACGGCTCGGTGACCCAGCCGTAAAAATATTCAAACGGCGGCGCGGGACGATCCACCAACTCGTGGCGGCGGATGTTCATCAAAAAGCCGTCAAAGCGATTGAACAAACCGCCACCGACCGAACTGTCTTTCACCACCGCGGCCATGTACAAAACATTGCCATCCACCAGAAATTTTAGTGTGGCGTCGGTCGGATCAGTTGCATCAACGCCGCCTTCTTTTCGCGAGCCGCTGCCGGTGATGAGATTTCCATTTTTACCATATTGCACACGAATGGATTCAGCCTTCGCCCACACCGCTTCATTCAACACGCCGTCGAGCGTAATTTTCGCCCCGGCCGTGGAACGCGCCCACAACACATTTGGAGCACGGCGTTGCGCGTGCGCTAAAGTTGTTAACACAACCAAAGCACACAACGCGATCGTAACCGTAACTTTTGACCGCATGACTGCTGTCCTCCTAAATTTTAGGGGTTAAGAGAAATTGACGTAACGATCCGGAGTTTGTTTGAGCAAAATATTTTAAATTCTCAGGAATGCCGATTATATGACTTACCCAACTGAGGTCATGCCCGAATGCTTTAATCGGGCATCCACAGCTT
>CAYZFF010000256.1:0-6649 GCA_964477305.1 uncultured Cytophagia bacterium
GCAATCTTAAAAGTGTCATCGACCTCGCCTTTTCTGGTAAAATAGAAGGTGCTGACGATTGCCGTGCGGCGTTCCCAAATATTTTTCGAGCGCGCCAGCTTGTACAAAATCGCGCGCGGTTTATCGAACAAGTAGCCGCCAACGACATACGGCGCGCTGCGATCAACCAAATCCCAATTGTTGATTCTATCGTGGCGTTTGATATAAAGATCGAACAACTCTTTCCTGCGTTCAGCAGAAATTTTCTTGCTGCGCGCTTGCCAATCCATGATGCTCACGGCGCCAACCCTCACTTCGTGGGTCGGGCTTTCGAGCAATTTTTCAATTTCGCTGGGCGGCATGTCCATAAACTCTTTGGCCAGCGCGAAGATTTGACCCATGCGCACGCCGATGAACTTATCGCCCTCGGCGTACTGCCCTTCGCCGGATTTAAAATAGCGCTGAATCTTTTTAAGCTCCTCCGCCGAACGGAGAGTTTCCAATTTTTTCACAAATTGTTTAGCGCTAAAAGCCGTTGCCATGTCAGAGTCCTTTTTTCCTGTCAGCACTTATTTCGTTCAGAAAGTTTATCAGTTTCTCCAATACCGTTGACTGTTGCTCTTCAAGAGTAATATCGGCTTCGTCGTCCATGAGCAAAGCGCCTAAATATCCAAATTGCGAATGATTTCCGCCTTCAATTAATATCAGCTTCGCGGTTACCGGCAGTTTGTCTTTATTCTCGAGCACTTCCTCAACGCTTGCCAACCCGTCGTTTTGAGCGTAGAATTTAATAGTAGGAATCGGCAGGTTGGACAAGTTAATATCTCTCGGATGAGAAGTCCCCAACAAGAAAAGACCTTTCATGAATTCGGGATTTTCATAAACAAATTGGGCGGCCATTTTTCCGCCTTGCGAATGCCCGCCAATCACATAATTTCCCGATTTTAAGTCGAACATGCGAAAAATTTTTTGATAGTCGCGTTGCGGAAGCCGAAACGACATTTTTATGATATGGCAGGTGTAGCCTCTTTCTGCAATTTTTTTGCACAACGGCGCATAAGCTTTAGGATCAGTCAAACCGCCAGGAAAAAATATCAACTCGACGGCTTGCTTTGATTTATTCGACTGAAATGTTATTCGATCATTATTCTCAACGACCATGATCAAATCATTGCTTGCAAATGTATCTTTGGGAAGGTTTCGAGATTGAAAGGTTGACCAATTCCAAATTAAAAATACGGCCGCGAAGCCAAACCAAACCGTCTTGAAGATTTTGCGTTTGTTCATTTTTCGAGCAATTTTCATGTTCGCCATTTCGCGTCTTCCTCGATACTCTCTTTTACGCGGAACGCGGTGATCTTGCGAATCAGTGCGAGAGGCAACGGCTTGTCCAGTGGAAACTGGATCGAGGCGCTGGCTGTGGTAAATTTCGACAGTTCTTTTGCGAAGGCTTTCACCGCAGAGGGTGTGGGGTAAAAGCCGAGGTGATGCTTGAAGGCCTTGAACGTAACCAGTATTCTCCGATAAGAGAAAGCCAACATTCCCCACTTCAAGCCTTCCTCCGCACCGGGCGCGGCTTTGCGAATACACGCAAGCATTTCACGCAGCTTTTTCTGCGTCTCTTTCGGCGCGGCATTTATATATTCGGTGATGTTTGTGGGCCGCACTTTTTTTGAACGTATCATTTTCTCATCACTTTCGTTTAAGCTTGGCCTGTGCTTCATTCTCCACAACTCGCGCTTTGACGATTTTCTTGACGAGCGCCGCCGAAAGCGAATTCTCAACCGTGAAGTGAATCGTCGTTCCGGACGTGTCAAAGCCCGCAAGCTCGTTTTTGAATTTTTCCAAAACCGTTTTGCTTACCGCAATGAAACTGCAATAACTCTCGCGCGCGACAAAATGCACCAACGGCCCGTGATATTTGTAAGTCGGGATTTGATAGCTGATCAACTCTTCGGCCTTCGGCGCGGCGGCTTTTATCGCTTTGCGCAGGTTTTCGAGAACTGCACGCAACTCTTTCGGCGCAGACGCAAGATAGGCGTCCACGTTTTGGGCCGGAACAGACTTTTTTGTTGAAACAGCTTTTTTCACCATAGCCTCACTTTTTCATATCAACGAGTTGATTGGATCGTTTTGCAAGCGTTGGGCAGCGCATGGTACAAGAAATGTCCAGCTACCTCAACCTTTCCAGCACGCCCTTGCGCTTGATGATATTCTTATAATCCCACTGAATTTGTTTTGACTTTTTAATCCAACGTTTCAAAGCAGGTGCATTGATTTGTTCGACGGAAGTGTAGCGAGCTTCCGCCGCCTTGAAAGTGCCTTCGGGTTGCAAACCAGGTTCATCGAACGACTGCCCGCTCCAAAACAATAGTTGGATGCAGTTTTTCAGTTTGCTATAACCGACGATCGGATTACCGTCCAAAAACCAGACGGGATGTCCATGCCATATTTTATTTTCCGCTTCGGGCAGGTTGCGGCTAATTTCCCAGGATAACAAAGTACAAATTGCCTTGTCATCACTTGACTGCGAATTATTATATGCTTTGATGTCTTTATTCACCGATACGCTATGACTTTGCGATTTTGGCATGGCGGTTTCTCCTTAGTTGGTTCAGGTGATCGCCAAAACGATTTAAGACAACCTCATTGAAAACTTTTAATGATATTGGCTAAAATTATTTTGACTTTATGCTTCGCCTTCACGCCAGCGGTTCATAGCATAGAAAGACGTTTCCATTGCCGAAGGTTCGCGTCTTTGTCAGCTTCAAGCTCAACTTCTCCTTGACACCTTCGAACATCGTTCTGCCCTTGCCGAGAACGAGCGGATTCACGACAACCTGGTATTCGTCGATCAAGCCTTCCTGCGCGAGTTGTGCGACGATGCTGCCGCTTCCCAAAATCACCATGTCCGGCCCGGACTCTTGCTTCATCTTGCGCACTTCCGAAGCGAGATCGCTCTTCACCAGTCTCGTATTGTTCCACGAGGCCTTGTTCATCGTTCTCGAAAACACGATCTTCGGCAAATTGTTCATGCGCTCGGCTACTTCCGGCATCATCTCAGCAGCCATTGGCGAAGGCCAAAAGCTGGCCATCATTTCGTAAGTAATTTTGCCGAACAACAACATGCTTTCGCCGCTTGCATTCTCAGTGACGAAGGCGTTCCACTCGGCGTTGTTGGGAGTTGCTTTGGCCCAGCTCATGTCGCCGTTTGCATCAACGAAGAAGCCGTCGATGGATACATGGTTGAATACAGATAATCTTCGCATGGTGTTTCCTTTTCTTGTCGATTCCTCACGCGCGCTCGTACGCTTTCTGTAATTCGGCGATGTCAAACTTCTTCATTTTGAGGAAAGCTTCGGTCACGCGCGCGATCTGTTCTTTGCTGCCATTGCGCATCATCTCATCCATCCCGGCAGGCGTGATCTGCCACGAGAGGCCGTATTTATCTTTTAACCAGCCGCACATTTCAGCTTTAGGATCCGCAGAAAGTTTTTTCCAATAATAATCGATCTGTTCTTGCGTGTCACAATACACAATAAAAGAAATTGACTCGTTGAACTTGAACAAAGGCCCGGCGCTGATCGCCATGAACGGCTCTCCGGAAAGCTCAAACGAGACGATATCGCAATCACCCGATGGGGTGTCGTGCAGCGTGGTAATGTTTGTTATTTTGGAATCAGGGAAAATAGAGCAATAAAACTCTGCCGCTTCCTTTGCTTCCTTGTCGTACCAGAGATGCGGGACGATTTTGGGTTTGATTGTAACCATCGGATTTCTCCTCAATGATCTTATTTTTGTGAAGATACGCTGTTATGGCGCCGTTTTTTTGTAATGAAGCGCAATAACTCCGGAACTGAATTTTTTCGACCCGACGAGTTTCAACCGAAGGCGCTCTTTGAGACCATCAGTCTCGAACAGGCGGGGACCCTTTCCCGCGACAACCGGATGAACCACAAAGTGATACTCATCAATCATGCCGAGCTGCGTTAAGTGCGAGGCAATGCGCAAGCTGCCGATGGAAATATCTTTGCCCGGCTGCCTTTTCAATTTTTGAAGTTCTTCTTCAACGTTTGCGCGGGAAATCGTCGTGTTCTTCGATTCAACGCTTTTGAGCGTCTTGGAAAAAACGACCTTGTTGATTGCATTAATCGTTTGCGCGAACTCATTTGTCGCTTTTGTCTCCGACTGATTTTCCGCAACGGTATGCCAGTACGGAAACATCAGTTGATATGTTTTACGTCCAAAGAGTTCGATATCCGCGTCGCGGAGCAGCCCGGTGAAAAATTCGTGTAGCTCTTCATCTGCAATCATATCCTCGTGGCCGAAGTAACCGTCAACCGTCATGTTGATTGCGAAGACTGCGTTTCTCATGTTTCAGTTCCTTTCTGATAAAAAAGCGTGCTCTACTTCTCGAATATACCCTTAAATTCAGCAAGAAAGTTTGTCTGAAGTAATGATTTATTTTCTATTTTGACCTGGTGCTGTTTAGTTAATGTGAGGTCTCAAGCCCATATCGTATTGCCGCTTCAAGTATATCAATGTTTATATCTTTCAGCGTTTTGAACTTAATGCAATATCCGCTCACACTCGCCTTGCCGAGTTTTTTTCCATATGTCTGGGCTAAGTATTTCTTATCTTTAATACCAAGGATATAGACAGAGATTCCTGTCGTGTTTGCACTCATACCGATCTGATAAAACTCTCTGGTTTTTCCATCAGCATATTTTATGGTGTGAATTCCATATCCTATATTGGGATTAGAAACAGTTTTATTTTCACTGTTTTTACCATCCAGGAACCATAATTTACATGCTGGCATTACTTGCAGAATGATGCGGTGCAGCGCTTGCATGTCGCTGCGTTTCGATTCAGGTTGGCTTGTAATATACTTTTTGATTTGTTCTTGGGTGTTCATATAAAATTTAGTTGTGCTTACTCTAATCGGTTTTCAGCATTCCCGTTTGTTTTTGGTTCGTTAGTTTCTTGCAGTTAGTTCAAAGTTCTAATGTAATGAATTCTTGAACGATTATTTTTTCCATAACTTTCTCAACCGGAGCGTTTACGTTCGTTTCGATGGTGCTTGTTTGTCTGCTTGGCGTTGTCATTTCTTTGCCCTTTCGGTATAAGTCTTGAATGATCGTACAACATCGTTATTTCGTCTCCAGCCGCTCTCGAAGAACCCCTACGGCGTCTCGCTCTTCAAGAACGGTTCGATGAAGGCGATCAGAAGGTCAGTTTGATCAATGACAGTCATATGCGTTGTCGCGGGCAAGATCGCAAGACGTGAATCGGGTAAGGGCTTTCCCATACCACCCATTACACCGCCCCCGAGGAGCCGGAAGAATGCAACTGCGTGTTCTAATGTTGTAAAATCAGCGTCACCAGCAATAATCAGCACAGGAATCTTCAAAGCTTTGACATCCGCTTCCCATGCTATTGGTTCTTTCCCTTGTGCAATAAGCTTCTCCACAAGCGCAGGAAAACCATCGGGATTAGGAGCGAGTTTACGATACGCTTCAGCGAGCGGCATATTATTAACGACCATCTCAACAGTCATTTGCGAGATGGCCGCTTTTAACTCCGGCTGCCAACCTTTTTCAACATCATAACCGCCTGAGCCTGATATGAGTTTTTTTACCTTCTCCGGATGGCGAATGGCAAGTTTTAGTCCCGCTACAGCACCCATAGAATAGCCAAAAACATCGGCTTTCTTGAGACCCACCTTGTCCATAAAAGCAGCCACGTCGTCTGCCAGATTCGGATAGGTGATAGGTCGGTCAATATCATTAGTTCGTCCGTGTCCCTGCAATTCAAGCGCATAAACTTTATGAGCTTTCGCAAGCTTGGGAATGATCTCACCCATTGCAGGGATATTCATATAGGCGCCATGCAGCACAATCAATGGATCACCTGTACCTGAGACTTCGTAGTACATCTTCATGCCGTTGACGGATGCGTAGTTACCCGTGCCTTGAGCGGATGCAACGGTTTGTGCAATCAAACTCAAGCTTGCGAGCGTGAGGATAAGAATCTTTTTGTTCATGCCATTCTTCTTCTTTCTTTTAAAATTTCCGGCTACTGATCACGAAACTGCACCTGGAATTTATTTCAAACTTTCCGCCAGTTTGTCGAGACACTCTTCCAAGCCGAGCTTGGACATCTCGCGCATCTGGCCCAGCGTCCAGCCATATTCGATGGCAGTGAATTCTGTTTTGTCACCGACGCGCTTGAAAGCCAAAAGCGAAGGAATCTCTTCCGGAAAATCCGGCGGCATGCCCATCGTCGCCGGATCAATTTTGTTGCCGTTTTTCTCCGACAAGCCTTGCATCAATTCGATCAACTCTGCGGGCACGATCTTCTTGCGCACGCCGCTGGTGTAGAAATCCGCGTTGTTCATTTTTTCATTTCGTCCTCTCCGCTGTGGGCGAAAACAATGATCGCCGCCTAACGCGATTTTGTGCGGCCTTCGCCGCGACTAAAGGGCAGACTCGGAACCGCACGCCGCGCTTCTTTTATTGCTTTTGCGGCTTTGCATCGAAAAAGTCATTCACCATCGGGACGATGACGGGCATGCGCTGCATCAGCGTGACGTGTGTTGTGTTGGGCAATATGGCCAATCGCGATGCCGAGCGCGGCCGCATGTCGCCGTGGATCTCGCCGCCCTTCA
>CAYZFF010000257.1:0-2569 GCA_964477305.1 uncultured Cytophagia bacterium
GCCAGCGGTGGTCCGCTTTATATTTGGACGACGAAGGATTTTATCAACTATGATAAGACCGACAGCATTTACACCAACGACAAGGGCGAGCTGATCCTGAGGACGAATCGCCAGACGATGAACTGGCACCCGAAAGACAGCACGCTGTGGGTTTCGGTGGATCGCGCCAGCACGCCGGTCGACAATTCGCTGAATGGATTGTATGTTTTTGATTTCAAGAAATCCGAGTATACCATCGTTACCATGCCGGAGATTAAAAACGCGGCGGGCACGGTTTTGGGCAATGGGCCGCGCAATGTCGCGTTCAGCGTCAGCGGTGATTCGGCTTACTCGGTAAGTTTCGACGGCAGCCGCCTCATGCGCTTCGTCAAAGGCGCGGTCGGAGTGAAAGATAAGCCGTTTACCAGCGTTCCGGGAACGTACGAGCTTTTTCAAAATTATCCGAACCCCTTTAACCCGAACACGACGATTGCTTACTCGCTTTCCCAGTATGCCATCGTTGAGTTGAAAGTGTACGATAGCATGGGCCGCGAAGTGAAGACGCTGGTGCAGCAGGTTATGCCGCCGGGCCGTCATGAGGCGACATTTGAAACGAATGGCCTTGCCACCGGCTTGTACTTCTATCGTCTGTATGTTGCTGGACAGGTATTTACAAAGAGTATGATGCTGGTGAAGTAACGTTCGTAGTAATGCCTTCAGGCCTCGAAAGTTTCGTTCTGAGCAATCGTCATTTGTGACGGAACTTTCCTTGCCGTTCATAAAGATCACGCCTGAAGGCGTAACTACAAACTTTTTTAGGGCATCTGAGCGCTGGCAAACTCAGATGCCCTTTTTAACTTTAGTGCATATAATTTGCTGCTATTTTTCGGCGACGATGGACCAACTCGTTTTGTGCAATTGATCAAATAATATGTATGAATATGAAAAAATTGTTACAGTATTTCATCCCTGTTTTATTTTTCACATTAAATAACCTTGCGGCGCAAACGCTTCCACCCAAGCGCGAATTTCGCGGCGCGTGGATCGCCACCGTGATCAACCTTGATTGGCCAACCTCGCCGGGGCTGGATGCGGGAACGCAACGCGGCGAGTTGATCCGGCTGCTGGATGAATTGCAAGCCGCGGGCGTTAATGCGGTGATGTTTCAGGTGCGCTCCGAATGCGACGCGATGTATGCCTCCCCCATCGAGCCGTGGTCATATTGGCTGACCGGCGGGCAGGGCCGGCCACCAAGCCCGTTTTACGATCCGCTCCAATTTGCCGTGCAGGAGGCGCACAAACGCGGGATGGAATTGCACGCGTGGTTTAATCCCTATCGTTCCGTGCGCGAAGTCGGCGGTTATACCAATGCTTCCAATCATGTTTCTGTGGTGCATCCGGATTGGATTATTCGCAACGCCAATCTCAAAGTGCTTGATCCCGGGTTGCCGCAAGTACGCAGTTATGTCACCAGCGTCGTTATGGATGTCGTCAACCGCTACGATGTCGACGGCGTGCATTTTGATGATTACTTTTATTCCTATCCGCCGAATCAAATTACCACCGAAGACAATGCGACGTTTGCGAATTACTCGCGCGGTTTCACCAATCGCGGCGACTGGCGGCGCGACAATGTGAATTTGTTGGTCAAAATGATTCACGACAGCATTCAAGTCGTCAAGCCGTTTGTGAAATTCGGCATTAGCCCGTTCGGCATTTGGAAAAACAACGTGCCAACCGGCATTGTCGGGTTGGATGCGTACAGCACGATTTATTGTGATGCCGTGGCGTGGTTGCAACAAAAAACGATAGATTATCTCACGCCGCAACTGTACTGGCGTTTTGGCGGCAATCAAGACTACGGCAGGCTCATGCCCTGGTGGGCGTCACAAGTTAATGATCGTCACCTTTATCCGGGTTTGGCGCCGTTCAACATTTCAGCTCAGAATTGGGCTGCGAATGAATTGCCGCGCCAAATCCGCGCCAATCGCAGCAACATCAGTGTACAAGGCAATGTTTTTTTTCGTGCGCTCACGTTGCGGGAGAATCCCAAAGGTTTCACTGACAGCTTGAAAACGAGCTTGCAGCGCTACCCGGCGCTATTGCCGGTAATGGCGTGGAAAGAAACTACGCCGCCGAATGCGCCCAAGAATTTGCGTTACGAACGCATCGCGAGCGTTGGCGCTTCCGGCCTGCGTTGGGAGGCGTCAACAAAAGCCGCGGACGGCGACACGGCATTTCGTTATGTCGTGTATCGCTTGAAAAACGCGATCGTGCAACCAAATGATCTCGACGATCCGTCCAATATCGTGGGGATTGTCGGTTTGAATTATTATTTCCCCAAAACGCCAGCTACGAGCACGCCGGTGTATTATGCCGTCACCGCGCTCGACCGCAATTCCAATGAAAGCCTGTCAACAACGGCGATTATGGTTACACCACCGGCAATGGCGGTTCTTGCCACTCCGGCGAACGGTGCGATTGTCGGCAGTGGCGGCGTCACGCTGCGGTGGAATTATCCGCGCGATGCCGCATTTTATCAATTGCAAGTGGCGCGTGATTCAACGTTTGCGGCTTTGCTCGTGAATGA
>CAYZFF010000257.1:2669-6645 GCA_964477305.1 uncultured Cytophagia bacterium
GCCGGCAACGTTTGCTTTATACCAGAATTATCCGAACCCCTTCAATCCGACGACGACGATTCTCTTTGAGTTGCCGAAACCGGGAGTGGCGCAATTGATGATTTACGACGGCTTGGGCCAGGAGGTGGCAACGCTGCTGAATGAGTTCCGCCCCGCTGGCCGGCAGGAGGTTAATTTTTACGCGTACGATTTTCCGTCGGGAATTTATTATTATCGGCTAAAATTTGCGGGGCAGGTGTTAACACGCCGCCTGACGATTTTGAAATAAGGTCAGAGGTCGAAAGTCCGAAGTCCGAAGTCAACCGGTTTGTCACTGGTTACTGAATACTCGCTTCATCCATTCGCACCTTGCGCTTTAATTTTGGCGATGGATTGATTCGCGGCGGCGCGTACGGTGTCGCTGGGGTCATTTAACGCTTTGTATAAACTCGGCAGGGCTTTCTGATGACCTAAACGGCCAAGGGCTTCGGCGGCTTGCAGACGCAGCGCTTTGTTGCCATATTCCAGCGCGTCGGTGAGATAAGGCAAGGCTTGTTTGTCGCCGATGTAGCCCAGTGTAATGATGGCCACCCCGCGCATGAACGGATCGGCGGAAGCCGCGCATTTCATGGCCAAATCATAGCCAAGGGTTTGGCCGAGCGCCGCCAGCGTGGAGGCGACGAGTAGACGGGTTAAAGTCGGCCCCGCCTCGTCTTCAAGCAATTGCCGGAGTTGCATAACCAATGCTTCGCGTTCGTGAAACTCCTGCCGGCAAATCTGTGCAAGCGATTGTGCCGCCTGTTGGCGCACTTCCGGCGCTTCCTGAATATCCACCACGCGAGAAATCAACGCGGTGGTCACCTGCGGTTGCGGAAAAGACGAGAGCGCCCGGCAAGCATAAAGCCGCACGGCTGGTTGTGTTGTGGGCAATTTGCGCAAGAGCGACGGCACGGCGGCGTCGGCATTAATCTGAGCCAGCACGTCAGCCGCGGCCCGTTGCACATTAGTCGAGTTGTCTTTTTCCAGAATGCCGATCAGGGCGCCCGCCTCTTGCATGGTTGCGATTTTGCCGAACAAATATACCATCTGTTCGCGCTTGCTGTCGTCGAGTTCCCGGCGGATTTCACGGGGGAAAACCTGGCGCATTTTCTCCGGCATCCGCAGCATGTTGTCACTCATCGCTTGCGCGCGGGGATGGCCGGTTTGCACATAACACCGCCACAGCAGCAAAGTTGCCGACGCATTATCCGGGTTGCGGGCCAAATAGTTTTCGAGCGTGGCAATCGCTTCGCCGAGCGGATCGGCGAGCGGCACGGAGGTTTTTAGTTCAACGGTTTGCGACTGCCGGTACAGCGTTTTCGCCTTCTGTAGATCACCGTCGCAGGCGGAGCAATAGAGCATTCCGATAAACAGCAGAAAAATTTTTAGCACCTTCATAATCCAACTCGCTTGATATCAAAGAGAATTTACCCGCAATACACCTGAAAAATAAGCGGTGTTAATAAAATTTATTATGTTCCATTTTGGCAAATAGTCGCAAGCCAGGCTCGGACACATTGGGGGAACAAATGAAAGAGGCGTTAAATTCGAAAACCAGCCACACAAAATAAAGAGCAAAAAGACGGCCATATTTTATTAACTCTTCTCTTGATTAAATCTCCGCTTTTTCATATTTTGGTAGCTACAAAGAATAAAAATGGTTATCGCGATATTGCTGCACAGAGTTGTATTTTAAAATGAGTTGCCAGGAAATGGCGTGATGCGCAAATTTGTACCGGCATTGCTAAAAGCCTGCGCATCCTCGGTTTTTAACTTTATTCAGGGCGGTTTATGAACAAGTCAAAAGCATTGCTGATATCCGGCCTGCTCGTGCTTCTGGCGCTGGCCGGCTGGAACTGGCGCCAAACTGCGGCGGCGGCGGATCGGCCGGTTAAGGTGCACATTTTTTATTCCAGCGATGCGTTGGGTTACACCGAACCGTGTGGGTGAAGCGGCAGCAGGCGTGGCGGTCTGGCCAAGCGCATTGCAGTTATTGATAGTTTGAAGAAAGTTCATCCCGAATTGGTCATGATTGACGGCGGCGATATGGGCGAATCTATCTTTGGCCCCACGGTTTGGAAATCCGCCGAGTTATTCAAGACCATGCGCGATCTCGGATATGACGCCATCGGCATCGGCGAACGCGATCTCGCGCCGCAGTTTTTTGAAGAAGTGGCGCAAAGCGGCGGGAAAGAGGTGTTGCTCAGCGGCAATTACAAACCGGCGGCGGACATTGGCGCGGCGCCAATTCGAATTATTCAAAGGCCCTCGGCGACCCTCGGCGTCGTTGAAGTCGTGTCCTCGTTTTTGCAACAGGGACAAACGCTGGAGCCGAGAGATCCTAAAGTTTTTTTGCAGCAACAGCTTGATGCCCTGCGGTTGAAGAAAGTCGATTTGACGGTGGTGATTTATCACGGCCCGGTAAATGAAGTGACGCCATTGCGCCAGAGTTTTTCCGGCGTCGATCTGTGGCTGACTTCGCACGGCACGTACCAACCGATGGCGCAAGCGCCCACAAATGATAATGGCGCTATCGTTGTCGGCCCTGGTGATCGTGGCCGGGAAGTCGGGGTGATTACTTTAGAGAAAAAAGCCGGCGTTCGCACTGGTAAGTTCACGCAAATTATTTTAGATAACAACGTCCCCGACTCGCCGAAAGCCGTGCCGATTCAAGAGCGGATGCTGAAGCGGAGCCAATCGGCGGTAACGCCGCCACCACCCGCGCCCGCGCATGATGATCACGATCATGCGGTGAACGGCTATACGGAAAATCCCTATGTGGGCAACGAAGTGTGCCGCTTGTGTCACGAAGACATTTATAACAAATGGCGCGAGTCGAAGCATGCTCATGCGCTGGAAACTTTGGTGACGAAAAAACAGTCGACGAATTCGGAATGCTTGCGCTGCCACACGGTGGGGTTCGGTGAACAAACGGGTTTTACCTTGCAAGAGAAACAGCCCTATTTAGTCGGCGTCGGCTGTGAAATGTGCCACGGCCGGGCCGGCTATCATGTGCGCGCCGACGATCAAACCGATAATTTCGTGCAAGTCAACGAAGCCACGTGTGTGAAGTGTCATGATAAAGAAAATTCGCCAAAATTTGTTTATGCGGAATATGTGAAACGGGTGCATTGAGCTTCTTGTGTAACAGGTAACGGTTCTCAGTTTAAACGCTACACGAAATTTAAGAGGGCATTGGTTATGCAAGAAAATTTGTATCACTACCGCGCCCATGTCGTTTCAGTGTACGACGGCGACACGTGTACTATCAACGTCGATCTCGGTTTTCATACTTGGGTGCATGAGGAAAAATTGCGTCTGGCCCGCATCAATGCGCCGGAGGTTGTGGGGATGGATAAAGCTGCCGGGTTAGCGTCGCGCGATTTTCTGCGCGGCCTCATCGACGGCAAGGACGTCTTCATTCAAACGCTCAAAGACAAGCAGGAAAAATTTGGCCGCTATCTGGCTGAAATTTTTGTGCAGCAAGGCGAGCCGTGGGTGAATGTCAATGACTTGATGGTACGGAACGGCCATGCGGCGTATAAAGAGTATTAATCTTCGACGAGGTTTTTGAGCCTTTCTCCTCAGTCTAATTCGCCGCGCAAGCGATTTTTTCCGTGCGCTTCAAACAAAGGCGTTTGATGATTACGGGAAAACGTATGCAACCCAATTGGAAACGCCATAAACGCCGCCATTTTCACCTCGGTGTACTCAACGTGATTTGCCGCCCTCCTCATAGTTGATCTGCGTGACAATTTTTATTACCACGATTTCGGGTTTAGCTACAGGTGTTAAGACGAAGATTTCGTAAAGCCTTGCAACGCAGATGAAAACGTTTGCAAAAAACTTGCTTTTCCGCCGATAAATTCGCATATTGATTTACTTTGGTCGAACCAGAAAATGTAAGGATTGCCGATTAAATAACTTACCCAAGTGATCGTCATGCCCGAGCGCTTTA
>CAYZFF010000258.1:0-6643 GCA_964477305.1 uncultured Cytophagia bacterium
ATGCGGCTGGTGGTGCAGAGTAATTGGCGCTCGTCATAGCCTTCCATCATTTCGCGGGTCACGATTTCCGCGTCGGTATAGCCGCGATAGCGCGCCTCTTCGCGCCCGAAGCGCAGCGGCGGCAAAATTTTTAGACGCGGGCGCGTGTAGCCGACGCCGCGTAACATTTCTTTGAAGCCTTCCAAGACCATTTCGTTTTCATCGTCTTCCCAACTCTGCATGCAGGTGATGATGGGAAGGAAGCCTTCTTCAACCAGATTCTTCACGCCAACCAACGCCTTACGGAAACTGCCCTCGCCGCGAATCGCATCGTTGGTGAATTCGGTAAATCCGTCAAGGCTGATGCGCATTTCAAGCGTATAAAGGCTAGCATCGGTAATTTCTCGCAAGCGCTTCGCCACGCGTGGGAGAATGAGAATGCCATTTGAAAGTACACTGGCCGGCCCGAATTGCAGCGTATCAGCGAGTATATCAAGCATGTCGCGATTCATAAACGCCTCGCCGCCGGTGAAATAATATTCTTTCACGCCGTATTGCACCGACTCATCAAGATATTTCTTGACCTGCGCGCGCGACATAAATTCAAACATGTGATTCTTCGGGCTGCAACTGATGAAACAGTGCGTACACCACAAGTTGCACACCGTGCCGCCGACTTGAAACCACAGCGCATCTAGACTGTGCAGCGGCACGAAGGGCGCTTGCGAATTCGTGCGGGAAATTTGAACGAGTGACATAACGAAATACGTTTTACGGGTTATTTTTATGAATTGGCGCTTCTATATATGTACGATTGTGCATGTGTAATAGATTTAAGAAATTTAAACTAAATTGCAAGAGGATTTATTCCAGCCAATGAAAATTTTTGCGGCAAAGCAGTTTAAGCCTTGCGTTTTTCTGTAAGAAACCCCATCACAATCAGCGCCTGCCCAAGATAATATGTCGGCCAAATAAGAAACGCGCTCGCGGCAAACGGCTGCACGAATGTGTTGACGGCAATCATCGCATCCGACAACATGTATGATATCGCACCGAGGCTGATCAAAGCGGTGCGGTAATTGGCGAGGACGACGCAGATCGTCATTGTGCTGATGGCCGCCATATAAATGAAAACAGGAACGACCAGATGGTTTTCCAATTTGGGAAGAAGAATCGCTCCCAAACCGCCGGCGAAGAGGATAATGGCGCCGATCAAAAGTTTGTTGGTGTTTGAGAGCGAGCGGGAGAATGAAACATCCGGCTTGAAGGTGAGAATGTAAAAAACATGCCCGCAGAGAAATGTCACCAGCGCCGGCAAAAACAAATCGACACGGTTAATATCCAAAAGTACGTCGCCGAGGCTATGAAAAATAATTCCGACAAAAAGAAACGTTTCTTGTTTCGTTTGGCGGTGATTCCAAACGATCAGTGCGAGCGCGAGAATAGGAGAAGCTTTGAGGAGAAACCGCCCGGCGAAAGAAGGGTAGGCAGAACAAATCCAGAAAGAGAACGAAACAAATATTGACAATAATAAAATTCTGCGGTTGAAAGAGCTTAACCGAATAAAGGCATTTGATGATTTCGACAAGATCACACTCTTGTGAAGTTCATTGACCGGCCACTCTCAGCGGCCGGTCAATGTTTATTGAATTTTACTTTGCCAGCAACATTTTCTTCGTTCTCACAACCACTTTCCCTGAGCTTGTCGAAGGATCGCCGGCTTTGAACTGATAAATATAAACGCCGCTCGCCACAAACTCGCCGTGATCATTCTTCGCGTCCCAAGAAGCAGCATGCACGCCGGCTTCAATCTCCGCGTCAACGAGCGTGCGCACGAGTTGGCCGAGCATGTTGTAAACGCGCAGCGTCACACGTCCGGCCTGCGGCAGTTGATACGTAATTGTCGTGGTCGGGTTAAAGGGATTCGGATAGTTCGCGAATAATTCGTAATGCGTAATGCGTTCGGCGGCGTCAACGAAAGGGATGGCTTGTTTAACCACGCCGAGCGCGCCGTAATACGCAATTTGTGATTTGTCACCACCGATCGCGGCGGCAGAAGTTTCTGTATCCAAAGCATAGAGCCGACTATTCGCCGGCAGATTCACCGTCATCGCCGCGACTACGTCCGACGCTGCTGAATTGGCCATCGCGCCAGTACGGTAAATACGCGGCACATACGAGCCGCTCGCGCCAGTGAAGCCGGCGAGATAAAGCCGCTTCGTGTTCGCATTCCACGATACGTCCTGAACATTCATGCTTGCAGCTAAACCACTGCCGGAAACCGAGGAGAATGTCGTTCCGTTCGTGGTTTGATAATATTTTGAGGCGCTGCCAACCACATAGCCCCAACTGCTGTCAATCATCTCGATGCTATAAAAAGGAGTAGCGGTCGAAGTTCCACTCCAAGTTGGCGAGACATTCGTGCCGTTCGTGGTGCGGTAGATGCTATTGCCGCCGGTGCCATACGTGCCGCAAAGATAAACGATATCCGCAGTCACGACATCAATTCCATAAAATGCTGTCGCAGCCGAAGTACTCGTGCTGCCCATCGTACCGCCGTCGATTCGCGTCCACGTGGCGCCGCCATCAGTTGAACGAACCACCCGCACGCGCCGCGAGCCGGAGGAGACATAACCGACGGCATACAACGTGTTGCCGATGCCGTCAACGTTGCGCCAAATCGGAGTGGGGGAGAGGCTCGGCGCAACCGAAGCCCACGAACCGCCGCCGTTGGTGGTGCGGCGAATCGTATTGTTCGCGCCGACAACAATGATCGTGTTGGCATCAACCGCTTTGACGCCATACAAAGCATTCGTCGTGCCGCTGGCAACGTTGCTCCAGGTTAAACCGCCATTTATCGTTTTCTCGATCTTGCCGGTTGAGGTCACCGCCCAGCCAGTGTCTTTATCCAGCATATCAATTTCATTGAAGGTCTCGGTGCTGCCAATGCCACTGACCGAAGCTTGCGCCCAACTGCCGGCATCTTCGATCCACACCGCGTAGCTGCGAGCCGGCAATTCGAGATAAACTTGATTGCTCGCATTCACGGTCAACGTGGCAGTTGTGGAATTTCCAACGGCATCGACCAACACTCCGCCGACCGGCAAGCTCGTGGTGTTGACGCCGTGCGTGACTTTTAATTGCTCGCCGGCAAAATTGATCGCGACGATCACATCGCGTCCGGAAACCGCGCCGCGCAGTTGATAGAGCAGCGTCGTGTTCGGAAAACCGCCGGTGTACGTTGCGCTGTACGCCGTGCCGATGCGGCTCAAATAATCACGGCTGGTTGCGCCGTAAATGTAATTCTTGTGAATCTCGATAAGCTGATTGATCTTGTTCTTAAGACTGCTGTAATAATCCGGATAAAACACGCTCGCGACGCCGAGCTGATTGTTGGTCAGCGTGTAAGCATAAGCCAGCATCGGATCGTTATCCACCGGCTGGCCGGGATCACGAAAATCATGGTTATTAACGAACGTCACCGCATAATCGCCGCTCACACTTTGTGCATCGACAATGCTCGAAGTGAAAACATTGCGCGCATCGTAGCCAAAAAGATCGCAGGCTTTTTCGAGCGCGTCGCGCAGTGCAAAGTCAAACACGCGCGGTTTGATCGCGGCTTGCGTGCCGGCGTTCATGTAACTTTTAACATCATCCACCCAATCTTTGAGAATGAATGAATTTGAATCAAACCATTCACCGACGACCATGCCGGGGTTGATGCCATTTGCATTCAAATTGTCGAGCAAATCGCCGACAAATTCCGGCGTGAAATGTTTGACCGCGTCCATCCGCAGGCCGCGCATGCCGGCGTTGCTCCACATCCAGCGCGTCCACGCGAACAACGTGTCTTTGGTACTCGGGACAAATTGATCGTAATCATAAAAAAAATACATGTAATCCCAATCACCGCTGAGCTGGGTGGGATTGCCGTTCGGCTTGAAATTGGTGTGATTCATATCGCCGCGACCGCTGGCCACGGTGGTGAAATTGGTATACGTTTGAAAACTCATCGCGCTTTGCACGTTGCTGCCATTGTACCAAATTTCATACGGATATTGATCGGAGTATTCGCCGCTGTTACGATTCTGCATATAAATGTAAAGCGTGTCGCCTGCTGCATTGAATTGGCCCGCACTCACCGTGAGTGCGAACTCGTCAATTTTGCACCCCGTACCGTCGATGCTCGCAAACATATCGACGCCGAGTTGAATGGTATTGTTCGCTTCACCGCAACCACCGCCGCCGTTCGGCTCGGATTCATTGCCATTCGGCAAACCTTGATAACCGACGACGTTGGTTTGCATATAAGCTTTGTAAGGCTTGTTAAAAAAATTGGCATGCTCGGAGGCTGATTTAAATTTGAAATAATACGTGCCGGCACCGCGTCCAGTCGCCCCGCCGATGGGGAGAATGCAGCGAAAACGATCGGAAGGAAAAGGTTGATCGCCGGCGCTGACTTTGGTCGAAGTATAATTTTCAATCCAGCCTTCGACCGACGGATTGTTTTCCGCTTTGCCGCCGTCGCGATGGTTGTAAATCAAATCGCCGACGGCTTTCAAATTATAAGTATTGAATGTAGCAATCAAATCATTGAGATCAGTGCGTGTGCCGAAACGCGTCGGACCGCCGCCAAATTCGCCGAGATCGAACAAATCTTTCGGATCATAACCGTTGCTCGTTTGCCCAAAACTCGCACGAGAGAGAGGAGGTAGCCAGACGTATGTGAACCCCGCATTCGCCAGTTCCTGCGCTTTGGCATTGAGCGTGTCCGCCCAAACATGGCCGTCTGCCGTGCCGGGATAATTCCAATACCAGCCTTGCAGCATGAAATCTTGCGCTAACGCGGGGTGGCTCAAACTCTGCAGAATGAGCAAGAGAGAACAAATCCGGATTTTTTTCATGACGGCGCTCCTCGGTTTTGATTCGATGCGGACTTCCAAAACCACCGATTCAATTATGGCGTGGAAGGACTTCCAAGAAAGATTGCGAAAAATACAAACTTTGGGCGAAAATGTCAAGTTTTGAATTTTAACGCGAGAAATTTAAAAATTTGAAAAAAAGTTCTTGACATTCAATCGGAACCGCGATATATTGCACACACGACTAAACTGATAGACTAAGTGGATTTGATTAACCGATGCTTTCCAAAAAAGCGAAATATGCGCTGCAAGCTTTGCTGCAACTTGCCAAAGAATACGAACAAGGCCCGATTCTGATTTCCGAGCTGGCACAACGGGAAGGTATTCCCAAAAAGTTTTTGGAGTTGATTCTGCTCGATCTGAAGAATTACGGCATTTTACAGAGCAAAAAAGGGAAGGGGGGCGGCTATTTTCTCGGTAAGGCGCCGCAGGCGATTTATGTCGGGCAGATAATCCGCGTGCTGGATGGGCCGCTGGCACCGATCCCCTGTGTCAGCCAAACGGCTTATATGAAATGCCACGAATGCCAAGACGAAAAAACCTGCGGCATTCGGCTGGTCATGCAAGAAGTACGGGATGCGACGGCTAAAATTTTGGACAGCACGAGTCTGGCTGATATGATCAAGAATGTGGAAAAATTGACGAAAAAGCAGAAAAGAGCGTTGTTGCGCCGCCTTTAATTTTTTTTCGACCAATAGCCGATAAACTCAATAGAGCTTATCTGTTGAATAGGCTAATAGGAGACCGCCATGCACGAAGCATCTCATCAACCTCTGCAGCAGGTAACAACAACTTCCAGCCCTGTCGAGCACGAAATCGTGCAAGCAATTCTTACGGCAATCAAAAGCCTGCGCTATGGTTCTGTCGAAATTATCGTGCAGGACTCAAAAGTGGTTCAAATCGAGCGCCGCGAAAAAATCCGTTTTGATAAAGACGGCACCAAAAAAGCGAGGTGAAAGACTAAACTGCAAAATCCCCGACGCATGCCTACCAGATCTCTGGTGGCCGATTTCAAACAATCCATTCAATTTTTAGTGAGCTGACCGGACGTCCGGAAGTTCTCATGAGCCTCAAGGAGAATGTGACATGAGAATTTTCCAGTTATTTGCTGTTGTCGCGATGTTGAGCGGTGCCGTTCTAATTTTACCGCATTCGGCTTCCGCGCAATCTACTGATTCCACTGACACACGTTTACACGAGCTTGATCAAAAATTGCGCATTCTCGAACGGAAATGGGAATTAGCGCAAGAGGAAGCGGCGGCGAAAGCCAAAGAAACGCCGGCATTGGTTGCCGGCAAAGACGGTTTTTCGCTCAGATCCGCTGACAGCAAGTTTCAACTCAAGCTGCGCGGCTACGTGCAATCGGATGGGCGTTTCTTTTTGGGCGATGACGAGAAGCGTTTCGTCAACACTTTTTTGATGCGCCGCATTCGTCCGATCTTCGAAGGCACGTTGGATAAAAATTTCGATTTTTATCTTGTGCTGGATTTTGGCGGCGGCACGACGGTGATTCAAGACGCCTACGTTGATTTTCGCTACTCGCCCAAAGCGCGGGTTCGGATCGGCAAACTCAAAGAACCTTTTGGCATCGAGCGCTTGCAATCGGGCGCGAATTTGTTGTTCATCGAACGCGCCCTGCCGAACAACTTGGTCCCGAATCGTGACGTGGGCGCGCAGTTGCACGGCGAGCTGGCAAAAGGCGCGATCACTTACGCCGCCGGCGTTTTCAACGGCGTTGCCGA